>JBDSDN010000132.1:0-6794 GCA_039920545.1 Ferruginibacter sp. | reverse complement strand
CTTTGAGCAAACCAGCCCTTAATACTTACATTTTAAATTTTAAATGGATTGGGATGAATGCTTACCCCGCTTAGTAAGTGCAGGGAGAAGTGCTACAGGCCGGGTTAAAGGAGGGATTATATTTTTTAATGTAAAATCGGGCCAAAGCGGGAATTCGATTATTACTTGTGTACAGCATATTTTAACAACGACAGGTTTTAATTTGGAAACAGTTTTGCTTATATTATACAAAATCTTTTGTATGAAAAAAATAATCACTATTTTATTGATTGGAAGTATTGGCCTTAGCAGCTGCGATGTTATCAAACAATTGCCCGGTGCAGCAGGAATAGGCGGAGTTACAGAAAGTGAAGCCGGGCAAGGAATTAAAGAAGCCCTGGGGCAAGGATTAGTGAAAGCTGCGTTGCAGTTAAATAATAATGATGGATTTTTTAAAAGCGCCTTTTACAAAATATTATTACCCCCGGATGCACAGAAGGTAGAGAATACCCTGAGAAACCTTGGATTTAACAGCCTGGTTGATAAAGCCATTTTGCAAATTAACCGTGGTGCAGAAGATGCAGCCGGTTATGCAAAACCGATTTTTATTGATGCTATAAAAAGTATGACTTTGAGCGATGCGATTGGGTTAGTAAGAAATGGAGATACAAGTGCCACCCATTTTTTCAGAGTGAAGACCACGCAGAAATTAATGGCAGCATTTTTACCTGTTATACAATCATCTCTTGATAAAGTTGATGCTACAAAATATTATGGCGATCTTATAAACAGGTACAATAATTTCCCCACTACTTTTAAAAAAATAAATCCAGACCTGGCGAATTTTGTAACGGCCCGGGCTACCGATGCATTGTTTGATTTAGTAGCCAAAGAAGAATTAAACATCAGGAATAATTTTGCCGCCAGGACGACTGATATTTTGAAAAAAGTTTTTGGCTCCAGGTTATAAATAATATTGCAAATAAAAAGAGCAGCATTTTTTTGAATGCTGCTCTTTATTTAAGGAAGATTTTTAAAAAATTATTCCCAAATATTATTGAGCATTACATCAATGCTGCAATCTGACTCTAAATGAAAATCATAAAACGGTGCACTATTATTTTTCTGCAGTTCGTATTTACCGTTTTCTTTTAAATGATAAATTTCTATTTCGTTTTTATCAACATCAATAATTAAATAGTAAGGGATTTTTTGAGCCTGGTAGATGGTAAATTTATTATTACGATCTTTTATTGCCGTAGAAGGAGAAAGAATTTCGACAATTAGTGTTGCAGGAAAATCAAGAAAAGGTTTGGTTATTTCCTTGCACACTACAACTGCATCTGGCTGCAGTATGGTATCTTCTGCAACTTTAATATCTATAAAATCATATACTTTGCAGTTTTTGCAGCCTGATTTTTTTATAGCATCTTTTAATTCATATTTAATATTACTGCTTATCCATTGGTGCCTTGGCGATGGTGCAGGGCTCCTAGCATAAGGTATGCCCTC
The DNA here is from genome assembly GCA_039920545.1 of Ferruginibacter sp. Taxonomy (GTDB): domain Bacteria; phylum Bacteroidota; class Bacteroidia; order Chitinophagales; family Chitinophagaceae; genus Ferruginibacter. The sequence goes on along the minus strand of JBDSDN010000132.1, from coordinate 5,303 downwards.
TATTAATTCCCACCGGCCCTCCCAAAGGCAATACTCTTCGTAAGTATAATGGGGTAGTATTTTTACTGCTGAGTGCATAAACTCAAATTTACAATAATTATTTAAAAGAAGGTTAGCATGGGATATCAGGCTATTTTTTCAAACAATGGGCGTATGTTTTCTTTAGCCGGCAGTGTTATTTATTTGTTGCGCATCAATTGATAATGTTGAAAGATTTGGTATTGCAAAAAGGGCAGGCATGCACATCGCTGCAGAATCTACACACAACGTTATTAAATATGTTTTTCATGAGCAGTAATGCATCATCACCTACAGCTTGTAGTAGAGAGGAATTATTGTTTTGTTCGTTTAAGCTGGCACTTACCAACGGTTGTGGCGCAGTTGTACTGTATAAATTTCCGGCTCACTTATAAATACTTTGTAATTTTTTATCATGGGTGCAACACATAGTTCTGTCATATCTTTAAAATAGTTTTCCTGTAATTTGTTGCTTATTTTAATCGCAGTGTGCCGTCATTTAATGGCGTCAGATACAATAAAGGCTAGAAAAGCTACAGCACCTAATGTATAACCAATAGCCCCGGTTACATGACTGTCGGCGGTTCTTTGTTTATTCCGTTCGATTATTTCAATCTTCTGCACTTTATTTAACTGAAGCGTATAATTTCCCTGTGTAGAGCCAGTATCGGGCTCAATAAAAAAATGCACTTCATTAAGCACCCCAAGATCCTGGGGTTCGTTTTTTATGTACTGCCTTTTTCCCTCCGCCCGTTTACCAGGTGAAGCTGGTGTTCTGGCGACAAACTATCTAAAATACAACTTAGCGTTCTATTATCTGTACTCAATGAAATGTTTTTCATAAAGTAGGACTGTTTTGGATTTTAAAATACAGAGAATATATCTTTCTGATTTTTCAGGGTATTGGCAGTACGGTTAAAAACGGGATTATAATTTAATCTTTCAATTGTATTTTATTATATTTAGTTGTCCATAATACGTTTTCATGAAAATATATTTTAGGGTGATTTAATTGTCGTTATGCTGCTTCAGGATATTGACGTTGGCCGGGAACCGTTTTTTTAGGTAGCGTATTTTCCATTTTATTCAACTGGGCTTCTATTATAAATTGTTTTAGTTGTTGGGGTACTACCGAATCGAATCTTTTCATCATGCCGTTCCAAAAACCAGGAATGATAATTTTTTGCAGTTGAAGCATTTTGTCTATGGCAATGCATGCAACAGCTTCAGGATTCATTACTGACCATTTTAATAAATGGCTGGCCATCATGTGCTGATAGGTTAACTGTGTTGTTGTATTCATTGCCCCGGGACACACTACTGATACAGAGATATTATGCTTTTTTAGTTCGTACCCCAGGCTTCGTGAAAAAGATACCAGGTAAGACTTTGAGCCACCATATACCTGCTTTTTAGGCATACAAAAAAAACCCGCAAGGCTGCTTACATTTAAAATAAAAGAAGGGCTGTTGTGCTTAAGATCATCCAGGAATAAATAACTCATAAATGTAGGTGCCATAACATTTACCTCTAATTGCTGCTGGTAAAATGAAAGCTCTTTATCTTCAAAATAGTTTGTACCCCCCAGGCCCGCATTATTTATAAGGATGTTTACTGCCAGGCCTGCTGCTTTTATTTCTTTATAAAGTTCCAAGCAATTATTTTGGCTGGAAATGTCTTTTTCAAAGCAAATAACTTTTACGGCATAATTTCTATTGATAAAATCAGCCAGGAAAGGAAGCTCTTTGCAGGGTAGCGAAACCAGTATAAGATTATGACCCCTTTCGGCGCAATTTAAGGCAAGTGCTTTTCCAAAACCTGTGCTTGCTCCTGTTATTAATGTGTATGTATCCTGTTTCATAACGGTTGTTTTTTTAAATGATTGATAGTTCTATGTATGCCTTCTTTAAATGGGGTAATGCAATAGCCCAATCTTTTAATTGCTTTTTCACTGTTCAGCATCCGGTGTTTTGCCAGCCTGGTTATCATCGCTGGAGTTAGCTCCGTATGTCTGTTTATTACCTGGTAAATGACTGCAAGCACTTTTAATAAATTGACGGGAAGTTTTAGAACATGATTTTTTTTAAAAGTATATTCTGAAATTGAAGCCTGCAATTGACGGTAAGAAATATTCTCTCCTCCAAGGATATAATTTTCTCCAGGCAGGCCTTTTTCCATGGCCAACAGATGCCCGTTGATAATATCCTCGATGTAGCAAAAATTTGAGCGGTAATCGTCTATATTGGGCAGCAATAGAATTTTTTTATTCAGAAGCTGCTTTATTAACCGGTTTACTGCATTACTAAAAGTTACGGGTCCCGGTCCGTAGACCCTGCTGGGGTTTACAATTACAGCATTCAAATTCTTGTTTACATATTCTCTTACGACGTTTTCAGCCATGTGTTTTGAAAAATCATAATCACTTTCAAAAGATTCAATCCGGGGATCGTTTTCAGTAAGGGGAATATTTAACGATGGGCCAAATACAGCAGCACTGCTCGTAAATACAAACTTTTGAATATTGGCCTTGCGTGAAGCCTCCAACATGTTTTTTGTACCATTTACGTTTACCTCAAAAAAAGCTTTTCTGTCAGGTATTGCCATCTTTGCAATGGCAGCACAATGATATACATGGGTGCAACCTTTTATACCAGGCGCTATACTTTCTACATTTGTGATATCTCCTTTAAATAATTGTATGTTTTTGCCACGGGGCAGATTGGCGGCATGCACATCACGTACCAGTAAATTTATTTCTTCTCCCTGCATGGCAAGTTTTTGTGCTAGCTGGTTGCCGATGTAGCCGGTTGCTCCTGTAATGAATGTTTTCATACAATAGAAAGTTTATAGGTTTTTTTAATAGAGAATACAATCATGCATTCAGTTGTAATTGCAATTGCTATATGTAGTATGATGGCGGGCCACACACTGTTACTAGCAATGCATAGCAAACAAATACCAATGCCAAATGGAATAGTTGCTATTATCTCTTTTGTGGTACAATAGGCATGTAGTGCTGTGTATAATGCTACATTAATAATCGTGGAAATTACATTGCCCGCAATTGCAATAATGCTAAAAAGGAGCACCCCACGGAAGAACAATTCATATAAAAAAAGAAAAATAATTCTGCCGGTAAAATAGGCGACAACATTCGCAGGCTTTGTGATGGCGGTATTTTCTCCCTTTAATTTTTTTAGTTGATTGGCTGTAGCTTTGCCGCTAATGAAAAGGGTTAGCGGAATTGCCAGGAACCATATGTACAGCCAGTTTCCATTAAATGAAAGTGTGAGTAATTTTTGCGCTATAGGGTTGGATATAAAAAAGAAAATTACGGGAAGACTTAAAGCAGCTATACCCCAAAATTGCTTATTTAGCAACAGGCTTTCTTTGCCGCCATTGTATAGGGTATCAATTATTTTGTCGCTGTTCTTTTTGGTGGCATAGCTACTTAAGTCAATTAGCAATACAAAAGCAATCATGCAGATTATATATATGATCAGAAAGTTTTTCATCTTAAAATATTTTTTGTAATTCAATTTGTACATTGAATAATGATTGATGCACTTTTACCATTCTGCACACTCCATCCTGGTAGAAATACTCGTTGAAATTATCATCCGGGAATACGACTTTATACTGATGTGAAGAAATCTTCTGAATAGCTAACAGCTTTTTGTATTTATCAATATATACCTGTTGAGTAAGTATGGGCTCGTTTACATATAAACTGAGTGTTTGGTAATTTATGGATGAGATATTCAGGTCAACTTCTTTGCTTTCATTAATTGCTAATGCGTAACCGGTTGCTGTTTTCCTGGTTTTCAGGCAGGTTTTTTTATCGCCATTTTGTTCCCGGTATAACGAAGACGAAGTCATAACCCCATTTATAAAAACCACTTCTTCTTTGGCAGTTGCAGTAAATAAAAACAGGAACCGGAATTTAATATTAGATACCAGCGCAACTGTGTTGGCTTCACCCAAAATGGTATTGGTAAGCATTATTTCCCCAATACTGCTGCCAGCTTTCTTTACAGCATATTGGTAATTTTTGGTTTGGCTAAGGGCAATCTTGCCGACTAAGAGAGTGGCCGTTAATAAGAGAACGAGCTTAACTAAAAATGATTTATTATAAGCTAACAGCCTTAAGGTTTTTATAAAACTACTTTTGTGCTTTTTTATGTAAAGGATGATAAAAAGGGTAACCATCTGCTGAATTTTAGGGTAATCTCTTTTTGTATAATTGATTCGGATTGTTTCTTTTCAATTACAAAACAAAACTATCATGCACCTAGGGCTATTCAAAATTGATTAATACGACCTCATACTCTGGATTAGTAAAAAATACCAATCCATAGAACAAGAGGCTTGACAATGTGGTATAAATTATACTAACTTTAAGACCGACAGGTTTTTTTAGTATAGAATGCAAAAGACAGTTGCTCAATTACCCTTAATTGAAATAAATAAATTTTAAACCAACCTTATGGACTCTTTGCAGACCCAGCAATTATTTTTTAACCACATCAAATTAAAATTACCGGCCCACCTTTCACTGGTAGATGAAGTGGCCGAATTATTAGATATCAGTAACGATAGTGCATACAGGCGCATACGTGGAGAAAAACCCATAGGCCTTGATGAAATAAAAATATTATGTAATCATTATAAAGTTTCCCTGGATCAATTGCTGCAGATCAATACTGATACTGTTATCTTTTCCGGTAACCTGGTAGATAATACCAATTTTAATCTGAATCATTATTTGCACGATTTACTGCGGAATCTTACCCTATTTAAATCATTACCGGGGGCACAATTATTTTATTTTAATAAAGACATCCCCATATTTCATTACATGCAATTCCCGGAATTGAGTGCATTTAAATTTTTTTTCTGGAAGCGAACACTAATGCATTACCCCGGGTTGGCAAAGCAACGATTTAATGGAGAAGAGCTGGACATAGATGTACAGGAAACCGCAAAAAAAATTATTAAAACTTATAGCCAGCTGCCATCAACAGAAATATGGAGTGATGAAAGTGTGCATGTTACCATAAGGCAAATTGAATATTACCGCCAGTCGGGCACTTTTTTTAATAAGCATATCATCTTAAAAGTGTATAGCCAGTTGGAAGATTTGATAAACCACCTTGAATTGCAGGCAGAAGCAGGGAGAAAATTTTTGGTAAATGAAAGCGCTGTAAGTAATGCAGCGGCATACAATATTTACCTTAACGAATGTTTATTGGGAGATAATACCGTACATGTGCAGGCAGATGGCA
>JBDSDN010000131.1:0-4965 GCA_039920545.1 Ferruginibacter sp. | reverse complement strand
TAGAAAAAGAAAATATTAAGATTGGAGTGGTAGAAGGAATTGTTGGCATTATTCATTGGGCAGTTACCGTGAATGGATTTGCCAACCACGCCGGCACCACCCCGATGAATTTGCGAAAGGATGCTTTGCTTGCATCAGCAAATTTAATTGTAATGGTAAATGAAGTGATTAAAAGTTATCCCGGAAAACAGGTAGGTACCATCGGCAAAATTACAGCCCTTCCCGGTGCATACAACGTTATACCTGGTAAGGTTACAATGGGATTAGAAATCAGGGACCTTTCGTACGATAAAATCTGGATGCTTTTTCATGATATAGAAAAGAAGGCTAAAGTCATTGCTTCTTCCTTCGGTACCAGCATTACTTTTGAGCACCAGCCCAATGAATCCAGGCCTGCATTAACTGAAAAAATGTTGCAGCAAAAAATTACTTCTTCAGCAAAAGCCCTGGGCCTCACAACTAAGCTGATGCAAAGTGGAGCCGGCCATGATTCGCAGGAGATAGCCCAGGTTGCACCTGTAGGAATGATTTTCGTTCCAAGTATTGGGGGCATCAGCCATTCTCCAAAAGAATTTACAAGGCCTGTTGATATGGCCAATGGCGCTAACGTGTTGTTGCAAACTATACTGGCCCTGGATAAAGAATAAAGTTTTTTTCTACTCTTTTTAAATGGTAAAAAGTTTTAAAAAAACAGAATATTTCAGGAAAAAAGCAGGCATTAAAAATATAAAATTATAAGATTAGCAATTTTGTTCACAATAGGATGATGTGGAAAATTTCAGCCTTTTTATTCACAGCCTTGATTTTTTTTGTTACTTTTTTTTATAAAGAAAAAAAAGTAAATAGATGATAGATCAATAGGGCAAAGGCCTTGCGAGCAAAAATAACTAGTCCTATAAATTCATTTATTTCTCAGTATTTCTTCCATAATCTTTAGGGCATGTTCCCGGGAATTTTCAATGAAAAGGCTGTGCGTATCCATACCGCCGCAGATGACACCGGCCAGGTAAATACCTTTTACATTTGTCTCGTGAGAATCAGTATTGTATTCCGGTTTGCATATTGCATCATCTGATAAATGAATACCAAGCTTTTTTAAAAATAAAAGGTTTGGTTGATAGCCCGTCATGGCAATCACCCAATCATTTTCGATAGTGATCACCCCGGTGGGTGTATTTATATCCACATCTTTTTCCCGGATAGCTGCAATGGTAGAATTAAAATATGTTTTTATCGCTCCCTCATTTATCCGGTTTACTATATCGGGCCTGGCCCAGTATTTTACCCGCTTGCCAACTTCTCCCTCCCGGATAACCATTGTTACTGCTGCACCTTTCCTGTAAGTTTCCAGGGCTGCATCTACACCTGAATTGTTAGCACCAACTACCAGCACTTTCTGGAATGCATAAAAATGAGGATCCTTGTAATAGTGGGTTATTTTCGCCAACTCTTCACCAGGTACATTTAGTAAAAAAGGAAGATCGTAAAAGCCGGTAGCTACAATAAGGTTACCGGCGGCATATTTCCTGAGAGAAGTGGTAAGGTAAAAAATCTTTTCTTTTTTATAAACGTCCAACACCTCTTCAAACAAATTTATTTGGAGGGATGCAGCAACAGCAACCCGGCGGTAATACTCCAAAGCCTCATTGCGGGTAGGTTTCGGATTGTTGCTTACAAAAGGAACACCACCTATTTCCAGCCTCTCTGAAGTGGAGAAGAAAGTCATATTTACCGGATAATTGTATAATGAATTTACGAGGCAGCCTTTTTCTATAATAATATATTGCAAGCCTTTTTGTTTTGCTTCAAGTGCACAGGCCATTCCAATGGGTCCACCGCCAATAATAATAATATCGTAAAAATCCTGATTAACCATCAGCAAATTTAATAAATGTGTGGAGTTGAATTTTTAAAAGATAATCTGATAGCCGGTGTTTTAAAAGTGCTATACTTACAATAGCATCTTAAATGATAATTTTCTAAGCGTCAAAAAGTTGATGGGTTATACCTGCCAGAGGGAAAAACTCATGGGTTCTTCAATTTTTATTGTAATCACTTTTAATGGAAAAAGAATTAAAGTTTTTTGTCCATCCTATTTCTTTGGCAAGGTTTTTTCTATTATTATATCGTTCTTGTTGGGGTGTTTTTAAAGATTCTGAGATTATACCCAAATCACCTGATACGGGTAATGCCGCCGAAGGAAAAAAGAACACAAATTGCTTCAGTTCTGCTGAAGCTTTTTGTTTTATACGACCTGAATAGATAATGAAGATTGATTTTTAGAATGGTAAAGTAAATGAAGTTGATTAATTAATGACTAATGATTTTCAGACCCTTCATCCTTGCCTACCGTTGCATTGAAATTCGGTTTTTTATTTAGGTATACTTTTTGGGAACTAACGTAATAAATAAATTATGCAACAAAAAAACAAAAAACAATTTGGCGTGTGGATGGATACTCACCACGCTACCGTAGTAGGCTCCGAGAATATTGAATCAGATGATTTTGTCGTGCTTGGCCATGCAGAAAATCCCATACCCGATAGAAACTCTAATGAAAAAGCCGCCAATCATGGAGAAAGAACCTCGCTGCATAAGTTTTTTAAAGACATCACCTCACATATGCAGAATGCAGAAGAGGTTCATGTTACCGGTACCGGTACAGCGCAGGAACAATTTATTCATTACCTGGCAGATATGCCCCAGTTTAAAAACACTGTTGCCAATGAGAGTACCTCAAATAAAATGAGCGACGAAAACCTTATTGAATATATTTCTGAAAAATTCAATTAAAAATCCGGGATTTAAAATTATCTTTTAAGAATTAAAAAAGGCATAGTCATCTTGTGATAACTATGCCTTTTAAATTTTTTGTCAAATGCTTCAGCTCATTATTGCGTCAGATTAATTTTACCTGCCCTGCTGCCAAGCTGCCGGCCCAATACCAATCCGGCATTGATAGACGGCACATAATGTATACCACCATAAAGCCTGGAAAAACCGGCTTCTTCCGCTGCTTTATTTAAGGATGAATAAGGCCTTGCAGTAAGGCCGCTAATTCCCCTGAAATCGTAAGTATGGTCAACAAATGCCAGGTTGTCTCCCAACACTTCGGTAACTGCCTGCATTGCGGAGCCTGTTACAAAGGCGTGGGCCGCAGGATATTCCGGATGCGGAGGTGTTGGAATAAAAGAAGACCAGGTAGCATCAATTACTTTGCGGATATAACTTACCGGCCGGATAAGGTTGTAAGTATACTTTGACCTAAAGCCAACAATTATGGCTTCTCTTTCCGCTATGCCTGCTTTAGCAAAAACTTCAGCTGCCAGGTACAAGTTTGCATGGGCGGTTTCCAATGCCTGTACCTCGAGTGAAAGATCATGTCCACCCGGAGTAAAGCCAGTTGTATTGCCCTGGTCTACCCAAAATAACGCCGTACTTTTTTGGGCATCTGTCAGGGTTTTAGAAACATCATAAACATTTTTTACCATGTTGTAAAAATCTGAGCCTGGCACTTCAGAATAAGCATATAGCGGTGCTGGAGAAACCCCTGCTAAATCAACAGCCAGGAATGGGCGTGCTGCGGAAACATAAGGCATAATAGGACTTGCAAATGCCGGTGGTGTTGGAACCCAGGCACCCGGGAAAACAGGCGGCACATAGCCTGCATTGCCCAAATTTATATTATCGGTTTTATACCAGTTATACATTGCTGTAGCAATAGCCCGGCCGTATGTTTGAGAACGCTCAAATACAGTGGACCCGATTGCGGGTGACAAGGAATTGTTATACGCATTTTCGAGGGAGTCGATGCTGGCCTTGTTCGCCGCTGTAAGCCCCGTATTTAATGAACGAACCATAGAAGCCATCGCAGCATTTGCACTCACCTGCCAGCTGTAGCCGTTGTTGTTTTCTTTAGCAGGCATTTCAGGCATCTGGTAAAGCCTGCTGGAAAAGCTAACTGAATTTTTCACGCCGTATCGCACAGACTCGTACAGCCCAATGCCGATATAGCCATAAAAGGCTGAATTGATGGTACTATTCCTCTCCAATAAAAATCTCAATTGTAATTTGTACCAATCCAGGGCTACAGCAGCATTTTCTTTTTTATCAGCTAATGCCAGGCCCTGCGTATCACCTGCCAAACCAACCGGACCGGTATTGCTTATTTCTTTTTTACAACTGAACAGTACTAAAGTTACCAGGCCAATTGAAATTGTTTTGAGCGCATTTGAATTTTTAATTTTTTGTTTCATAAAGAACAAATTTTTAAGGTGAATGTATTTTTTTAAAAAACTTTTTTATTTTTTTGTGAAGACATTAAATTTTTAGTGATCATTGGGGCATAGTCTAAAAATATTTTTATTTTTTTTGGCTATCGCTTTTTTTATTTAAACCATAATTATATATCCATATTAAAATAATGATGCATTAACCTAACAGTTAATAAATCTATCTCTTGAGGTATTTGGTAAATGAGGAGGATTGAATTTTAAAAAGTACCCAGGTTAAAAAACTGGATATATATATGGCCACGGATAATGGAGTTTCAGTGATTTTTCTTTTTCCGGAATAACAGTGATATCTCATGCCAACTCATAGCAATGATGGAAATTAAACACACCGCCAGTATACCAGAAATAAAAGTCATTCCGGGACTTTCTTAAATGTAGAAATTAAAATGATTATTTTTTGGCTGAATTTATTAAGCTGTAGTAAATAAGGTGTAAGTGGTAAGTATGAATTATCTGGTCACGTGATCAGGCCTGTCCATATGTCGATTTTATGCGTATGACTACTTTAGTCCCAGCCGGAACATTTCCCTCTACGAGATCTATAAAGCTGACAGGTTCCACGCTTGGACTTTGATTAAATTCCAGTAATCTTTGCCTGGTGGTATGTACAGCCATCGATAAATTACCTTCAGGAAAGTTGTTAGATACTTCACCAGCTTTTTTCCGGCCA
>JBDSDN010000130.1:0-3817 GCA_039920545.1 Ferruginibacter sp. | reverse complement strand
ATGATGGCCTGGTATACCTTACCCGGGATAACGGAAAAAATTGGAACAATGTAACACCCGCAGGTCTTAGTGAACGCCTTATTAATTGCATTGAAGTTTCGCCACACGATAAGGCCACGGCATACATCGCTACAACCCGGTATAAATTCAATGATTTTACGCCTGCACTTTTTAAAACTACCGACTATGGTAAAACCTGGACTAATATCAGCAGTGGTATCCCCTACGGTGCATACACCAGGTGCATAAGAGAAGATGAGGTGAAAAAAGATTTGCTTTACGCCGGTACAGAAACAGGTTTTTATATTTCCTATAATGGCGGTAAAAGCTGGAAGCAGCAGCAGTTAAATTTACCGGTAACGCCCATTACAGATTTGATGGTGCATAAAGGCAACCTCATTGCCTCCACCATGGGCCGTGCCTTTTGGATACTGGACGACCTTACTGTTTTTGAACAATATAGCCGCAGCGATACCATGAAAAGGCTGGCCCTATTGCAACCCACTGATGCTTACCGGGTCTCGGGTGGTAGTGCCCTTGATGCCAGTTCCGATGATGATGATGGCCCACCACCGATATATAATTCCGGTACCAATGCGCCAACCGGTTTATCCATTTATTACCTGGTGCCTGCAAAGCCGGATTCACTAAAACTTACGCTGGAAATAAATAATGAAAAAGGCGAATTGATACGCAGTTACTCAACCCAGCCAGATAAAAAGTTTGCAGGGTTTATGGGTGGGCCGGAGGCAGAGCCCCTACTTTCAAACAAACCCGGGCTTAACCGGTTTGTGTGGGATATGCGTTATGCCACCCTGCCCGGTGTGCCTAATGTTTTTATTGAGGGTAGCTACCAGGGCCGTAAGGTTGCGCCGGGCAAATACCGGCTAACCTTAAAAACAGGTAAAGAAGAAAAAACAACCAGCTTTAATATTCTGCCAGATCCCCGCCTAAATGCAACTGCTGCAGATTATACAAAACAGGAGCAGACCCTGGCAGAAGTAGATAGTAAAATAAAAGAAATTCATGATGGGGTAAACCAGATGCGCACGGTACGCCGGCAGGTAAATGAACTGATGGATATAATAACGGATACCGCTAAATATAAAACTGTTATTGAAAGCGGTAAGAACTTAGTGAAAAAAATTACCACCTGGGAAGAAAAACTTGTACAGCCCAAGGCCCAGAGCAACGACGATATTATAAACTTTGTAAACATGCTTAGTGCTGATTATATTTTTTTAAAAGGCGAGATTGATGTAAACAGCCCTGCGGTTACCAATGGGCAGAAGGAACAGCTTGCAGCCTTAAATACCCGCTGGCAGCCCTTGCAAAGTGAATATCTTTCCTTACAAAAACAGGTAGCAGATTTTAATGCCCTCTGCCGGTCTGCTAATATTGAAAAAATAACGATACCTGAGGCGGGCAAATAAAAAAGTAAAATATATAGACCTACAGATAGAGTATAATTCTAACCATGCCCATTTGGGTGTCACCACGCATCGAAAGTATGCGACAAAAATAATTCGTGATACAAGAATCTTGGCGAGGGTATGGAGTTAACGGAGAATTTTGTAGTTTTTTTGTCAGGTTTGTAGTCCTCCGCCCCCTAACTTTTTACAGTAAGCTTAAATCAGTTTAAAAGATATAAAATATTATGAAACTTAAGTTAATATGGATTGCAACTACCTTGCTAATTTCCTTAAATTTAGTCGCACAAAAATCCGGAGTTACCCAACCTGTAAATATCACTCACCAGTCATTTACTACCCTTTTACAAAAATATGTATCTAACGATGGTAAAGTAAATTACAAGGGCTTAAAAAATGATAAAGCTGCCCTGGAAACCTACATCACCAGCCTGGCAAAGCAAATACCTGATAATACCTGGGGTAAAAATGCAGCCTTTGCTTATTGGATAAATGCTTACAATGCTTTTACCTTAAAATTGATTGTAGATAATTACCCGGTGAAAAGTATTACCAATCTGGGTGGAGGTAAACCCTGGGATGTAAAAAATATAGAGTTGGCCGGTAAAAAATATTCTCTTAATAACATTGAGAACGATATTATACGGCCAAATTACAAAGATGCAAGGCTTCACTTTGCTGTAAACTGTGCAGCCGTTTCTTGTCCGCCATTATTTAATAAAGCATTTACCGAAAACAATATAAATGACTTGCTGGATACGAGAACTAAGGACTTCATAAATTCATCAGCAAATTCTATAACCGCATCTAAAATAAAAATCTCTAAAATATTTGACTGGTACAAGGCAGATTTTGGAGATGTAACCGCATTTATAAATAAGTATAGCAATATTAAAGTGAATACAAATGCCGGTATTAAATACAATGAATACAATTGGGAGTTGAATGAGAAATAAAAAATAAGGTATGATGAGATAAATATTGTTATTAACTTATGGCTGAGATTTTTTAAATATTAAAGTTGGTACAGTAATTCATAATTTTATTGGTTTAAAAAATTGTTTAATTATAAAGTGATTACTCAAACCTGTCTTTAAAAATACTGCCCTATTCCAAATACAATCCCCTTGTTTCTTTTTTCATTATTAATAATACCATACCCATAATCAATTCTGAAAACGGCATTAAATATGGTTTTATGAATAAAACGAAGCCCTGCTCCCGGGTACAATTTTAGATTTTCCCTGTTGTAAAAATCACTCAATTTTCCTCCCGGGCTTCTGAAAGCACCCGCATCTGTAAAAAAATTACTTTGAATAATAAACTTATTTTTCTCATAAATAACATACCTGTATTCTGTATTTAATACTATTGTGCCGGTTCCTCTGTCAATGAGATTTCCTACGCCTCTTATGTTTAAATTATTATCTACGGCAAACGGTGCAAAGGGACTATTATTATTGGAAGATAAGCCAACTCTGAACCTGGCAGCGAAGTTCCCTTTCTTAGCAACTATTTTATAAAAGTTAAAATCGTTTAATCCAATTACAAATTTCCTTTGAAATTCATTTTGCGAAGTAACGTATTGCAAATTCAGATTGCTTGTAAAACCCTCCAATAAAAAATAATTATACCTTAAATTATTGAACTGGTATTCTGCTTTAAATAAGAACTTCAGAACGTCCAAAAACTGGGGAATGGAGGGATCAGTCACGCCTTCCAGATAATTATACTTTTCATTAAATAAACTTGCGCCGAGTTTTATGGTGTTTTTGAAATTTACCTGGTATCTGCCTAAAACCTCTAACGATGTATTTGTGTATCTATATTCAGCTTTGTTATCCCTAAAAAAAATAGGCTCTCTGCTCGTTAAAGAATGAAAATTTGACTCAATTCCTAGTTTGGCAGAAAAAAAATATGGATTTGAAAAATTTATACCGAAAGAATGAAATTCATTATATTGATAAAACCCCCCTAAGGATATGTTCTTGCCTTTCAAATTATATTCCTGCAAGCCAATCCTGTAAAAGCCTGCAAGATCTGTGGTGCCGATATTAAGTATAGGGATAGTAGTAAATTTTTCTTTAATATTCAGAACGAGTTTACAAAATGCAGAATCCACGGATACAATTTGGTAATCTACTTTTAAGATTCCATTCAGGCGGGATAAGAATGAAACATCTTCATTGAGTTTGACAGAATCCGGTACATCGCCAGGTTTAGTTTTTATGATTTTAATTATAAACGGCTCATTCATTTTCTTAGCGTTTACAATTTCAATTTCTTTTATTTTCTTTTGTTGTGCAGCAACAGTCATAGAGAGAAATAATAGTAAAATGACTGGTCGCATCTTTAAATTTTGAATAATAAATATAATATTTAAACCG
>JBDSDN010000129.1:0-11385 GCA_039920545.1 Ferruginibacter sp. | reverse complement strand
ACGGCCTTTTTAAGTTATTACTATGGGGAATTGAAAATGGATAAAAAATATAATTATCACACTTCCGCTTATAGTGCCGAGGGTTTTGACTGGGATTGGAAGCATAAAAAAAGCAATGCCGCAGATTGGGGAGATGCTGTAACGCCAAATACAGCGGTGGACCTGGCAGAGGCCATGAGTCGTAACCCAAGCCTTAAAATTCTGGTGCTTAATGGTTATTACGACCTTGCAACTCCATTTTTTGCAACTGAATATACCTTTAGTCACCTGGCGCTGGATAAAAAATTAAAACCAAATATTCAATTGAAATATTACCCGGCTGGTCATATGATGTACATCAGTTCAACTTCCGCAAATGCATTTAAAAAAGATGTAGCCGGGTTTATTAATGATGCAATTAAATGAACCCATACCCAGGTTTTATATGCAAAAGAAAAAATATTATTAAATAAAATAATAGTTGATTAATAATTAGCGGTTCCGGGGGGTAGAATGGAAAATCAACAATCATAAATACCTGTTTTCTTTATTTTTTCACTAATTCTTGATTAGTCTCACTTATAAAGGAAAGTAACTTTGCCTTTCCTGTTTTTTTAATAGCACTCGTAACAAAATGCCGCGGTAAAAATTGCCAGGTTTTTTTCATAGCCTCTAAAAAATCTTTTACATTCTTACTTACCGTGCGTTGGTTTTCTTTATCGCTTTTTGTAAAAACCAGGCTGAAGGGAATGTTCCATATTTTAAGATTTTCTAAAAAATCAAGATCAATCTGTTGAGGAGTATGACGTGCGTCAATCAAAACAAATACCTGCGTAAGGTTCTCTCTTTTTCGCAAATAATTTTCAATCATTTGTTCCCATCTTCTGCGGCTGCGCATGCTAACTTTGGCAAATCCATAGCCGGGCAAATCTACCAGGTACCACCGGTAAATAACATCTTTCTTATTTTCTTCCGAACTGCCAGTGCTAATAACATCAAAATGATTAATCATTTGTGTTTTTCCCGGGGAGCCTGAGGTTTTGGCTAATTTTTCATTATTACAGATCATATTTATCAGGGAAGATTTACCAACATTACTTCTTCCTATAAAAGCATATTCCGGCTTGTCTGGTAGCGGGCATTTCTCGTAATCGGGGCTGCTGATAATATAAACGGCTTTTTTTATCTGCATATGGAAAGTTAAATAAGTTGCAAATTTAGCTTTAATATATGTTTCAAAATTTCAGAGCTTTATTCAGCGCTGTGAAAGGTCTTATATTTGCAGCACTGTATGGCACATTTTGAACACGACACAATAGTTCCTGATAAATTCTCTGATTTAAGTAAAAAGCAACAGGTGGCCGAGATGTTTGATGACATTGCATACCGGTACGATTTCTTAAACAGATTTCTAAGTGCCGGTATTGATATAAAATGGAGAAAAAAGGCGCTCAGGTTTTTGCAACCGTTACATCCTAAAAAAATATTAGATGTTGCTACAGGCACTGCAGATGTTGCAATAATGGCATCAGCTTTGCTAAAACCAGAAACAATAATTGGTATTGATATTAGTGAAGGCATGTTGGCGATCGGGAGAAAGAAAATTGCAAAGCTGCACCTGGAAAAGACCATAGAACTGTTAAATGGTGATAGTGAAACAATAAATTTTAAAAATGAATCGTTTGACGCAGTAACAGTGGCCTTTGGCGTACGAAATTTTCAGCATTTGGAAATAGGGCTTTCAGAAATTCTTAGGGTTTTAAAACCCGGCGGAAGATTAGTGGTGCTCGAGTTTAGTCAGCCTACTTCTCTTTTCGTAAAATGCTTTTACAATATCTATATGAAAACCGTGGCACCTGGCATGGGCAGGCTTTTTTCAAAAAACCGATGCGCTTACGAATATCTGGATGAGTCAATAAAAAAATTTCCGGAAGGGGGAAAATTTTTAAAAATTCTGAATAATGTCGGATTCACAAACACCCAAAGTAAAACCCTTAGTTTAGGAATATGCAGTATTTATTGCGGAGAGAAATAAAATATGTCTTATTGACTTTTGCAATTTTCCCTGCGTGGGCATTTGCACAACCCCTCGATGGCCTAAACCTGACCGATCATGATTCAAAATTATTTCATTTTGGCATAAACGTTGGTGCCAACAGGTCTCACTACAACATAACTCATCATCCCTATTTCTTACAACAAGATAGCGTAATGGCTATAGAAAGTATAAACAGTACAGGCATTAACCTGGCCCTACTCGTAAATATGAACCTCAGCGAACATTTTGATATTCGCACATTTCCGCTAAACCTCGTTTTTACAGAAAAAGCTTTTCAGTATAATTTAAAATACCCAGACAAACCCGGTGGGGAAGACAGTATTACCGTAAAAAAAGTACAGGGTATTACCCTGGCTTTCCCGCTACAGGTAAAATTCAGCAGCGACCGGATTGCGAATTTTAAAGTGTATATGATGCTTGGTGGAAAGGTTGAATATGACCTGGCTTCAAACAAGGGTGATAAGAATTCCCAAAACCTTTTGAAAATAAATAAACTTGATTACGGGGTAGAAACCGGTATTGGCTTTCATCTTTATTTTCCGGTTTTTGTTTTAACGCCGGAATTAAAATTGGGGTTTGGGCTCAATAACCTGCACAGCCGGGATCAATATTTAAAATTCTCCAGTGTCATAGATAAATTAAACTCCCGTACACTAACTTTCTCACTAACCGTAGAATAATTTTATAAATCAATCTGCTGGAAAAAATTGAGGAGTAGTGGAAAAAAAGTTAGTGTTCTTCTCTATGGGAAATATCAATACCTTAAAAGCAGGTTTACTGCAGGAGTAGGTTATAGCCATATAGCATGCTTAAATTTAAGGTTAACAAAGAATTAGGCATTATATTAGCTTAATCAAAAGAGATATTATTCTATTTGTAAATAAACTATTAAAACATGGATTCTGGTAAACCTAAAATTCTATTGTGCGAAGATGACACTAACCTTGGCATGGTATTAAAAAATTATTTAGAACTGAATGATTACGAAGTTATACTTGAAAGGGACGGCCGGCTTGGCTTGGCGGCTTTTCAACGGGAAAAATTTGATATATGCCTGTTAGATGTGATGATGCCAAACATGGATGGTTTTACCGTAGCCGAAGAAATAAGAGATATAAACCCGGATGTTCCCCTGTTTTTCCTCAGTGCAAAAACAATGAAGGATGATATTATACAAGGTTACAAACTTGGGGCAGACGATTATATTACCAAGCCCTTTGATAGTGAAGTATTGTTGCATAAAATAAAAGCAATTTTAAAGCGTAACGAGGAAATGCACCGGGAAGAAGCCAATGCAGAATTTGATTTGGGCAACTATCACTTTAATCCCCGCCTCAGGGAACTTACCGTAAATGGTAAAGTTCAAACGCTTTCTCCTAAAGAAAATGAATTACTTAAAATGCTGAGTGAATACAAAAACGATTTGTTGCCAAGAGAAGCCGCACTTAAAAAAATATGGGGTAGCGATACTTACTTTAACGGGCGTAGCATGGACGTGTATATAGCTAAACTCCGCAAATATTTAAGAGAAGACAGTAAACTAGAAATTGTAAATATTCATGGAAATGGTTTCCGGTTGGTAGTTACAGAATGATTTTTTACCGATTAGCAAATTACCAGTGGGTTTCATTTTATGAAGCCCATTTTTTAATGTATTAGCTTCAAGAAAACAATAAATTTCCCCCAACACCTGTTGGTGGTATTTTTCCAATATGCCTGTAGGCTTTTTCGGTAACCTCACGACCCCTGGCCGTACGCATAATAAAGCCTTCTTTAATCAGAAAGGGTTCATACACTTCTTCCAGAGTGCCGGGCTCTTCCCCTACTGCAGTTGCAATGGTAGTTATACCCACAGGTCCCCCTTTAAATTTTTCTATTATAGTTGTAAGAATGCGATTATCCATATCATCTAAACCATAAGCATCTACGTTTAATGCCTTTAAAGCATGTACCGTAATGTTCATATCTATTGCCCCATTTCCTATTACTTGTGCAAAATCCCTTACCCTACGTAATAATCCATTTGCAATCCGGGGTGTACCCCGGCTACGTCCCGCAATTTCTCCCGCAGCATCCCCCGTAATTTTAGTATTCAAAATATTTGAACTCCGCAAAATAATATTTCGTAAAGTTTCTTTATCATAATACTCCAGGCGGCTTTTTATACCAAACCGGGATAATAATGGCGCTGTCAGCAATCCACTCCGGGTAGTTGCACCCACCAGGGTAAATGGGTTCAAATTTAATTGAACCGTACGAGCATTAGGTCCACTATCAATCATGATATCAATCCGGTAATCCTCCATGGCGGCATACAGGTATTCCTCTACAACCGTACTGAGCCGGTGAATTTCATCTATAAATAGCACATCATTAGGTTCCAGGTTGGTAAGGAGCCCTGCCAAATCTCCAGGTTTTTCTATAACGGGTCCACTGGTTTCCTTAATATTTACACCCATTTCATTTGCCACAATCCGGCTCAATGTTGTCTTACCTAAGCCAGGGGGCCCATGAAATAGTATATGATCCAGGGCTTCGCCCCTGAGTTTTGCAGCCTTTATAAAAATAATAAGGTTTTCTATAATCTGCTGTTGCCCGGAGAATTGTTCCATTGCAGCTGGCCGTATGGTATTTTCAAATTCACGGTCAGCGGGGGCTAATAAATCTTTAATAATATTTAAATTGGGGTTACCCATTCAAAGGTTTTATCTCTTTTGTAAAACTAAACAATAATCACTTAAAAAAAATTCTCTAAAGTTGCAAAACCGGGACCTAAAAAGCTAAGTATCACCATTCCTAACTATTTTTATTATGGAATATGTTTTAATATGGTTAGAGCTAGCCAAAAAATTCCCCGCTTGCCTTTCATACCTCTTAACCCCTTATTTTTCCACTAATAAAAACAAGCCTTTTTTTAAGTATATTGCTCGATAGATTTGCTTTTCATTATGCTTAAAAAAATTTCCAGGTATTGGTGGTGCCAGATTATTGGGTGGTCGGTTAATATAGCACTGAGCGTATTTTTTGTGACCACCTTTGGCAAACCAAGCCAGCTTTACTTTACTAGCCTTGTTCTTACCTGCCTCTCGGGCTTTTTAATAACGCATATTATGCGGCTTAATATCCATAGCCTTAAGGTACTGGAGAAGCCTATTAAAAAGCAGATATTTTATTTCATTATACTCACCGTAGTCTTTGCGGTTTTATTTGGGGTAATAGCTGAATCTATTGATTTTTTATTGGGTTACAATCCTGAAAGGTTACAGAAATACAGTAAAGCAGAAAGGTTGTTTTTAAGCAGTTTTAATGCCCTATGGCTTATTTTAATATGGAACCTTATTTACTATATTTATCATTTCGTAGAAAGGAACCGCACCCAGGAACTGGATACTTTCCGGTTGGAGGCTATGGTAAAATCTCTTGAACTTAAAACGATAAAGTCTCATATAAATCCCCATTTTATCTTTAATGCATTAAACAGCATCAGGGCCCTGGTGGATGAAAATCCGCAAAGGGCAAGAACGGCAATAACAGAGCTTAGTAATATTTTACGAAGTAGTATGAGGGCCGAACAATTAGAAACGGTTCCTTTGCAACAGGAACTGGACATAGTAAAGGATTACCTGGCGCTGGAGCACATGCGTTTTGAAGAAAGACTGGAAATACTTATGAATATAGATCCAGATACCTTAGCACAGCCCATACCTCCAATGATGTTGCAAACCCTGGTGGAAAATGCAATTAAACATGGTATCAGTAAAAAAATAGATGGAGGCTACATCCGCATTATCTCTCTCTTTAAAGAAAACCACCATGAATTAGTGGTACAAAATTCAGGAACACTTCATGAAAATGGTGGCATAAATAAAGAAGGCTTTGGAATTAAAAGCACGCAAGACAGGCTTAACCTACTTTACTCGGGGAAAGCGCATTTTGAAATAAGAGACATAAATGGCGGGATGGTAGAGTCGAAAATAATTATGCCGGTTGCAGTGCTTTTATAATTATTATACACAAATAAAAAATTTACTTAATGCACAAAGCAATTATAATAGACGACGAAAGACTTGCAAGAAACGAATTAAAAAAATTGCTGGCAGATTTTCCCGAAGTAGAAGTTATTGGCGAAGCAGCTAATGCCCAGGAAGGTATAGAAAGAATAGAGCAACTTATGCCCGATCTGATATTTCTTGACATACAGATGCCGGGAAAAACTGGCTTTGATATGTTGCTGGAACTGGAAAGAGCGCCACATGTTATTTTTACAACTGCCTACGATGAATTTGCCTTGAAAGCATTTGAAGTGAACGCCCTTGATTATTTGATGAAACCTGTAGAACCGAAGCGGCTGGCAGATGCCTTACATAAATTGCAGCAGGCAGAAGAAAAAGAAATGGCTGCGGCAATGGCAGGAGTAAATCGTGGAATGTTGAGTGAGAACGACCAGGTATTTGTAAAAGATGGAGAAAGATGCTGGTTTGTAAAATTATCGGAAGTAAGGTTATTTGAAAGCGTGGGCAATTATGCGAAAGTGTATTTCAGTACCCATAAACCTTTGATTTTAAAATCGCTTAATGCCCTCGAAGAAAGGCTTGATGAAAAAACTTTTTTCAGGGCCAACAGAAAGCATATAGTAAACCTGCGGATGATTGATAAGGTAGAACCTTATTTTAATGGTGGTTTGTTACTTGATTTAAAAGGTGGAGAAAAAATTGAAGTGAGCCGCAGGCAGGCGGTAAAGTTTAAAGAAATGATGAGCCTTTAATGAGGCATAATTTTTTACCGATAATAAATAATGAAAAAAATAATTATTATTCAAGTGCTGTTAATTTCCAGCACTTTTTCTTTTGCACAAAATATTGATAAGGTTATTAATGCGGCGGAAGTGGGGCGAATAGAAAAGACATTATCAGCAGATAGTATGCAGGGGCGAAAAACATTTACTTCAGGTATTGATAAAGCCGCTGATTTTATAGCTTCAGAATTTGCAAAAAGTAAACTTACTTTTTTAAATAATACTCCCTCCTATTTCCAGGGTTTTGAGATGACGAAAGCAAAATCTGTAGTAATAAAAGGTTTGCTGGGAACTGATAGCCTGAATGAGAATAATGTTGCTGTTAATACGACTTTAACTGAAATAAATATTAATTCTTTAAATGATTATGAAATCGTAATTGTAAAAAAAGAGGATAATTTTTCTACCATAGTTTTTCCTGTTTTTAATTTGAAAAAAAATGCGTTGATTTTGGTTGATACCGCACATACCAAAAGGTTTAAAGGCATTCAAAGGTTTACGGGCAATGCAAAATTTTCTTCCCCATTCTCGCAGGTTTTTATTTTAACTTCCAACACCATTCCTGGTTCGATAAATTTGCACATACAAAATCAATTAACGCAACAGCAACTTAAAAATGTGGTAGGTATTTTACCCGGTAAAACTAAAAAAGACGAATACGTAATTTTTTCGGGTCATTACGATCACCTCGGCATAGGCAAGCCCAATGCCTCAGGAGATTCAATATACAACGGCGCAAATGATGATGCGGCAGGTACCACTGCTTTAATAATGCTGGCTGATTATTACAGCAAACTAAAAAACAATGAGCGTACCTTAATATTTGTAGCGTTTACAGCAGAGGAAATCGGAGGTTTTGGGTCTCAATACTTTTCTAAGGAGGTAGAGCCAGAAAAGATAACCGCTATGTTTAATATTGAAATGATTGGAACCGAGAGTAAATGGGGCACTAACAGCGCTTATATCACTGGGTATGAAAAATCTGATTTTGGTAAAATATTGCAGGGAAATTTAAAGGGAAGTAAATTTCATTTTGAGCCGGATCCATATCCCGAACAAAATTTATTTTACCGGAGTGATAATGCCACCCTTGCTGCATTGGGCGTACCTGCCCATACCATCAGCACTTCTAAAATGGACAGTGAAAAATTTTACCACACTTCAGAAGATGAAATAGAAACCCTTGATATGAATAATATGGCAGAGGTGATTAAAGCTATTGCCCTAAGCAGTATTACCATTATAAATGGCAAGGAAACGCCCACAAGGATTGAGAAACTAAAAGAGTAATTATTAATTTCTTTAGCAAAAGATTCTTACTAAAGTGCAGAACTCTTTATGGCCACACTGTGCACTGCAGCCGCAATTTCTTTTATAAGAGAAGAGTCTTTTTCTATTGCATTGCCTACAACAATTACATCTGCCCCTGCCTTACAGTTTAGGTAAGCCTTTTCTGCTGTGGCAATACCTCCCCCAACAATAAGGGGAACATTAATACAGCCGGCAACTTTTTCTATCATCGATTCAGAAATAGCCCTTCTTGCACCACTGCCAGCATCCATATAAATCAGTTTCATCCCCAACATTTCCCCTGCCATAGCGGTACACATAGCAATTTCGTTTTTATCTGCCGGGAGCGGTGCCGCATTGCTGATATAAGAAACGGTAGTGGGAGCTCCTCCATCAATAACCATATAACCGGTAGGCATAATTTCCAGGCCGCTTTGCTTTACTACAGGTGCACTTACTACATGTTGCCCTATTAGCAACTCAGGGTTACGCCCACTAATGAGAGATAAATATAATAATGCATCCGCATACTTACTTAGCTGGCTGGGGCTGCCCGGAAATAGTATAACCGGAATACTGCATCGGTGCTTTATCATTTGTACACACTCATCTAAATAATTGGAAATAACGAGACTTCCACCGGCCAAAAAATAATCTACTTTGGCTTCAATTGCCAGCTGAATCAATTGCTCCATATTATCATCATTCACTTTATCCGGGTCAATCAACACTGCAAAAGATTTTTTGCCTTGTTGTTTTCGCTCTGCCAGTGAATGATAAATGCCTTTCAAAATTTCAGGGTGTTTGGTTTCATGCAAAAATGTATATTTTTTTGTTCTTACCGAAATATTAACCGCACTAATCAATTCATTTACTGCAATTTCGCTTGTTTTATTGGTAATTTTGACAGCATGCCGGATATAACCAGGGAAATAAAATTTAAAACGGCTCGCAGTGGCGGAAAGGGGGGTCAAAACGTAAACAAAGTGGAGACTATGGTAGAAGGTTATTGGCATGTAGAAGCATCCCTATTATTTACACCCGAACAAAAAGAAATCATAAAAGTAAAGCTGGTTAATAAAATAAACTCAGCAGGTTTTTTACTAATAAAGAGCCGGGCCGACCGCAGCCAGTTAGGTAACAAATTATTAGTAACAGAAAAAATGAATGTCGCCGTAAATAAAGCCCTGGTTGTAAATAAAAAAAGAAAAGCTACAAAGTTATCTAAAGCAGCAAAGTTGAAAAGATTAGATAGCAAAAAAAAGGCTGGAGCTTTAAAACAAAGCAGAAAAAAACTGCAGGCTGATGAATAAAAAAACCTTGAATTTAGGGAAGGGGGAGAATAACACTAAAAAAATCATCACTTTTTTTAGTTATTGAAGTTTAATAGCAAATTAAAATATTTTGAAAAATAAATTTTCATCGTTAGATTTTTTGCTGATAATTTAAGAAGAGGATGAGGCTAAATTTGCCAAAATTTAAAAAGAAGCATTGAGCAGTGTAAAACAATTAGCAGGACAAACAATGTGGTATGGCATACCGACTATTGCCAGCCGTTTCCTGGGTTACCTGATGAATATGGCTTTGCCTTTTTTTATTGCCCTGCCGGAAAAAACGGCGGATCTTGTACAGGTTTATACCATCATACCATTTTTAAATGTATTGTATGCATATGGGATGGAAACGGCTTATTTCCGTTTCTCTCAAACGCACGATAAAAACAAATTATACAGCACCTTATCTATCTCTTTATTTTTTAGCACTTTATTTTTTACAGCCATATTATTATTATGTAAAAATTCTATTGCTGGTATCGCTGATCTGAATGACCACCCGCATTACCTGCTCTGGATGATTGCTATTATAGCAGTAGACAATTTAAATACGTTGCCTTTTGCCAAACTAAGGCAGGAGAACCGCCCCAAGCGTTATGCCTTTGCCAGGATAGCGGGAATTGTTATAAACTTGAGTGTTGTAATATTTTTTTTGGGAGTTGCCCCGGCTATAGCAAAAAATAATCCCGGAAGTTTTGTACACTACATATACAATAAAGATGTTGGTTTAGGATATTACCTGCTGGGCAATCTTTGCGGAAGCTTATTTACACTCGCCTTACTGTTTCAAGAAATTAAACAGATCCGTTTCCGTTTTGATACAGTTTTATGGAAAGAAGTGATGCGGTATAGCGCACCCCTGATTATTGTGGGTTTAGGAGGAATGATTAATGATGTTTTAAGCAGGTTGATATACCGCCACGTAGTTGACCTGCCTAAAGTACAGGCCGATCATGAACTTGGCATTTTTGCAAATATTTTCCGGCTTGCCTTGTTAATTACAATAATGATACAGGCTTTCAGGATGGCAGCTGAGCCTTTTTTCTTTAACCAAAGCAAAAATGAAAATGCCCAGCGAACTTATGCCCGTGTTATGAAGTTTTTTGTGATTGCCTGCTGCTTCATGTTTCTTTTTATTGGGCTGTTCCTGGATATTTTTAAATGGGTTTTTATAACATTTGCCAACCCACGCTGGGCAGAAGGTCTGCAGGTAGTGCCATTGCTGGCTTTGGGTAATATATTTCTGGGCATTTATTATAACCTGAGTGTATGGTATAAGCTTACCAATAAAAATTCTTATGGCGCTGTTATAACTATCATAGGAGCGGGCATAACGATTGCCCTGAATGTTTTACTCATTCCGTTGCTTCACTACACCGGGGCAGCTATTGCAACTTTTACATGTTACCTGTTTATGATGATCTGCAGTTATAAAATGGGGCAAAAATTCTACCCGGTTCCTTATGCTGTAAAAAAATTATCTGCTTACATTGGTATGGTAATAATCATGTACCTGGTACATCTTTTCATGGTAAATTACCTCTACCAGTCTTTATGGTTTTCTATTAGTACGGGCCTGGTGCTTTTTCTTTTATTTACCTGGTTTGTAACCAGAATTGAGCAAAAAGAATTAGCCAGGTTTCCAGTGATTGGAAAATATTTCGCACACCAGTAATCAATTATTTCAGATGAGAAAATTATTACAATGGTTACTTAAAAGGCCACTCACCTGGTTAGGAAATTACCTTTCAGCCTCCCCAAAAAGGGCAAGCGTTTTTAAATCATTAAGCAAACTTTACCGGGCAGGTAATAATCTGACTAGTAAAAAAATTAAAACACTTGAGGTTGATATCAGCACAGATAAATTTATTATTTTCAGTGATCAGCACAAGGGCAATAAAGGCTGGGCAGACGATTTTAAAAATTGC
>JBDSDN010000128.1:0-5468 GCA_039920545.1 Ferruginibacter sp. | reverse complement strand
TCCTGTATTTATGAACACATCCGCCTTCGACAAGTTCAGGCTGACAATTTTTAAAGTAAAATGTAAAATTAATATCAAATTAAAAACCCTTCTTTAATATGATTATTTATTCGGTATCAGTTTGTAGAAAAAAATTGTCAATCCGAGAAATTAATTTTAATAATATCTGAATTATATAAAGATGAAAATCACACATTAAAATATAAAAAAATGAACAATCAAATAACCAATTACATTACCCGGAGCAACCAAACAACCTGGGCACCTTTAATGGAAGAAGGCATTGCCACGAAAGGGATATTTGTAAAAGTACTTCGGTATGACGAAGAAACTAAAAGAGCTCCGACAATATTGTTGAAATTTGAAGCAGGGGCCAGGTACCCCTATCATAACCATCCGGGCGGTGAAGAAATTTTTGTATTGGAAGGGGATGCAACGCTTGAAGGTGAAAAATTACTTGCTGGTGATTATTTGTACACCGCTCCAAATTTCAAACATTCTGTACATTCAGAAAACGGTTGTGTATTGTTATTTGTTGTGCCGGAAGAAGTGGAAATTCTAAAAAGTTGAAATAATCAGGAACCAGTATTATTTTATTTGTAAAATTATGGCTGGCGTTCTGGCTTCCACCTTTTTTTTCACAGGCTCAAAAAAATACTTCTGTTTTTAAATAATAAATTCCGGCTGACTAGTCAAAATAAAGTATTAAAATAATTGAATAGTACCTTTGAAAAAGTTTAAAAAGGTATATAATGAAATACACAGTCAGCGTTACATGGAAAAAGCAAACCGGCGAAATATTTACGGATAACAAATATAGCCGAAAGCACAACTGGGCATTTGACGGCGGTGTACAAGTCGCAGCCTCTTCCTCGCCACAGGTGGTACCCTTACCCCTGTCTGAGGCAGCAGCCGTAGATCCCGAAGAAGCATTTGTAGCCTCACTCTCCAGCTGCCACATGCTTTTTTTATTGTCCATTGCAGCTACCCAAAAATATACGATTGACGAGTATGAAGACAATGCAGAAGGCCTAATGGAAAAAAATGAGGCGGGAGTGATGGCCATGACCTTTGTAACACTACGACCAAAAATTATTTTTTCCGGTAGTATTCTGCCCTCAGCAGAACAAATAGCCCAGCTCCATGAGGTGGCTCATGAAAAATGCTATATTGCCAATTCGGTGAAAACGAACATAAAAATTATTCCGGCTCAATAAAAACTTAACATGAAAGATTTAGAAATCCGTTTGGGGAATTATCCGGGTGCACTGGCAGAAATGGGCGAAGCATTGGCAACGGCCGGCATCAGTATTGAAGGAGGTGGAGCCTGGGTTAGTGGCGAATACGGGAATGCACATTTTCTCTTTCAAGATGCTCACGCCGCTAGAATAGCACTACAAGAAAAAGGTATTGAAATTATTTCAGAAAATGAAATACTTGTACAACGTTTAAAGCAGGATGAACCCGGGCAGTTGGGTAAGATAGCCCGTTTGATGGCCCAGGCCGGTGTTAATATT
This sequence comes from Ferruginibacter sp., assembly GCA_039920545.1. Taxonomy (GTDB): domain Bacteria; phylum Bacteroidota; class Bacteroidia; order Chitinophagales; family Chitinophagaceae; genus Ferruginibacter. Next base: position 3,951 of record JBDSDN010000128.1, on the reverse strand, counting down.
AAAGCAATGTATAGCGATCATAATAATCAAATGATACTTGTAGTAGATGATGTTGAAAAAGGCAAAGCCATTTCAGAAAATTGGGCTAAAGGAATGTATCAATAGCGATACAGAATAAAACTTTTCCTTAGCAATCTCTAGGATCTGCAACTTTTGATAATTAATATAAAATCTAACGTCAATAAACCCAGATTTATTTTAACCCCGCAAAAAAATAGATTTTTATAAACCTTTTCACTGCTAAGTGGAAAACACAATTCTTGTCTTGCGGTTTCTTTATTGAATCATGGCAGTTTACAATCCTATAATTTTTATCATCATGCCCGGGGTAACTCTATCAGTTAACCTCATTCCATTAAGTATAGCAAGTTCTTCCAGGCGCTTATCCGGTACCGATAGGCTACGAAAAGCCTGGTCCAAGGTGCTACTATTCTTTATGGTTTTAATGCGTATGCGTTCTGCTTTTTTGTTTATTTTAGCCTGGTCAGTGAGCTCCCTGAAGCCCTGCATTGTATTTGAAAAATATTGAGAATACTGGTTAAAATCCTGGGTGGCAGAAACACCAAGTATCAGGTAAATGGCATTGCCATATTGTATCAGGTATGTCAGCACACGAATGGGCTGTGCCTGCTGTCCCTGCACTGGTTTTGGATCTGCAACAATTGCAATTGCGGGCAGGCCGTTTACCGTTACCTGTTTAGATTCTAAGGGCTGCAGGTTATTCTGCTGCAGCATCGCATTTGCAGCTTCCTGCAGGTTATTACCAGGTGCGAGGGTCATCATTAATAATGCTTTCCCGTCTTTAGGGGCTAACTGAACCCTCTGGGGCGTGTTCTGGTAATTCCATCCCTGTGGTACCGGGAATTGAAATTTAAGTTCGGGATGATAGAAAACACTGTTTTCCAAAAAACCCTGCCGGGGGTCTTCACCAAATACAAGGCCCTCAATCCTTTGAAGGTAACTGTTGCGATTAACTACTGCATTGGTAAGGGCAAGTTTTTTTTGCCATTCATTGGCAAGTTTGTTTACTGTTATATTCCTATCCCCGGGGTTGGGGTGGGTTGATAAAAATTCAGGTAGCGCATTCGCACTGTTCTTTTCGCCTTGTCTTTCCAGTGTTAGAAAAAATTCAGCCATCTCTTTGGCATCGTACCCTATTTTAGAAGAATATTCCACGCCCAGTTCATCGGCCTGACGCTCTGCATCTCTGCCAAATTTTAAAAATAAAAGTCCTAAACCCTGCGAAGCCGTTTCTGCAAACTGTGCCAGGTTAGGATTGATAACAACGCCTGCAATTATACCAAGCTGGCCCAATAAAGAATTCCGTTGCTGAGCTACAGAGTGACGGGCCGTTATATGGCCGGTTTCATGGCCGAGTACCCCGGCAAACTGTGCTTCATTATTAAAATGGGCCATTATGCCACGGGTAAAATAAACATACCCGCCCGGCACAGCAAAAGCATTTAAAACATCTGAATCAACAATCTTAAATTCGTATGCAAGGTTTGGGCGGTGAGAAATGGCGGCAAGCTGTTTCCCCTTTTGAGTTATAAATTCCTGTAATTGTTTATCAGGATACAAACCAAACTGGGCTATAATCTGGGGATCTGCTTCTTTCCCCATGGCTATTTCCTGCGCCTCTGACATAAACACCACCTGTTTTTTACCTGTAACAGGATTGCGGGCACAATTATCAAATAAAAAGACACAAAGGGAAAGACTGGCAATCAATGTAAATTTTTTCATATTATATGTTTGTCAGAATTAATTTTGCAAAGATGATACCAAATGAAAAAAGGGGGCATATTCTTAAGTCTGCTTTCACACAAATAAATGGAGGAAGGTTGGAAAATATTTTTGAATGACGTTATTTTTTTGCTGCTGAACGCTAATTAATAACTCAACCAGGTATTTATTTCGTAATCCATTTAAGGCAAACCGGGCTACCCACTTCAATTTTATTTCCGGTATCTGTCAACAGGCCGGTATTTTTATCCCGTCTGAAAATAATAATGTTGTCGCTTTTTTGATTGGCTACTAATAAATAATTTCCTGAGGGGTCAAAATTAAAATTCCGTGGAGCCAGCCCAAGGGAGGATTGGTTTCCTACGACTGTCAACTTTCCCGTAGCATGGTTTATTTTAAAAATAGTGATAGAATTGGATTCGCCCCGGTTACTACAATATAAAAATCTGCCATCAGGTGAAACATGAATATCGGCACTGCCCATAAATCCTTTAAAATTTTCCGGGGCCGCACTGATGTTTTGAATTTCTGTAAGCCGTCCCTTATGGTATTTGTAAGCGGTAACGGTACCGGTTAATTCCTGCATCAGGTAAGCGTATTTGTTCTTGCTGTTAAACACAATATGCCGAGGGCCGGTGCCAGCAGGTAATTTTACAAAAGGCTGCGGGGCTGCAATGAGCTGACCATTTTTTTTATTAAAGGAATATATCATTATTTTATCTAACCCAAGATCGGGCACAAAAAGAAAACGATTATTTTTTGAAAAATAGGTACAATGCACATGTGCGGAGGTTTGCCTTTCCAAATTTACACTGCTGCCCGTATGTTGAATATGTGTAACCATTTTGCCGAGGGCACCTCCCTCCTCTACAGGCAGCACAGCAACGCTTCCCCCCGTATAATTACCGACCGTTATCCAATTACCCGTTTTATGGACCGCAACATAGCATGGGTCATCGCCCCCGGATAACTGTTGGTTTATAAAACTGAGGGCACCTGTTTGTTTATTAAAAGTATATGCCGCCACACTACCACCCTTCCCATTTCTGCCTTCTTCAAAAACCGCATACACGTTTTCCTGGTTTGGGGATACTTCCAGGTAAGAAGGGTTTGATGCTTTTATTTTGCTCGCATAAGCAGCGATGCCGGATTGGCTATTAAAATTATAGACATAAATACCTTCACTTTTGCCGCCGGTATAAGTGCCAATCAAAAGGAAACTGTTTTGTGCCTCGGCACTGGAGACTGTTATAAATAACAAAAGCTGGATAATCTTTTTCATAATTGTATAAACTTATTTCACTAAAAAAATTGTGATATTGCACCAGGAAATATAAGCTGCTGTGCCTATAAATATTCGCTGGTAAATTTCGATAAAATTACCGGAGTAATGCCAGGCCAGGCAAAGAAAAATATTTACAGTCAAAAATATTTACTGCTGGTTTTTCAATGAAGCAATGATTTGCTTTGAATAGGATTTAATAAAATAAAAATTATGGTCAGTATAAACACCGCACTGTGTTCCTTCGGCATGAGCGGCTTGGTATTTCATGCACCCTTCATTGAGGCCCATCCCGGTTTTAATCTTTACGGGGTTTGGGAACGTTCGGCCAAAACAGCCCAGGAAAAATACCCTGACATTCACTCTTTTGATACGCTGGAAGAAATGCTGGCAGATGAGTTGATAGAACTTGTGGTAGTGAACACACCCAATTATACACATTTCGATTTTGCCAAAAAAGCGTTACTCGCCGGTAAAAATGTGTTGGTAGAAAAATCCTTTACTGTTACTGTTAGAGAAGCTGAAGAATTGATTATCCTGGCAAATGAACAGGGAAAAAAATTAGCCGTGTTTCAAAACCGCCGGTACGACAGCGATTTTAAAACGGTACAAAAAATAATAAAAAGTGGGCAATTGGGAAATATTATTGAAGCAGAGTTTCATTTTGACAGATTTAAACCCACGCTGAGCCCTAAAACACATAAAGAAACCCTTACGCCTGGCGCCGGACTTTTGCATGACCTTGGCCCTCACCTGGTAGACCAGGCAATTTTTCTATTTGGTATGCCGCAATCTTTATCTGGACATTTAAAAATTACCCGGCCTCTTTCTCTGGTGAATGATTATATGGATGTGCTCCTGTTTTACCCTTTACTAACGGTTAGGCTTAAGGCAGGTTACCTGGTAAAAGAACCGCTGCCTTC
>JBDSDN010000127.1:0-2520 GCA_039920545.1 Ferruginibacter sp. | reverse complement strand
AACTTATTGTTCTCTTAAAAGATCAGGCTCTTTTTTTAAATATTGCCTGGTTTTTTGTAACAGTTCATTTTTTTCAAGTTAGTTACACTTTTTAATTCAATTTTGAATTCCACATTTTTTCCAGAGAAAAAAATCTTGAATATTTAAAATAAAATGGGAGAAGTAGAATTACTGCAACACAAGAGCCAGCTTATCATTCATGCTACCTTATTCTTTTATGGCGATGCAGCTTCAGAACATTTAAGCCAGGCGATAGCCCGGGATGTTGCTGCCCATTGGAATGAGCCAAAAGCTTCTGTGTATGTAAAAAGAAATTTGTATTTCGTCTTGTTTACTATTACCGGAATATATGCGCCGGCCCTGCTTCCGCAGGAAGTTTATGAAAACGATTCCCCGGTAAATAATTATTTCAGGATAGAAGAGTATGCCGAGGGTAACATTTCATTTGTTGATGGCATTGGCAGTAATACCGGTTATTTTAAACTGGATAATTTACTGAATAATTCAACCACGGCCGCTCATGAATTTGGCCATACCATAGGCCTGGAACATCCGGAGGAACTGGATATAAGGGGGAGTGGTACACCCGGAATTATGTATCCGAGGGGAACAATAGTGGACCCCCATTTTCAATACGATTTCAATGCAGCGCCTGCCACAAATGGAGGAACCATTAACCCATTTACAAGAAAAGTTTTGCAAAAAGATATTGATGATCTTTTTTTGAATGAACTTTCATTTAACAAAAACGGCCTGGCTGTGTTAGGTGGTTTTAGTTCTGTGTGGCATGAACGTCATGTTCAATGATTGCTGAAAGCTGTGAAGCTGCGGATTGTGTTGCTGAAAGGTTTCGCGAACTCATGGGCTGCGCTGCTTAGTCGGAAATCCTTTTTGTGTGCAGCATAATTGCGCCCGGCTCACAAAAAGATTATAGGCGGGCGGCGTTCAATTGTTGATTTTGGTAGCTGCTGAAAGCCCCAATAGTTTTTACGCCTACCGTTTACATAAATAACTTTCTACAGTCCGTAACATTTCGTTTTCTTTGGTATAAATTTTAATAATGGCCATCCTTACGGTTGAAAATCTTTCTAAAAACTATGGGCAAATAAAGGCATTAGACAAGGTAAGCTTTGCGGTACCTGAGGGAAGTGTTTTTGGAATACTGGGTCCCAATGGTAGCGGCAAAACAACATTGCTTGGCATAATTATGAATGTGCTCAATGCCTCAAGTGGAACTTTTTTATGGAACAAAGAAGAGCTTTCACCAGCGCAGGTGAGGAGACAAATAGGGACCTTATTGGAAACACCCAATTTTTATCACTACCTGAGTGCAGAAGATAATTTAAAAATTGCGGCTAAAATAAAAGGTCGTGGCCTGGCAGATGTTCCGCAGGTATTGCAAATTGTAAACCTGTATGAAAGAAAGAATTCTAAATTCAACACATACTCTTTGGGGATGAAACAACGGCTGGCCATAGCGTCTACCTTGCTGGGGGACCCGGAGGTGTTGGTTTTTGATGAGCCTACAAATGGGCTAGACCCTGCCGGTATTGCGGAAATACGGGAGTTGATACAAAGCCTGAGTAAAAAAGGGAAAACAATTATCATGGCAAGTCATATCCTGGATGAAGTAGAAAAAGTTTGCTCGCATGTGGCAATTATCAAAAAAGGAGTTTTAAAAGCCGTCGGTTCTGTAGAGGAGATTCTCGCAACTTCTTCATTAACCAATGCAGGGAATGTAGCAGTGGAAATAAGCGCCGGCGATCTAGACCGCTTGCGATCACTCTTATTAACTTATCCCGGAGTTATAAAAATACAATCCTTAAATGAGGAACTAAACCTTATTTGCGATAAAAATATAAATGGAACTGCGTTAAATAAATTTTGTTTTGATAATGGGATAGTGCTGAATAAACTTAATGTAAAACGAGCTTCCCTTGAAACTAAATTCCTGGAAATTACCGGAAATAAAAGTGATAATTAAAAACTGCTGATTGCAAAAGTTATGCTTAACCTTTTTAAAATTGAATGGCTTAAAATAAAAACCTATAAAACTTTCTGGGTATTATTTTTGGGATTTATTATATTCTACCCCACGGCATTTTATTTTTCTGCCAATAAATACATGGAAGTTACCTCTTCGGGAATTGAAGGTAAAATGCTGAAGGCGATGCTTTCTTCACCGTTTGTTTTTCCACAGGTTTGGCATGGTGCCAGCTGGATGGGAGGTATGTTTTTTGTTTTAATAGGGATGCTTTTTATTTTACTAATAACTAATGAAGTTCAATACCGCACTCACCGCCAAAATATTATTGATGGATGGAGCCGGCTGGATTTTTTAAAAGCTAAATTTACTTTGCTACTTTTTTTTGTGTTGGTTTCTACGTTGCTGGTTTTCGTAACAGCTTTAGTAACCGGTTATATTTTTACCGGCGTTAAAACAGATATTTTCAGGGAGGTTTATTATATCGGCTATTTTGCTTTAATGGCTTTTGTTTATTTAGCAGTTGCTTTTTTAGT
>JBDSDN010000126.1:0-5929 GCA_039920545.1 Ferruginibacter sp. | reverse complement strand
GCTTTGTCACCATAAAACACCGCATTGCGTGCGGAAGAAGTTTTATCTATCGTTTCGCCTGCCCATAAAATATGGCTGCAGCCTTTTATCGTTTCATCCAGCGGATGAACGAATTTATATTTTTCGTTTATCCGTTGGCGTAAAATGCCGGAGAAGCTGATGAGTTCTGCTGCAGTGTACTGTTGAATTCCTTTAAAATTTTTTTGCTCATCTACGATGGCATAAAAATTTCCGCCGTACGCCACATCAATAATTAATTCTGCTAAATGCGGAGATTCAATTACTAATTCTGAAGCCGAGAGATATGATGCGACATTGGTAAGTTTTACTGAAGTTACCACCCCACCTATCCTTCCCGTTGGGGAGGGTGATGGAGAAGAAGAAGAAGCCCCACCTGTCCTCCCCGGTGGGGAGGGAGAAGTAGAAGATTGCAGGGTAGATGAAAGCGAATTTTTCTTGTCCTTCTTCGGATTTATCTCCTCCATCTCTTCCCCCTTCGGGGGAGATAGTGGGGGCCTGGTTTTATATTCCACTATCACCAACCCGGCAGGAGTTTCCATACGCACAATGCCCGGCGTTTTGGGTAATATTAAACCTTCTTCTATGCCGATGGTAATGGTGCCTATAGTACCATGGCCGCACATAGGCAGACAACCACTTGTTTCAATAAATAAAACTGCCACATCATTTTCAGGATTATGTGGAGGGTATAAAATACTGCCGCTCATCATATCGTGGCCACGGGGCTCAAACATAAGGCCAGTGCGTATCCAATCGTATTCCTTTAAAAAATGCTGCCGCTTTTCGCTCATTGTTTTGCCCTGTAGAATTGGCCCGCCTTCTTTTACCAGCCTCACCGGGTTACCGCAGGTATGTGCATCTATACAAGTAAATGTTGCCAACTTTCTATATTTATATTTTGTACTATTCTTTAGCTGTCAAAGTTGGAAAATTAAATTAAATTTGGGTAATAATTTAAAAACGATTTGCCGTTCATTTAAATTTGGGGAGAGCTTATAATATTTATAGCCTTCCATTGTGATGCTTAGAAACAAAATGTAGAAGAGGGCGATGCAACGATGCTGCTCATTGGTAAATTGCCAGGACCAAATTTTTTATTTCTTTTTATGGAAGCTTACGGTAAAATATTATTGATAGCCATGCCTGCCTTTTTGCTGCTGGTACTTTTTGAAAAATGGTACGGGTGGCGCAAAGGCAAAGACACGGTGCGTACCATGGACATGATCAGCAGCCTGAGCAGCGGTGTAACCAATGTTACCAAAGATGTGCTGGGCCTTAGCATTGCGCTGGTAAGCTACGAATGGCTGGTGCAGCATATTGCCCTCACCCACATAACTGCCACGTGGGTTACTTATTTAGTTACGTTTATTGTATTGGATTTTGCCGGCTACACAGTTCATGCTCTGGATCATAAAATAAATTTTTTCTGGAATAGCCACATTGTTCATCACAGCAGTGAAGAATTTAACCTGGCCTGTGCCCTGCGCCAAAGCATATCTGTGTTTGTAAGGCTGTTTGCAATATTGTTATTTCCGGCTGCTTTGCTGGGCGTGCCTGCTCAGGTAATTGCTGTGGTGGCACCGCTGCATTTGTTTGCACAATTCTGGTACCATACCCAGCATATAAATAAGATGGGTTTTTTAGAAAAAATCATCGTAACCCCATCTCACCACCGGGTGCATCATGCCATTAATAAAGAATACATTGATAAAAATTACGGGCAGATATTTATTATTTGGGATAAAATATTCGGCACTTACCAGGAAGAATTAAAAGATGTAAAACCTGTATATGGTATCACCCGGCCGGTGCAAACCTGGAACCCGATAAAAATAAATTTTATTCATATGTGGCTGTTGGTTAAAGATGCCTGGCACGCCCAAAACTGGAGAGATAAACTAAGGGTATTTTATAAGCCAACGGGCTGGCGGCCTGCAGATGTTGCAGAGAAATACCCGGTTTATAAAATTGAAGACGTTTATAATTTTGAAAAGTATGATAGTAAATCCTCAAAGCTATTAATTATTTGGGCCTGGGTGCAGGTATTAACGCTACTTATTTTTGTAAGTTACTTATTTGGCAATATTGCAAAAATAGGCAGCCCCAATATTTTTATTTATGGTGGTTTTCTTTTTTTATTTGTATATGCTTTTACTGACCTGATGGATGGAAACCGATCGGCTATTATTTGGGAGTTGGCAAAGAATCTTTGCGGTATCGGGATAATATTTTATATGGGCGATTGGTTTGGCAGCGACCGTTTTTCCCCTGTAATAAAATATATTCTTACCGGTTATTTTATCATCTCTACAGCAATTGCAGGTTGGTTGGCATACCAGGTAAAAGAAGAAAAAGCGGAGATGTTGATGGCCTGATGGGTTTAATACTACTTAAGTTTTATCTTATAAAAATTCAACTATTTTTTAGTTCATTATTTACGGTGCGCCAAATGCCAAGTGAATTTTCATCTTTTAATTCATCGGGCAATAAATTATTAGGCCAGTTTTGAAAAGCTATAGGGCGGGCAAATCTTTTTATACCATCTGCACCAACAGAAGTAAATCTTGAATCGGTTGTAGCCGGAAAAGGCCCGCCATGCTGCATTGCAAGACAAACTTCTACACCGGTAGGCACACTGTTTAAAATAAATCTCCCGCAAATATTCTTCACCGCTTCCACTAATTTTTCATTTTGTATGATGTCATTTTCTGTTGCCATCAATGTAGCTGTCAACTGTCCTTCGAGGTTTGTAGCCACGGCAATCATTTCATTTATATTTACACAGCGGATGATGATGGAGTAGGGGCCAAACACTTCCTGCTGTAGTAAAGGATTAGCCAGGAAAACCTGCGCTGTGGTTGTGGCAATAGTTGCGATGCCTTCGTTAAGTGCTGCATCTTTTTCGGCAATGGCAATTTGTGCTACAGAAACTTGTGATAATGCTGCTGCTCTTTTTTCTACATAACTTTTATATATGCCGGTATTCAACATGGCTGCTGGTGCAATGTTTTTTATTTCCTCGGATAAAGCAGTTGTAAAAGTTTTCAAATCATCATTATCTATTCCGATAATAATCCCGGGGTTAGTGCAAAATTGTCCCACACCAAGGGTAATAGAAGCGGCACATTGTTTTGCAATTTCTTCAGCAGATGATTTTGTTTTTTCTGGCAACAAAAACACCGGGTTTACACTGCCCATTTCAGCAAAAACCGGGATGGGTTCTTTGCGTTGATTGCCCCAATCAAACAATTGTTTGCCGCCGCCAAAGGAGCCTGTGAAGCCCACCGCTTTCGTATGCTGATGTTTTACCAACGTTTCTCCGACAGCAGAAGAAGCGCCATGCACATGCGCAAAAATTCCTTTGGGCATGTAGCAATTTGCCGCCGCTTTTAAAATAGCCTCTGCAACTATTTCACTTGTTTGTGCATGTGCCGGGTGTGCTTTTACAATCACAGGGCAGCCTGCTGCAAAGGCGCAGGCGGTATCGCCGCCCGCTGTAGAATAGGCGAAGGGAAAATTGCTTGCACCAAAAACAACGACTGGACCAAGGGGCACCAGCATTTTTCTTATGTCCGGTTTTGGTGGAGTCTTATTCGCATTGGCAGTATCAATCCTTGCATCAAGCCATTGGCCGCTTTCGCAAAAAATGGCATAATCATTTAACTGAAAAATTGTTCTTGCTCTTTCGCCCCTTAATCTTGCTTCCGGCAAATTGGTTTCCCGCATGGCGGTTTGTATCAAGGCATCGCCGCAGTTTTCTAATTCAATGGCAATGCTCCGCATAAAACCTGCACGTTGCTTTAAAGAAAGTTTACGGTAAATATGAAATGCCTGCCAGGCCTCACTTAATACGCTGTCTATTTCTTCTGTTGTAAAATCGTTGAACATGTTTAATTATTTTTTTGTGACCAGCATTATTTCTATACTCAACATTCTTGCGTCGCACTCTTATACCACATACCTTTTTTCATCTTTTACCAAAGCGTAAAATTTGCTTCATAAAATTTAAAAATCAGTTGGCCTGTTCGCAATTCCATCATCAATTATTTTTAAAATCCTTTTTCTCTCCTCTCCTTCCAACATTAACCGTGGCGCTCTTACATATTCCGATCCAATGCCGGCCTGTGTTTCAGCCAGTTTAATATACTGCACCAGTTTGGGATGAATGTCCAATTCAAGCAAAGGCATAAACCAGCGGTAAATTTTTAAAGCTTCATTTAATTTACCTTCTTTCACCAAATTAAATATTGCCACTGTTTCTTTCGGGAATGCACAAACCAATCCAGCCACCCAGCCTACAGCCCCAAGACAAAGTTCTTCCAAAGCAAGTGTATCTACACCACATAGAATATTAATCCTGCCGCCAAAGCGGTTGATCATTCTCGTTACGTTTGTTGTATCACGTGTGCTTTCTTTTACGGCCTGTAGGTTTTTACAATCCAGTAATTCCTCAAACATCTCCAGCGTTACTTCTGTTTTATAATCTACCGGGTTGTTATAAATCATGATGGGTAAGTCTGTACTGTCTGCAATAGTTTTAAAATACATAACGGTTTCCCGATGATCAGGCTTATAGCGCATTGGCGGCAATAGCATTAAACCGGCAGCGCCCCATACCTTTGCATTATGAGCCTGCTGAATTGCTTCTTTGGTACTGCCTTCGGCTACATTTAAAATCACCGGGACTTTCCCTGCTGTTTTTTCTGTTGCAAATTTTACTAGATGTTCTTTTTCTTTTGAAGATAATACACTGGCTTCTCCAAGCGTTCCTCCGAGTATGATGCCTTTCACCCCTGCATCTAGCTGGGCCTCCAGGTTTTTTTCAAATAAAATAAAATCCAGCTTATCATCTTTTGTAAACTTGGTAGTAACCGCCGGAAAAATCCCTTTCCATTCTATATTCATTTTTTATTCTTTTATTGTACAAAATTAAATACTAAAACTGCTACCAGTCCTCCAATAATGGGCCCAACTACCGGTATCCAGCTATAGCGCCAGTTGCTGGGCCTTTTGCCTTTCATTGGCAAAATCCAATGCATTATTCTTGGGGCAAGATCACGGGCAGGGTTAATCGCATATCCTGTACTCCCACCAAGAGAAAGGCCGATACCTAAAACCAGCAGGGCCACCGGCAGCGCATCTAATGAACCCAGCGTATCATGTGGTTTGGAAATAAACAGCACGCCAAATACCAAAACGAATGTTCCGATTATTTCACTCAGCAGGTTATAAAACACGCTATTAATTGCAGGAGCATTACAAAAAGTTGCCAGTTGTGCTGCTGCATCTTCAGTAGCATCGTAATGCTGCCGGTAGTGGGCCCACACCAGCGTGGAACCCAGCATACCACCCAGCATCTGGCCGGCAATATAAACCGGAACATTGCTCCAGTCGCCGTTTTTAAAGGCAAGGCTAATGGTAATGGCGGGATTTAAATGAGCTCCACTGGCAGCCGCTGAAATATATACTCCCACAAAAACTGCAATGGCCCAACCGAAGGTGATAACGATCCATCCGCCATTGTTTCCAAAAGTTTTACTAAGTACAACATTTGCTACCACGCCATTGCCTAATAAAATTAATACGCCAGTGCCAACTAATTCAGATACGAATGGGGTCATATAGATTGTTTTGATTAATGTATTTAAAATAATTCTATAATTCTAAAAAAATCAACTGTTCTTTCCCTCTCCTTTTGGAGAGGGGTTAGGGGTGAGGTAACCTTTTGCTAATGTAGTAAATGAATTCAATTGTTGGGCAATCGATCCTTCATCCCGGTTCATTTCTTTAGCCATTAATTTTGCAACGGTTGGTGCAGCATCAATAGCGGCTTGTGCATCTAAAAACAACATCCTGGTTCTTCTTGCCAGCACATCCTCCACCGTCATGGCCATTTCATTTCTTACCG
>JBDSDN010000125.1:0-2965 GCA_039920545.1 Ferruginibacter sp. | reverse complement strand
AAAAAACAGATGAAGAAGGTAACCTCTGGTTTCTAAGTGCCTCAGACAGCCACAAAAATAAAGAGATTGAAGCTGATCCAATGGTGCAATTATTTTTCCAGGGTTCTCCCCATTCAGATTTCCTTTCCTTTGCAGGTCAGGCTACAATCTCCACGGATAAAAACACCATTCATGAATTATGGAACCCCATGTTTAAGACCTGGTTTACAGAAGGTGAAGATGACCAACGCATAACGGTGATAAAAGTTGCACCTAACGAAGGATATTATTGGGATACTAAACACCCTATGGCGATATCCTTTGTAAAAAGAATCATTGGCGCAGCCATAGGAAAAACCATGGATGATTCTATTGAAGGAACTATAACTGTTTAGTCAGGCCTGAATTTAAAAAAGATTCGTCCATTCTCAAATTGAAAGCTGCAGGCAAACCTCCATTTGGGGAATTTATGTATTAATGTGAATAAATTTTATTTTTTATCAGCTCCTGCCAAGTCTCTTTAGGCATGGTTTTAATGATATATGAAATAACACATTTTCTAACTTAAATATTTATATCATGGAAAAGATTATTGATTTACGGGATCTGCTGGTGCATGAAATACTTGATCTCTACTCCGCAGAAGAACAGATAATTGAAGCCTTGCCAAATATGATTGAGAAGGCTAGTAATATGGAATTAAAAGAAGCGCTTAGCACCCACCTTGAAGTAACCCGGCGGCAAAAGGACCGGCTGGACAAAATTAAAAAAGTTATGATGGGAGAGAAAGGTACAGAAAACGATGAAAGTTTTTTTGCTACATTATTCGGAGATAATGCTTCACAAAAATGTAAGGGAACAGAAGGATTAATTAAAGAGGCGGATAAAATGTTAGAAGAGAACATGAGCCCTGCTACAAGAGATGCTGCAATTATTGGTGCCGCTCAAAAAGTAGAGCATTATGAAATTGCGGGCTATGGCACGGCTAAGGCTTACGCCATAGAATTAAACCTGGAGTTTGTAGCTGATGAATTAGAGAAAACCCTGGCTGAAGAATATGATGCCGATGATCTTTTAACAAAGTTGGCTGTAGGGAAAGTAAATATTGCTTCAGAGCATGCGAGTGCATGAGTAAGGTTATAAATTCTTATTTTAAGATAAAGGCAGCATTTTTAAATGCTGCCTTTTCTTAATTGTCTATGCGGCAGCCTTACAGGCTTCACTACATTCCCGGCAGGCTTTGGCGCAGGCCTGGCAATGATCAGCTTCATGCATTCCGCATTCTGCTGCACAGGCATCGCATAATTCAATGCACTCTTTTAATAAATGTTTTCCATGCGGAGAATCCCGGGCTAATAGTATGGCTGTGGTACGGCATACTTCGGCACAGTCTATATCCATGGAAATACATTTCGCCATCATTTTTACATTTTCTTCTTTAAGACAGGATGAGGCACAAAAATTACAAGCTGCTATGCAGATGTCTATTTTTTTAATTAGTTCGTCGTGGGGAATAATTTTCATTATATAATATTTACTGAAAAAAAAATTATTAGGTTTTATTAGACCCAGGTGTATTTTATAGTTTGCAACAGCCATGCCAGCCTACCCGGGAAATTTAAATAATTCAAGAGACAAGGTGCTAAAAGCAGGAGAACGTCCAATTGTCCTATTATCTATGGAATAGGGCTGTAAAACAATAATTTATTGAAATAATTATTGAACAATAAATAAAGGCTTCCCAAAAGAAGCCTCGAACATTTTAACCAAGGCCTTTTAGCCAGGTAACTAATTCATCTTTTGCTTTACCAGTCTTTTTTTGTATGCGTCCCCAGAGTTCCTCATCTTTACCTTCTTCATATTCTACATCATCATCTGTAAGATCAGCATATTCCTGTTTAAGTTTTCCCTTCCACTCATGCCAGTTGCCTTTCATTTCCATCTTGTCCATAGCATTAAATTTTTAAGTTATCAATAGTATTTAAAAAGTAAAAACCATGCCAGTAATGAAGATGAAATACCTGGTTTATGCAGCATGAATAAAAAATGAATTAAATTTAAGCATGAAAAAAAGGTATCCACCTTGGTATGTATATTTTATCTTTCTTACAATTTTGTATTCCTGTGAAAAAGAGTATAGTTATGAAGGCAGCAGAATCTCTTCTGGCTATTTAGTGAAAGATGCCTTTAATAATTGCAGCCTGGCAACTGTGAGTGGAAACTTCAGGGTATTTAAAAATATATCTGACAGTAATTTTTTAACGGTGCAGGTGCATGTCTCAAGGCCCGGCAATTATACTGTTCAGTCCGGCCTGGTAAATGGTTACTCATTTACGGCATCAGGTTTATTCAGTGATACAGGTACGGTGCTGCTCCGTTTACCCGCCCAGGGGAAGCCAATTATTGCAGGTACAGATGTTTTCAATATTTTTTACGACTCCACTACATGCCAGGCATTAGTTACCATAGAGGATACCATTTCAAATATTGTTATAACTACTAACCCAGATCATTTTCCCCTTACTGATAAAAGTTACTGGTGTTATGACGACCTTTCTTATCCTGGAGATTCTATTGTAAGAAAACTTACCGGGCAAACAATCCAAAATAATATCCCTCACCAGGATATTGATGAATACATTAGTTTTTTTCCGGCGGCCAATACACAATACTACCGTAAATCAGCTTCAGATTATTTCAGATACAGCTCCGTAAGCATGTTTACAAGTGCCCTTAACTATTCCCCTTCTATATTTGATGATCTCAATTTTCTTAAAGAGGATATTACAACGGGCCAGAGCTGGTTTTCTGATACTTATTCCGGAAGGACAAGCCTGGATGCAAAAGTCGTCAGCCTGCGGTATAATTTTCGGTGCGTGGATGCAGATGCAGTTGTATTAATAAATGGAAAAACATTTATTAAGGTTTATAAAATACAAATGATTCCTGAGATAGCCCCGGCGGGCTTTAGTTTTACGCCTACCGG
>JBDSDN010000124.1:0-7851 GCA_039920545.1 Ferruginibacter sp. | reverse complement strand
TCGCTGTTTAGTTGTCGTAAAACAAGGCG
This sequence comes from Ferruginibacter sp., assembly GCA_039920545.1. Lineage (GTDB taxonomy): Bacteria > Bacteroidota > Bacteroidia > Chitinophagales > Chitinophagaceae > Ferruginibacter. The sequence goes on along the minus strand of JBDSDN010000124.1, from coordinate 7,822 downwards.
TTCAGTTGTCAAGTTTGGAAATGGAGTAAAGTTTAAGTCTAACATTTTAGCTACGATTTTTTTCCTGTTTATTCAAAACCAGAAATTTTCAACTTAGCAGTGTCCTCAAAGCTTGCAGATAATCCTTTCATTTGGTTATAATCAGTAATATAATAAAAAGATACATATCGCTTTCATTCAACCAGCGTTACACATTTTCAATTGTTGTTAGAGCAACACACTTACCAGTCAGTAAGCATTAGATTGTATTCATCTCCGATGGTTGAAAACCAGATAGCGGCGAAACTTGCCTGCTGGTTTGCTGTCGCTCTTCCTTTAACGTTATTGCCTATTTTTGCGCCATGCAAATTGTACAGAATATTCACCAGGCAGTTATAAAAAGTCTGTTCACAATTTATAACCTGGCATTTACTGAAAAAGATTTCCAGGTAAATAAAACCAAACCTGAATTTGAAGGCGACTATACGGTAGTATTGTTTTCTCTACTGAAAACAACGGGCACCTCTGCAGATAAACTTGGCCAGGAGCTGGGGGCAGACCTCGTTAAAAATAACCCGGAATTATTCACCCGTTTTAATATCATTAAAGGTTTTTTAAACTTCCACATTGCTGATAGCTTTTGGATAGCGCTTCTGCAAAATAATTATAACGATATATGCTATGGCAAAAAACCGCTCAATGGTAAAAAAGTAATGGTGGAGTATTCATCACCTAACACAAACAAACCGTTACACCTTGGCCATTTACGGAATAATTTTTTAGGCTGGAGTGTGGCCGAAATTTTAAAGGCCAGTGGCTTCCAGGTGGTAAAAAGCTGCGTGGTAAATGACCGGGGTATTCACATTTGCAAAAGTATGGTGGCCTGGCAACTGTTTGCAAATGATGCCACCCCACAAAGTACTCACATGAAAGGGGATCATTTTGTAGGAGATTATTATGTAAAATTTAATGATGAATATAAAAAGGAGGTTAAAGAATTAACCGACCAGGGCATTCCGCCGGCTGAGGCTGAAAAACAAGCCCCAATAATGATCGCTACACAGGAAATGCTGCAGGACTGGGAAGCCGGTAAACCTGGAGTAATAAATTTATGGAATAAAATGAATGGCTGGGTTTACGAAGGTTTTGATGTAACGTATAAAACCATCGGGAGTGACTTTGATGAAACCTATTATGAAAGCCAGACTTATTTACTGGGTAAAGATATTGTTCAGCAGGGCATAGATAAAAAAATTTTTTTTACCAAACATGATGGCAGTGTGTGGATAGACCTGACTGCAGAGGGCCTTGATGAAAAATTAGTGCTCCGTAAAGATGGTACTTCAGTTTACATAACCCAGGATATTGGTTTGGCAAAACAGAAATATGAAGAATACAAAATAGACCAAAGCATTTATGTAATTGGTGATGAGCAGAATTACCACATGAAAGTACTGAAGCTGATTGCCCAAAAAATGGGCGTACCGGCTGCTGATGATATTCATCATTTAAGTTATGGCATGGTAGAATTGCCGACCGGCAAAATGAAGAGCCGGGAAGGTACAGTAGTAGATGCTGATGATATTGTCGCCGAGATGGAAAAAGAAGCCGAAGAAAAAACCGCTGCGCTTGGTAAGGTTAAAGATTTTACAGCAGAAGAATTAAAACACCTGTTTCACACCATCGGGCTGGGTGCTTTAAAGTTTTTTCTACTCCGTGTTGATCCTAAAAAAAGAATGGTTTTTAACCCGGAAGAAAGTATAGATTTTCATGGCTTTACCGGTCCCTTTATACAATTTAATTATGCCAGGATCAAATCTATTTTAAGGAAGAATGAATTAGTCCCCGGTAAAAAGGTGGCCCCGGATTTTTTACCCCTGGAAAAGGAATTGATCATACTGCTGGAGCAATTTGAGGCGGTAATAGAACAGGCCTGTGCAGAGTTGAACCCCTCCGCTATTGCTATTTATGTTTTTACCGTAGCCAAAACATTCAGTTCATTTTATACAGAACATTCTATTGCAAATGCAGAAACCGCAGAAAAAAAACAGCTGCGTTTGCAACTATCCGTTATGACGGCAAATGTTATTAAAAGCGGTATGCAGTTACTAGGGATAGATGTACCGGAACGGATGTAGCGGGGGATGGGTACACTGATGACGCTGATTTTACGGATAAATGCGGATTAAATATGGTAAGGAATTTAGGTGTAACTTTTCAGATTTCTTCAATTAGTTTATGTATTTCTATGTGTGAACTATGTGCCTATGTTTCTATGTGGTGAAAAGAAATTACCACATAGGCACAATAGTAACATAGAAACACATAGCAAAAAAGAAATTACCACATAGGCACAATATTAGCGCAGAAACCTATAGTAAAAGAAAATTTACAATTGATTTATGTATTGCTATGTGTAAACTATGTGCCTATGATTCTGTGTGGTGAAAAAAGAAATTACCACATAGGCACAATAGTAGCGCAGAAACCCATAGTAAAAGAAAATTTACAATTGATTTATGTATTGCTATGTGTAAACTATGTGCCTATGATTCTATGTGGTGAAAAAGAAAATACCACATGGGCAACAAAATACAGAAGCTTGCAGCCCCAAATCTTATTTAAACTCCATGCCCAAATTATACATTACAAAACTCCAGATATCCGCCGCCTCATCTATTTGTTTGGTAGTTGGCTTGCCTGCGCCATGGCCTGCTTTGCTGTCTATCCGTATTAACGTAGGATTGGTTCCATCATTATCTTCCTGCAGAGTGGCGGCAAATTTAAAGCTGTGTGCCGGCACTACCCTGTCATCATGATCTGCTGTGGTGATTAGGGTGGCCGGGTATTGGGTTCCCTTTTTTAAATTATGCAATGGCGAATATGCGTACAGGTTAGCAAAGTCTTCTTTCTTATCACTTCTGCCATACTCTACGGCCCAGGCCCAGCCGATGGTAAACATATGGTACCGCAACATATCCATCACGCCCACCTGCGGGATGGCAACTTTAAACATTTCCGGGTGTTGGGTGATGCAAGCTCCTACGAGCAATCCGCCATTACTGCCGCCCCGGAGGGCCAGCTTCCCGGGGTTAGTGTACTTTTTATCAACTAGAAAATTTGCAGCGCCAAAAATATCATTAAACACATTTTGTTTATTCTGCAGCATGCCTGCCTTATGCCATTCTTCGCCATACTCATTGCCACCCCTTAAATTTACCACGACATAAACACCACCCTGCTCTAAAAAAAAGGCATTGGAAATACTAAAAGCCGGGGTGAGTGGGATATTAAAACCACCGTAGCCATAAATTAAAGTGGGGTTATTGCCATCCAGTTTTAGTCCTTTTTTATAAGTGATAAACATGGGGACTTTTGCACCGTCTTTACTGGTAAAAAAGGATTGCACAGTAACATAGTCATCAGCATTAATTTTAACCTCTGTTTTTCTGAACAATTTACTTTCTCCACTCTTAATATCGTAATGGTAAATTGTAGTGGGTGTATTAAAAGAAGTATAGGAATAAAACAATTCTTTATCTTCTTTATCGCTGCCGAACCCCCCTGCCGTGCCTATGCCGGGTAGTTTTATTTCTCTTTCTAAAATGCCTTTATAACTGCATTGATAAATTTTGCTGGTGGCATCTTCTAAATAAGTCAGAAATAATTTGTTGCCCCCTGTGCCGGCATTTTGTAAAAGTTTAGTGCGGGTAGGGATAATAGTTAGCCAGTTTTCTTTTGCCGGGTTTTTAGGGTCTATGGAAACTACTTTGTAATTTGGCGCATCAGCATTTGTTCGTACCAGAATTCTGCCGCCGTCATTATCCACCACGCCCGCCTCAGTATCGAAACCTTTGACAAGAAGAACGAAATCTCCTTTTTCTTTTAAATCTTTCACCCAAATTTCCTCGCCACTGGTGCCTTCCGATTTTGAAATTATTAAAAACCTTTGATCTTCGGTGAGCCCGCTACCAATTGTCCTCAGGGGATGCTCTTTATCTTCATAAACCAGCAGGTCTTTAGCTTGAGGCGTGCCAATTGCGTGATAATACACTTTGTGGTACTCATTCTGTTTGCTCAATTTACTTTTTTCATCTGGCTGCGGATAACGGCTGTAATAAAACCCTTCATCGCCTTTCCATGAAAGTCCGCTGAATTTTATAAAGTCTAATTTATCAGTTAATATTTTTTTAGATTTCACTTCCATCACGTGCGCCTCTTGCCAATCGCTACCGGATTGGGCCACGAGGTAAGCACAAAATTTTGCATCTTTGGTAAATACGGGGGTGCCCGGTACCGCCGTGCCGTCTTTACTCATACTGTTGGGGTCTATAAAAACTTCCGGTTTGCCGGTTAGGCCTTTTTGACGGTATAGCACAGATTGGTTTTGCAGCCCGTCATTTTTGTAGTAATAATAATATTCCCCTTTAGAAAACGGTGAGGTATACTTAGGATAGTTCCACATTTCTTCAAGGCGCTGGTGCACCTTGTTCCTGAAAGGAATGGTTTCCAGGTAGGCTGTGGTAACTTTATTCTGATCGGTAACCCAGGCTTTGGTTGCTGCACTGTTGTCATCTTCCAGCCAGCGGTACGGATCAGGTACGTTGGTACCAAAATAATTATCTGTTTGCTGATCTTTTTTAGTTGCGGGATATTTTAATTGTGCAAGGCTGAGATGAGCCGTAAACAAGCAGCTAATTGAAATAAACAGGCCGGATTTTACATTCATAGTATATTAATTTGTCCTTATTTTTAAAATATAAATTACTCAATTTAAACACTAAAACCCATATAATTTGAATTGAAAACAAATTTTAATTTATAATAATTACTTTTGAATCTTATTAGGTTTGAGAATATTTACCATTATCCTTCAATCCTTCATTTATATCTAATAATAAATAGTTTTCATTGAACATGGGAAAGAAAATTACTAAAGTTGGTGTCTTATGTAGTGGCGGCGACAGCCCCGGCATGAATGCAGGGATAAGAGCGGTAGTCCGAACCGGCATTTATCATGGGTTGGAAATGTTTGGCATAATGCGGGGTTACAGTGGTATGGTAGATGATGAAATAATAAAAATGGAGAGCCGGAGTGTGGCAAATATAATTCAGCGTGGGGGTACCATTTTAAAAACAGCCCGGTGCAAAGAATTCTTTTCTTATGAGGGCAGAAAAAAAGCCTACGGTAATTTGAAAAAAAGAGGTATTGAGGGATTGGTAATATTAGGCGGAGATGGTAGTTTCAGGGGGGCGCAGATTTTCAGTAATGAATTTGATATTGCCTGTATCGGTTTGCCTGGCACCATAGATAAAGATATTGCAGGTACAGATTTTACAATTGGCTTTGATACTGCAGTTAATACAGCCGTAGAAGCTATTGATAAAATAAGAGACACGGCAGACTCCCACGATCGTTTATTTATTATAGAAGTGATGGGAAGGGATGCGGGCTATATTGCTTTGCATAGCGGAATTTCCACCGGCGCAGAGAATATTTTAATCCCTGAAAAAAAGACTGACATTAACCATATTATTTCCTCCTTGCAGGAAAAAGAAAAACGAAAGAAACTGGTTAACCTCATCGTTGTAGCAGAAGGAGAAGAATTTGGCGGCGCTGATGAATTGGCTAAAATAATCAAAGATAAAATGCCTAACCTGGAAACCCGGGTATGCATTTTAGGCCATATACAAAGAGGCGGCTCGCCGAGTTGTATGGACAGGGTTATTGCAAGCCGCATGGGGTATCATGCAATAGAATGCCTGGTGGAAGGGCGGCATAACGTATTTGTTGGTATTGTAAATAACAGGATGAATTATATTCCCTTAAATGAAGCTGTTAAAAAGAAACAACGCATCAGTGAAGAGTGGATGAAGATTGTAAAAATACTTTCTACCTAAAAAGGTAACCATGTTCCCTTTACCTTAATTTCAAATTAATAATAAATTCATTAAGCATAGCATAAAATGAGTAAAAATATAAGCAGGTACCTGCATACGCAGATGGATAAGGAGGCAGGCATTGCCCATTCGCAAAAAAGAACAAAAATTGTCGCAACGGTGGGCCCAGCTTGTGATACGTACGATAATTTATTATCCCTGGTAAAAGCTGGTGTAAATGTTTTCAGGCTAAATTTTTCTCATGGGTCATATGAAGACAAACTAAAGGTTATCGAAAGTATCCGGCAGATTATAAAAACGGAGCCCTATAATATTGCCATCCTTGCAGATTTACAGGGCCCCAAATTGAGAGTAGGGGACCTTGAAAACGGGAGGCTGGAATTGAAATCCGGTGACAGGTTTATTTTTACAACAGAAAAGATAGTAGGCACTAAAGAGAAAATTTATGTGTCCTATCCAAACCTGGCAAAAGACCTGAAATTAGGTGAGCGGGTGTTTTTAGATGATGGCAAAATGGAACTAAAGGTTGAAGAGATCCTGAATGAAAAAGAAATACTGGTGAGTGTAACCTTGGGCGGAATACTTACGCCCAAAAAAGGCGTGAACCTGCCGGATAGCGCCCTAACCATGCCATCCTTAACAGAAAAAGACCTTGCAGATTTTGATTTCATTATGGGCCAAAACCTCGATTGGCTGGCGCTGTCCTTTGTACGAAAAGCAGAGGATATTATAAACCTGAAAAAATTAATAACCGACCGGGGCAGCAAAATAAAAGTTATTGCAAAAATAGAAATGCCGGAGGCGCTGAAAAATTTAAGGGATATCATCATAGAAAGTGATGCGATCATGATAGCCCGGGGCGACCTTGGAGTAGAGATTCCGATAGAGCAGGTGCCGGTAATTCAAAAAGATATTATCCGTAAATGTATGCACCGGGCCAAGCCGGTAATTGTGGCGACACAGATGATGGAAAGTATGATAGACCGCACCAAACCGAACCGTAGTGAAGTAAGCGATGTGGCTAATGCAGTTCTGGAAGGTGCTGATGCTGTAATGCTTAGCGGCGAAACTGCCACGGGTACGTATCCAACTTTGGTCGTAGAAACCATGAGCAAAATTATCCTGGAAGTAGAACGGACGGTGTATGATTATGACCGGGATGATATACTGGCCCCGCAGCCACATTCTCCTTCATTTTTAAGTGATGCCATCTGCTACAGCGCCTGCAAACTGGCTAAGGATTCCCAGGCTACCGCCCTGATCGGTATGACCCAAAGTGGCTACACTGCGTTTATGCTTAGCAGTTACCGGCCAAAATCTCCGTTGTATATTTTTAGTAAAGAAAAAAGCCTGATAAGCCAGTTAAGCCTGAGCTGGGGTGTGCGGGCATTTTATTATGGCGAAGAGCAGAGCCTTGATCACATTATATTTGACCAGATAAATATTTTAAAAGAACGGGGATTTATAAAAAAAGATGATATCATTATTAATACCGGAAGTACCCCAATAGCTCAGCATCTGCCCACAAATATTATCAAAATCACAAGGGTAGAAGATTAAGTGCGTTTTCGTCTTAACTGGACTGGTAAGTAAAAAAATTCATGATTTATAATATACCATTTTACTGTAAAGACTTGTGGTTTTTACTTTATCTTGTTTTAAAACTTTAATTACTTCATAAACTATTTAAACTCTTTTACTTCTTTTTTTAGGGCCATATGCAAATAATTACCGCCGCAATAATATTACCTGCCAGGATATAAGCGCCATTAATTAAGTGCAGGCCTGTGGGTCGTTTTTCATATAAATACGAAATACTGATTGCTGCAGCGCCGAAACATATCCCTGTAACCAGGCCAAGTTTTACCCCACCCATTGTGCCCGCTATATCAAGCCTGTTTCTTAAGATTGCCAGGCCGGTAGCAGTAATAAACATTAATAC
>JBDSDN010000123.1:0-9250 GCA_039920545.1 Ferruginibacter sp. | reverse complement strand
ATCACGGTCAGGGCAACCTTGAAGCGCTGCCAAACCTGGGGTGTCAGGGCATTTATCATCAGCATCCAATACACCATCACCATCACGGTCCAAGACAACCGGCGGCGGCGGCGGCGCCATAACTTTTGGTTTTTCCGGGCTAAAATTTTGGGCAACACCCAATGAATAAAGTAAATGATCCTTAACAACATCTTTAGTTAAAGAAAAACGATATTGGGCCTGAACAAAAAGATAAGTGGTACTTAAAAAATTAAATTGTAATCCAACGCCAGCAGGAACATAAGCACCGAAATCACCCATGTAATAACCTCCACCAACACCTGCAGTAAGGAAAGGAATGAAAAGATGATTATCGCTGTAGGGCCGGATATTTAAGGTGGGCTCTAATTCCGCACCTATTTCATATTTATCGCTGGCCTGGTTAAAATCGAATTTATAATTATGAAACATTGCACTGACCTTAGTGGAAAAATCAATCTTAGATGTCAGGCCTTTCCAGTAAGAAATAGAAACGCCATAATCCATATCAGCTAATTTGGTCGTAAATCTTGGAGAAGAAGTATTTCTAAAAGTTTCGGGAGTTTTAAAATCTATGGCATTAACATGAATACCTACCAACGATCCTTTTTTATTTGAAGAATATTTATCGCTGTTCATCATCTGCGACCAGGCACCGGATGTCAACATAGCAAAACATAGTAAAAGAGTAAGTTTTTGTCTCATAAAAGTCTAATTTTAATTAAAAATAAATCTCGGAAAAATTCCGGAGAGAAAATGATTGGTTTCGTAGCAGCAAATGTAACAGCTAAAATTATACCAATCAAAGAATTTTTATCGAAAACCTCTTTTGAAAATTTTAATAATTAGGGAATAATGGCGACCTGTTATTTTCAAATAATTTTTAGTGGCGAAATTTTTATGGGCTATATTTGCCAACTTCAAAATTACCTGATCCCGTAGCTCAGCTGGATAGAGCATCAGCCTTCTAAGCTGAGGGCCATTGGTTCGAATCCAATCGGGGTCACCAAAGTAACTTGCTAAAGCCGCTAAAAAAGCGGCTTTTACTTTTTAAAGTAATTTCGTTGAAATATCGACTAATTTCATTGCCAATAGGAAGATTGAAAACAGCATATTCAGATTACTGTTTGAAGGGGGGTTATATGAACATCTCATTTAATTCGAAATATAATTTGTCAAACCATTTATCAACTGTCATTAGCTTAACTTATCGCTGGATAACTGCTATTAGAATACCACTAAGTTTATTACGAAAAAATTAAATATTCTTCTGGGGCGATTCTAATTATTCTGCTTTTTTTTACTTAGTTAGTTACAATGATTAGTAACTATTTTTATAAAAAATATTCCTATGGACGTGCAGATTCATCCCTCCTGGAAAAATGAATTAAAAGAAGAGTTTACAAAATTGTACTTCCAGCAGATAGTGACTTTTTTAAAAACTGAGAAGTCATTAGGCAAAATAATATATCCTCCCGGGCCGTTAATATTCAATGCCTTTAACCAAACGCCATTTGATAAAGTAAAAGTGGTGCTCCTGGGCCAGGATCCTTACCACGGTGCAGGCCAGGCACATGGCCTTAGTTTTTCAGTACCCAATGGAATTAAGCCTCCCCCTTCCCTCGTCAATATTTTTAAAGAAATACATAATGATATAGGAATAGAAATGCCGGTAGCTTACGGCAACTTAACCAGTTGGGCAAACCAGGGAATTTTGCTGCTGAACGCTGCGCTTACCGTTAGAGCTGGCGAGCCTTTCAGCCATGCAAAATATGGCTGGGCAGAATTTACAGATGCGGTAATAAAAAAAGTTTCTGACGAAAAAAAAGAAGTCGTTTTTCTATTGTGGGGTAAATTTGCCCAGGAAAAACAATCCATTATTGATGAAACCAAACACCATGTTTTAAAAGCAGCACACCCCTCGCCTTTTTCTGCGGACAAAGGTTTTTTTGGCTGCCAACATTTTTCTAAAACAAATGAATTGCTGATGCAAAACGGTGATAATCCCATTGACTGGAAATTGCTTACGCCTTAACTTGCAAATGCAAAGCCACATCAAATGAATATTTTTAAAAATATCTTTGCCCGCATCTGGGCGCTTTGGGGATTGATAATTTTTATTATTACTTTTCTTCTATTCTTTTTACCCTCCATGATCTCTAATTTATACAAAGATGAGAAGAAGGGACAGGTATACTTTATGGATGTTTCCAGGTTATGGATGAATATCTGGCTTTTCCTGATAGGCTGCCCTGTAACGGTTACCGGCAAACGCAATTTTATAAAAGGTAAAGTATACGTGGTCGTATATAATCATAATGCGTTGCTTGATGCACCATTGTCTGCTCCTTATGTACCCGGGCCCAACAAGACAATTGCCAAAGCTTCCTTTGCCAAAGTCCCGGTTTTTGGCTCTTTTTACAAAAGAGGCGCCGTAATAGTGGACAGGAAAAATGAAATAAGCAGGGTAAGAAGTTATGAGGCCATGAAAAAAACTTTAAGAAATGGCATGCATATGTGCATTTATCCCGAAGGGGCAAGAAACAGAACAAATAAACCACTGAAACCTTTTTTTGACGGCGCTTTTAAATTGGCGATTGATACACAAAAAGATATTATACCCGTGATTATAACTGGTACAAAAAGAGCGATGCCGGTCCATAAAGTTTTTTACCTATTACCCACAAAACTTAACATGCATTTTATGCCGGCTGTCTCTTCGGAAAATATTGACGTTAAAAATTTAAAGGAAAAAGTGTACCATCAAATGCTGGAGTTTTACACCCGGGAAGAACCAACTAACGTAAACGGGTAACCTATTTTTACTGGTCTATAAAGGACCGGGTACGGTTTATCTTCAGGTCCCGCAGGATAGGCGATTTAGGGCTTATATTAATGCTGAAAAACCGAAACCTGCCAACGGGTGCTATATTGATCGCCATCTGCCAGCAATGCATATCCCGGGATAAAAACATACTTACATAACCTAACTCACCGGTAGTAATATTATAAGAACCCGTCACGCCGATTTTCCATTTTGCAGTCAGGTTTACAGAGCTGTTAAAATTAGCATCCTGGTTAAAGCTTTTGGTATAACCCTGGCCGCCAAAATTGCGGAATTTATTATACCGGAGTGAGTAAGAAATATCTACACTCCAGGGTATTGAAAAATCTACAAACTCACCGGGATTGTTCCTTATATAAGCGGCCTCCTGCTGGTATTCATCTAATGGCAAACCGGTGCGGGGGTCAATATTTTGGGGACCGATATTATCTGTGTTGGGCGTTTTGGATTTATCACCACCTTTAAAATTACTTTGCAAAGAAACCTGGGCTGAGGTAAGCGTCCCGAGGGAAAGGGGCTTTTTGCTCCACACCAGTTTATCTATTCGTTTATTCTCACGGTTTGCCTGGTAAGGATCAAAACTTGCACCGGCAGTAATATTAAACTTATTAAATAAATTAGTATGCGCACTTACATTTATTGGAGATAACTTAAAAGAGTCTGCCAACAGATCATAAAACGTATTAAAGCTGAGCCCATCAATGAGGGAAACTTTTTTTATAGCTGCCTCCCCTGTATCTTTTTTATTACGCACCTTCATCGAAAGATTATTATCAATATTAATACTTACTCCGCCGGATTTGTTAGTAGAAAAACCGCCATAGATACTCCCGTCATAAACTGAAAAAGGAAATAAAGTTCCGGCAGTATCTACCTGGGTAATAAAAGAATTATTGCCATTAAAGTTTGGCTTGTAACTTAGAGAAAATGATGGCCGGATTTCGTGACGTATAGCTTGTACTTTACTATTTTTATTAAAGGAATATAAACCAAAAATACGGGTACTTATTCCAACGCCAAAAGACATATCCCTGGCAGCATAAAATCCTTTATTGATCGTGGTATCTAATCTTTTTGTACCCGGGTTCCAACGATAAATTCTTCTTTGCTGGTACCACCTCTCTGTATAAGAAACGAACGGTGCAACCTGGAACGGGCCCAATTGCGGCAGAGATAAACTAATGGGCACATTATGATTAGCACCCCATTGTAAATTATTTTTTAACTGGCCAAATGCATTACCGGCCGTATCATAAAAATAAGTCAGGCTGCGGGCTGTTGTATTTAAAGCAATACCTAAATTCTCATACCATTTATAATCCCCTACCGGTTCCTTTCTCCTGAAAGGATATAAGGTATTTACATTAAAAGATACATCAGGGAAGTTAATATTTATGAGGCGCAAATTAGTGTTCTGGTTATGGTTGGCACTTACTGAAATGTTGTACGGTTTATCTTTCCATACTTTGGAATATGTAATGGAGGACGTAAGTGTATTCTTAAAATTTAAAACAGGATTATTTGCAACCTGCGAATTGAACTTACTGCTGCCTGCATCTACATGAGCATTAAATGTAACTCCCGGCCGGGCTTTGGTGTCAGCATTATGGTTCCAGGTTATTAAAAGAGATTTATTAGAGGCCTGGTCCAAGGGTTTATATTTTTGAACATCCAGTGAAAAATTTCCCTGGTAATGATACCGGCGGAAATACCGTGGACTTACCTTTGCAGCCCACCCACCGTATGAATATAAAGTTCCCCGGGTTTCTACATCCCAATTGGGACTAATGATTTTATAATAACCTAAGCCCTCTAATGCCAACCCCAGTTGTTCATTTGCGGTAAAGGTGGGCGCAAGCAAACCGGAATGACGGCCTTGGGTGAGCGGGAAAATTCCAAACGGCAGGTAAACCGGTAGCGGCACTCCTTCAAACTCCGGGTGCACCGGGCCTGTAAAAGCCATCTTCTTATTTATAAATTTGATTTTTTTGCTTATAAAAGCAAAGTGCGGCGTATCCAGGTTGCAGGTTGTAAAGCGGGCACGCAGAGCATAAAAAACATCCTGGTCTATTTTTTTTATCTTCTCTCCGTAAACAAATATTTCTCCCTGCTGCGTATACGTTCCCTTGGTAAGGCCTTTACCAGACTTCATATTAAATTGAATGGTATCAATCACCGATTTAAAATCGCCCTGTTTAAATGCCGGATATGAAATTACTTTACCGGTACTATCTTTTACCAAAAAGGCTTTAACCAGGTTAGTTTTTTGATCATACTCAATAAAAGGCGCAGAAAGATCGTTATCAGAATATTTTATAGATGATGATTTACCATAAAGCAATATTTTTTTATTAGGTACATCCAGGATCATGGAATCATCTGCATGGTAAGCCACCGGAACATCTAAAGAATCTTTTGATGTTTTAAAAGAAAAAGTATCTACAATAGGAATGATACTAGTATCAGCTACTGGTTTGCCTGAAGGTATTAAAGAAGATTTCCGTTTTTTTTCTGTCGGAATGGGTATACTGTCGGCACCCGAAGATACTGTACTAACGGTTTTAGAAAAAGGAATGGTATCAATGAATGAATGATAAAAAAAATTTGCAGGAAGATGATTAGCTCCTGCAAAACAGTACGTTAATATTATAAACGGCAGCAGGCATAGCCAAGCTAAATTGTTTTTTGCCTTACCTTTGTTACTGACGCTCATAAGTGATAGAAGCAAAAATAACTATTAATACAAAACGCATTGGGTATTAATAGAATTATAACAAAACCTATTAAAATCTGGTACATTATGTTGAAGAACAAAGGATTGTTTTTTTTATTTCTCACCTGCTTTTTTTCCTTTCTACAAAAATATTCTGTTGCCCAGGCACCCAAAAAATTAAAAACGATTATTGTAGATGCAGGCCATGGCGGAACAGATGCCGGGGCTACTGGTACTTACGAACATTCCCTGCGGTCACGGGAAAAAGATATTACCCTGGCAATTTCTAAAAGATTGGTGATAGAATTAAAAAAGCAGTTACCCGATTTAAACATTGTGCCTACCCGAACGACAGATATTTATCAAAATCCGAGGGAAAAAGCAAGTATCGCTAATGAAGCAAAAGGTGACCTGTTCATTTGTATTCATGCCGATGCTGTAAATTTAAAAACAGGTCGCCGGCAGATTGGGACAAAAACAGTTACCCGTTACCGAATTTCGTTCAAAGGAAAAGGAAAAAGAAAAAAGAAAATTTCTACACCTTACCAGGTGGTAGAACCTGTTTACGAATATTTTAAATTGCCCACGGAAAGACAGGGGACAAGTGTCTGGATATTTGCCGCTCATAAAACCAGTGATAAGCTGAAAGCAATTATGAAGGAAGGAGATTTCGAAATTGAAACAAGTGCTGATTCGACTTACAGCGCTTTTGATTTTAATACCCCTGAAGGGAGGGTTTTAGCCCAGATTTATGCCAAACGTTACCAGGAAAAAAGTGACCGAATTGCGGGTTATGTGAATGAAGAAATTGAAAAAACCGGCCGTCCTGCGCTTGGCATCAGCCAGCGGCAAAAAGGTATTTGGGTTTTGCAAGCTACAAATATGCCCGCAATTTTAGTGGAAACCGGCTTCATCAGCAATCCTACAGATGAGCGCTATATTAACAGCAATGAAGGCCAGCAGGAACTTGCAGAGGCTATTACCAAAGCTGTAATTCACTATAAAGAACAAATTGAATCAACCAAAAACGTAACCAGCAACCAGTCAAATCCCAAAAAATAGTTTTTGGCTGACTAATTGGTAGATAACTTGCATCCTAAAAAATGAGTATAAGCCAATTTTAATTGAACTGTTTAATCATTTTTCAAATCAAATAATTATCATTTAAATTATACCGAGTGAAAATTTCTAATGAAACAAAAGTTGGCGCCATTGCCGTGGTATGTGTTACCATGTTAATTCTGGGTTTTAATTTTCTTAAAGGTAAAAAACTCTTTAGCGATAGTACGACCCTGTTTGCTAAATATGGAAATGTTCAGGGCCTGCAAAACTCTAACCCTATTGTAATAAATGGCCTACAGGTAGGTACAGTTTATAAAATAAGTACCGATAAGGATATGCGACGGATAATGGTAGAGTTGAATATTACCAAGGACATTTATATTCCAAAAAATTCGATTGCTATTATAAAACCCAATCCCCTCGGTTCAACCAGTGTAGAAATTAAATTAGGTGACGCTGTAGCTAATCTAAAATCCCGGGATACTATATTTACCGAAGCTAATGCCGGAATCTTTGATGATGTTCTCCGCAAGGTAGACCCTGTATTATATGAAGTAAAAAGAGCCGTAAGTTCTTTAGATACCATGATAGGTAATATAAATTCTGTTATTGACCCGAGTGCAAAAAATAATATCGGCGCTACCCTGGGTAACCTGAATAAAATTACCGCCTCTATGTTAATTTCTACCGCAGCTTTACAAGGGCTTTTAAATGAACAAACCGGCGCACTGGCAAAAACCCTTGGCAATGTAAATTCTATAACCGGTAACCTGGCTTCTAACAACGAAAAAATAAACAGCGTAGTAAGCAACCTGGATAAAACGACCACCAAATTATCTCAGCTTGATTTGCAAAAAACTTTTAATACCCTTGATGCTACCATTAACGACTTAAAATCACTTGTTGGAAAATTTAATACAAATACCGGCTCATTAGGTTTATTAATGAATGATACAAAACTCTACAATAACCTGGCGTCTACCGGCAATAAAATAAACCTCTTGCTTGATGATATACGGGTAAATCCTAAAAGGTATGTAAGCCTTTCTATTTTTGGGAAAAAGCAAAACAACAGCCCCCTTCTCCTCCCTCAGCCTGATACACTTAATTCGCCATATTATATTAAAAAAATAAAATAAGCTGACCATCCGCTGGCTAATCCCGCAATAAGCCCATAATAAAATCTAACGGCGTTTTTTAATTTTTACCAAATCATTTCGTTATCCACCATTTTGTGCTTTGCAATATTGTGATTCCATTAAAATTAAATACTGCAAATTGCAGCGTTATTAATTAATATTGAAGCAACGCTCAAATTTATATCGAACGCTTATTTTTTTTATTGTGGTTTGCAGTGGTTTTAAAACCTATGCCCAGCAGGATACTACCCGTACCATAGAAATTATCAATGCAAAAAAGTTAAGCCAGAAAACTCTTGATTCTGTTACCACCTTAAAAATATTATCTGGTGATGCTATTGTGAAGCAGGTGAATACAACACTCTCCGGCGATAGTATTGTTCTTAATCAACAGACAGGAATAGCCGAAGTTTTTGGAAGTGTTCATATTAATGATGCGGACAGCGTAAATACTTACTCACAATATTTGAAGTACATCGGTAAAGAGCGAATTGCATACCTCAAAAGAAAAGTAAAGCTTACTGATGGTAAGGCAATTTTATTTACAGATGACCTGGAGTATAACCTGGCGACCGGTATTGCGACTTACAAAAATGGGGGCCGGGTTGTGAATGGGAAAACAGTTCTTACCAGTTCGGATGCTGTTTATTATTCAGATACTAAAGACGTTTATTTTAAAAAATACGTGCACCTGGTAGATCCTAAATATGATATTGTAGCCGATAGCCTTTTGTACAATACGCAAAGTAAAATTGCCACATTTATTTCCCCGACCCGCATTATAAATAAAGATGGCGGCGTAATAAATACAAAATCCGGCACGTATAACCTGCAAACCGGCGAAGCTTTATTTTATGAGCGTACATCCTATAGCGATAGTATCCGTTTTGTAACCGGGGGCAAACTTGCATACGACGAAAAAAGCGGCGTATTGCAGATAGAGGAAAACGGTAAAGTGGTAGACAGTGTTAATAAGGTAACAATCCTGGGAAACCAGATTTTAATTGATAAAAAAACCAGCTCTTTCCTGGCAACCCGTAAACCGGTCATGATTTTATACCGGGATAATGACAGTACTTACGTTTCCGCAGACACGCTTTTTTCCGGCATCAGGAAATATGATACGGCCACCAGGAAAACTGTTGTAGTGAATGATACACTTACTAAAATTATATCGCTCAATACGTCTGCTGCTAAATCAGACAGTATCCGGTATTTCCTGGGTTTTCATCATGTAAAAATATTCAATGATTCCATGCAGGCAGTTAGTGATAGTATGTATTATTCCACAGAAGATTCTGTTTTCCGGCTATTTCAAAATCCTGTTTTCTGGAATGATAAAAGCCAGGTTAGCGGCGATACGATGTACCTGTTCACAGAAAAACAAAAGCCAAAGCGATTGTATGTTTTCAATAATAGCCTGGTTATAAACAAAGCCAATGAGGCTATCTACAACCAGATTGGTGGCCGTAC
>JBDSDN010000122.1:0-3870 GCA_039920545.1 Ferruginibacter sp. | reverse complement strand
GTGCCATATGTAGCTTCTATTGGTAAGGAACGGTATGGTACCGGGCTGGCGGGGTCACTTACAAACTTTACCGTGCCATTAAAGGAGGCCGGCTTTGTAAAACCTGCTTTATGATCTGCCCAGGCATAAAACTTTTTTTGTACTGCTTCTTTTGCAGGCCAGGCGGTGTAAGCTTGCCAGGTATTGCTCCCGGTTTGAAAACAATTTGCTTCTGCAAATTTTCCATCCCCAATTCCTTTAAGCCAGTAATCGAACCATTGTTTTTCCAGCGCTCTGAACCATACTGCAGTATTACTCCCAAAATTTATCTGGCCCAGGCTATCTGCTTTGGAGCCTCCCCAGCCGCCATGATTCCAGGGACCCAATACAATAAAGTTGCGGTTAAAGCTATCCTTCTTTTCAAGGTGCTGATACATAATCTGGGGGCCATTCATATCCTCCTGGTCATAATATCCTCCTACATGCATTATAGGAATCTGCGGGGTTTTTATGTAGGTAAGGGTAGAAGCTCTTTTCCAAAAATAATCGTAGTCAGGATGTTTAGTAAAATCGTTCCAGGCAGTAAGGCGGCCCTTGAAATATTTCTCATTTACATTTTTTAACGAGCCTAACTTTAAATACCAATCATAAAGATCATACTGCGGAAAAGGAAAATCACTGTTAGATGATTTATCATTTTCTACGAGGTAGCTGTATTCGAAACCGTAGCTTAACCGGAAGGCACCATTATGGTGAAAATCGTCCCCCAAAAACATATCGGCAGGAGAGGCCTGTGGTGAACTTGCCTTAAGTGCGGGGTGAGGATCAACAGCGGCATCCAGGGCCAGGTAGCCGGGGTAGGAGACCCCATTTATTCCGGCTTTCCCATTGTTATTTTTTATATTTTTTACCAGCCAATCAATGGCATCATACGCATCAGTGCTTTCATCAGTTTTGTTTTTATCAATTAAGTGGTACAGCGGCCGGGTCATTTCAAAAGTACCCTCGCTTTTAAACTTGCCCCTCATATCCTGAAATACAAAAATATAACCCTCCGTGGCCATAGCCTGGTAAGAGCCCATTTTTGTCACGGGCAGCGTAGAGTCCTCAGGGATAGGAACTTCAGCGCCATAAGGGGTTCGCTGTATGAGAAATGGGCTGGCCTTAATATTTTGGGTGGGTGCCAACACTACAGTAAAAAGCCTGACCCCATCTCTCATAGGTATCATATAGGATTTCCTGGTGTAAGAAGAAATGGTATCTGCCTGGGCATAAACACAGGTAATACAACAGGCGATGAGGAGTAGAAGGAGAAAATATTTTTTCATTTTAAAAATTTTCTGAAATGAATTTTTTATTTGAATTTATCTTCTCTCAAGATAACTACTATAAACTTAGATACAAATAGTTTTCGATAGAAACCAGGGCTCTTTAAAGACTTCATTCTCATCATTTAGGTTATCGGTTTCATTAGTGTTTTTATGGCTTTAATATCTGAATTTTATTTTAAACAATGGTTAGTTTTTTAATAAATTGTTTTGCCTAAGGTTATATCCGGCTTGTCTATATTTAATTAGATAATTCATTTAATAACGCTTCCGTTTGCCGTATTGTTCCATTATATTTTTGAGCTACCCACTTAGAGAAAAATACCAGGAATATATATCCGATACTAATGGAAAAAATCCAAAAATACTTACTGTCAGTAATTTCGTTTCTGCCAAATAACCTGGTAGATAAAAGTAAGACTGTAACTAACAGCAGGTAACTCAACATCAGGTTCAGTTTTTGTAACCTGCAGAATTTTAATTTCTGTGTGGCAAAAGTCTTGAGTGTATCTGAATAGGATTTATTAAGATCCCCGCCCTGGTATAGCTGCTTAATGCTTAATAAACTGATTACTGCAAGTATCACAAGCAGAATAACTGTAATGATTCCGACGATTTGAAATGCCGGGCTGTCCAACCTGTAGAAGTTAAAGCCGATAAAAGCTGCGCTGCCCACACATACAAGGCTCCCTGCAATTTCAGGGATTATTATTTTGTTCAATTTTGAACGTAATTTTTTTTTGCTCATTTTGTCAAATTTTTTAAAGTTTACATCCTGGTTTACCGGTAACTGGGTACTCATTTCGTTCCAGGTTTTTTTTAGCTCATCTAGGTCCATAAATAATTATTTTTTAAGAATTTGTTGCTTTAATTTTTCCTTTATCCGGGAAAACTTTGTTGCCACATTACTGGTACTTATGCCGATAATACCGGCAATTTCTTCGTGGCTTTTGTTTTCCAGGTAGAGAATAACTATCCCTTTGTCAAGTAAATTTAATTTGTCTATATGACGCTTCAGTTCTTGCCAATTTTCTTCCATGCCGGTATTATCAGGAACATGAAAATTTAAAAACGCTTCCTCCAAAGGAACTACTGGCACTTTCTTTTTAGCTCTTTTAAGCTGGTAAATAGCTACATTCATTGCTACCCTGTAAATCCAGGTATTTAAACTTGATTTTCCGCTAAAAGTGTCAAATGATTTCCAGAGTTGATAAGTGATTTCCTGGATAAGATCATTTCTGTCCTCAACGCAATTAGTATAAACTGAGGCTATTTTGAAAATCAAACCCTGGTTTTCATTTATCTCTTTTATAAAATCTTCCTTTTTGTCCACGAATGAATTTAAAACTTTGCTGTACATTATTAGTGTACAACTTTAAAAAAAAATCACAATTGCAGTAAATTATTTTTTTTGTAAGCCCGGTGAGAATTAACACCTAACCTTGAAAAGTATTTTAGAAAGAAGGATATTAATTATGAAATCAGGCATGAAAAAAATTAGCTGATTTAAAAAAAGGGGGGTGAAACCGGGAAGGCCGGAATTTTTTTTATTTCGTTCTAATCTATTATTCTTGGTTAAGGGTATTGCGACTTCGTCCCCGGCGTTTAATCAGTATTGGGGCAAGAAATATAGCGATAAGCAGCCAGGAAATAAACGGCACAATAAGGAATTTAAAAGCAGGTTTTTGGCCAGTAAAATTTAAAGTTCCACTGTACATTACCAGTGAGCCAAGAGTTATGATGATTATCATACCATAGAGTATGCGGCGGTAAAAGATTGACCAACTTTTAGAAATAATGGTTGTAATCACTAAAGCTATAAAAGGGGATAGTACCCAGCCCGTAAATAGTGCAATTAATAAGAGAGATTTTTGATAACGACCGGCCTGGACCATGAAGCCCACAGAGCTCATTGCGCCAATTACGAGTATTATCAGCGCCGACATGTGCATAAAATAAGAGTTGAGCATTCTTTTCACTTTGCTAAGTTATAAAAGTATATGCCTTATTTTACCAGGTGATCGGATTGAAAACTGTGGTTAAATAATTAATTCAATCACATAAAGCCGGAGGAAAGCTATTTAGAATTTCTGTTCAATGGCCCTGGCTGATTTCATGACTCCTGCTGAAGTTGCCTCACGAAACCGTGATTATAAGTGTTAGGTACAAAAGCATTTCTATTTATTTTTCGTGTTAAAGTACATGAGAATTGTCTTTAAAAGGAAGTCAATGGTTTTCCATTTAATGCCTGGACCATAACAAATATTATAAAAGCAAAATATAGAATCGAAAAACCCCAGATCACTTTTAATGAATTATTTTGCCGGAAATATTTAGCACATACTAATGCAAAAAGCGGAATCAGTTGCAAAGAATGGATCCCAAAGAAATGGGCAATTCTTAAATCGCCAAATAAAGTACTCCAGTTTACAAAAGGAAGGCCGGCACTACCATCTGCTGCACCAACTGTGTGACCTGGCTGTTTTGCCACATAACCACCGAAAAGACTGAATATCACAAAATAAATTATACCGATCCGAATTCCTAAAACGTAGCTTTTACT
>JBDSDN010000121.1:0-5478 GCA_039920545.1 Ferruginibacter sp. | reverse complement strand
TAAGTGCTGACAACTACTCTTTTTATTTTGTATTTATCATGCAAAGGTTTTAGTACTACTACCATTTGTATGGTACTGCAGTTTGGGTTTGCAATAATTTTATCACTCCCATTCAAGACATGCGCATTTACTTCCGGCACAATTAATTTTTTTGTTTCATCCATGCGCCAGGCACTGCTGTTGTCTATAACCGTTATACCGGCTTCGGCAAATTTAGGCGCCCACTCCAGGGAGGTAGCACCCCCCGCAGAAAAAATGGCAACCGCTGGTTTTGCAGCAACAGCATCCTGCATACTCACTACTTTATATTTTTTACCATCAAAACTTATCTGCTTACCAACCGATTTTGCTGAAGCAACCGGTAACAATTCGGTCACCGGAAAATTTCTCTCTGCTAAAACCTGTAACATTTTTGTACCTACGAGGCCGGTGGCACCCACAACTGCAACTTTCATTTGTTTGTTTTTATTTAGATTAATAAATATTAATATTCCTCCATCAATCTGCGCTTCACCCCCCTGGAGAGGAGATAGGGGTGCGGCCCTATTAAAAAAGCCTTCCCGGTTTAGGAAGGCCTGTATTTATTTTGAAATAAAACAATTTAACCCTCCGATCTACCGGAATACTTCATAGTTGTTTTAATGTGTTTAATTATTATCATGTGTTGGCGAAACTAATAACAAATTAATAATCAACCAAAGATATTTTACCTCGTTATTGTGTTTTAATCATCTAGCTGGTAATTTTTAAAGTCAGTATCTTTAAAACCAAAGTAAATATCTCATGGGTAAAAAGCTACTTTTCATTTTAATAAGTGTAGTGTTTTTAAAAACAATTTCGGTAGGCCAAATTGTCGAAACTTTTACTGACGGAGATTTTACAAGCAATCCTTCCTGGGTAGGTAATACTACTGATTGGATTGTAAATCCTTCTTTCCAGTTGCAAAGCAATAACACGGTAGCTAACAGTACTTTTTACCTGAGTACCCCTAGTTTAAAAGCCATTACAGCGGAGTGGTCTTTTTATTGTCAGCTCAGCTTTAACCCATCTTCTGCTAATTACGTAGATGTCTACTTAACGGCATCTGCCAGCAACCTTACCTCAAGCGGCACAACAGGGTATTTTGTAAGAATAGGAAATACTGATGATGAGATAAGCCTGTACAGAAAAGATGCAACCGGTGTGGTCACAAAAATAATTGATGGCCTAAACAGTACTTTAAATACCAGTAATAATATTATGAGGATCCGGGTGGTAAGGGATGCAGCCAACCAATGGGTTTTGTCCCGGGATTTAACAGGCACAGGGAATAATTTTTTTAGTGAGGGTAGTATAAATGATGCAACTTATACTACCTCATCATTTTTCGGTTGTTTAGTAAAGCAAAGTACCGTAGCAAGTTTTGCCCAGCGCCATTTTTTTGATGATATTGAGGTGAAAGATTATGTGCCTGATATAATACCGCCAGTAGTTCAATCTGCTACAGCTACAACGGCAAACATGTTAGATGTTTTATTTAATGAACCCGTGGATTTGGCGAGCAGCCAGCTTGTAAGCAATTATGTCGTCAACAACGGGCTGGGCGCTCCTGCTACCGCTATTAGGGATGCTGTGAACAATTCACTGGTGCACCTAAGCTTTACCGGTAGTTTCCCTGCCCGTGTAAACCTTAGCCTTATGGTAAACGGGGTTACTGATTTGTCTGGCAATGCCATCAACAACGGTGTAGCTGCCTTTAGTTTTTTTACAGCCCTGCAATATGATGTCGTGATAGATGAGATTATGGCCGACCCTACCCCGCAGGTTGCTTTGCCAAACAACGATTGGATAGAATTAAAAAACACGACTGCTTTTAATATCAACCTGCTTAATTGGAGGGTGGGCCAAAGCGGCCCCATGCCTTCTTTTATTTTAAAGCCAGATAGTTTTGTAATTGTGTGTACCGCCAGCGCCGTAGCTGCTATGTCTGTGTATGGCCCTGCAATTTCTGTCACCAGTTTCCCTGGTCTTAATAACAGTGGAGACCTGGTATACGTCAGTTCGCCGCAAGGCACAATTATACATGCTGTAAATTATTCCGATAGCTGGTACCAGAATGAATTGAAAAAAGCGGGGGGTTGGACTTTAGAAATGATAGATACCCGCAATCCCTGCTCCGGCATGAGCAACTGGAAGGCAAGCATAGATGTAAAAGGAGGCACACCCGGCAAAAAAAATTCAATTGATGGAGTGAATCCTGATAAAACCTCTCCTAAATTATTACGTGCATACGCAACCGATAGTGTAAATATAATTTTGGTTTTTGATGAGCCCTTAGATAGTGTGAAAGCTGCTGTAGCTGCCAGTTATATTATAAGCGACGGCATCGGTGCCCCAGTGTTAGCTATACCTGTAAGCCCGCTGTTTGACAGGGTAACACTTCGCCTTACTGCGGCGACGGCCCTGTTGCAGAATAAAATTTATTCTATAACAGTCACAAATATAAAAGACTGCGCAAGCAATTCTATCGGCACCACCAATACGGCACAAGTGGGTCTGCCTAAACGGGCAGATAGCCTTGCTTTGGTGATAAATGAAATTTTATTTAACCCCAAACCAAACGGTGCAGATTATGTAGAATTGTACAACCGGGACAATAAAATAATCAACCTTAAAAATATTTATATTGCTAACAGGGCCAGTAATGGGTCCGTTGGTAGCATTAAACAATTGAGTACAGAAGATTATTTATTTTTTCCCGGGCAGTTTATCGTAATTACAACAAATGTTACTGCAGTTAAAAGGGATTATATCGTACAAAATCCGGATGCTTTTATTGAGCTCCCGAGCCTGCCATCTTTTAATGATGATGCCGGTGATGTAATAATATTAAATGAACAGGGAAATATAGTAGATGAAGTTGCCTACAGCGATAAATGGCATTTTACACTCATCAGTAATACCGAAGGAGTGGCGCTGGAAAGGATAGATTATAATGCTAAGTCCCAGGAGGCGGCAAACTGGCACAGTGCTGCTACCAGCGCAGGATATGGCACACCAGGGTATAAAAACTCACAGTACAGAATAGACGCAAACCTGCAGGGAGAGATTTCGGTGACGCCGGAAATAGTAAGCCCCGATAATGATGGACTGGATGATTTTGCTACGCTTAATTACCGTTTCCCGGACCCGGGTTATGTGGCTAATATCACAATTTTTGATGCTGTGGGCCGGCCGGTACGTTACCTGCAGCGCAATGCCTTAAGCGGTACCACTGGGTTTTACCGCTGGGATGGCCTTGGAGAAAAGCAGCAAAAATTACCGGTGGGTATTTATATCATTTACACAGAAGTGTTTAACGGGAAAGGCAAAACCAAAAAATTTAAGAATGTGATCGTGTTGGCGAGGAAGCAGTAATAACAGCCCAAAAAAATTATTAAGGTGGACGAAGAATATTTCTAAATCCTACGGCTATCAAATAAAGCTGATTCAGCTCTTACTTAAATCCCTACCTTAGTTTAACATAAATTACTAAATAAATTAACCCTCATATTTTAAGATATAGTCATGAAAAAAAACATTTCCCTGCTCCTGGCAGCCAGCTTCATAACTTTAATTTCCTTTGCCCAGAGTACGAGCATGCTGGGTTTTAGTAGTGCCAACACCCTAACGCAGGTTGCTACAGAGAAAAAATTTGATGCCACCCTCAGTGCAAATAATATTGATAAGTTTATAAAAGATTTATCTGCAGTACCGCATCATGTTGGGTCCCCGGGCGATGAAGCCAATGCTAAATATATTCTAGACAAATTTAAAAGCTGGGGCTACGATGCTCAGATAGAAACCTTTTATGTCCTTTTTCCCACGCCGAAAACCAGGCTTTTGGAAATGACCGGCAGCAAATATTTTAAGGCAGCCCTGGCAGAACCTTCCCTCAAAGAAGATGCAACCAGTAACCAACAGGGCCAATTGCCTACCTATAATTGTTTCAGCCCTGATGGGGACGTATCAGCAGAGTTGGTTTTTGTGAATTATGGTGTGCCTGCAGATTATGAAAAACTGGCCCGTATGGGTATTGATGTAAAAGGCAAAATTGTAATTGCAAAATATGGGCAATCGTGGCGGGGCATAAAACCAAAGGTTGCCCAGGAACATGGGGCTATTGGCTGTATCATTTACAGTGACCCACAGGGGGATGGATATTTCCAGGGGGATGTGTATCCAAAAGGGCCTTTCCGCCCGGAAACCGGTGTACAGCGTGGCTCCGTGGCAGACATGCCCATTTATCCCGGCGACCCACTCACCCCGGGCATTGGAGCTACTAAAAATGCAAAGCGGTTAGATAGAAAAGATGCCGGCAATCTTTTAAAAATACCGGTATTACCAATCAGCTATGCAGATGCGCTGCCGTTGTTACTAAGCCTGGAAGGCCCGGTAGTTCCCGAAGCGTGGCGGGGAGCCTTGCCCATAACCTACCATGCCGGGCCCAGCAAAAATAAAGTGCATCTTAAATTAGAATTTAACTGGGATATAAAACCGGTAAATAATGTGATTGCAAAAATGAAAGGCAGCGAATTTCCGGATGAGTGGATAATGCGTGGGAACCACCATGATGCCTGGGTGAATGGCGCCGCCGATCCAATAAGCGGACAAGCCGCTATGATGGAAGAAGCCCGGGCGCTGGCAGAATTAGCAAAGTCTGGCTGGAAACCCAAACGCACCATTGTCTATTGTGCCTGGGATGGGGAAGAGCCTGGTTTGTTAGGTTCCACTGAATGGGTAGAGAACCACGAAGATGAATTACAGCAAAAACTTGTCTTGTACATTAATTCCGATGGAAACGGGCGTGGCTTTTTAGATGCCAGCGGCTCACATTCACTGGAACCTGCATTTACTGAGATTGCAAAAGATGTAATGGACCCGCAGGCGGGAGTTAGTGTGTTTGACAGGAGACGCTACAGCGATATCATAAATGCAACAACTACTAAAGTAAAGAATGAGTTACTTGCTAAAAAAACTATTACACTGGGGGCTTTGGGCTCGGGCTCCGATTTCAGCCCCTTCTTTCAGCACCTGGGTGTTCCGTCTATGAATATTGGTTTTGGTGGCGAGGATGATGGCGGTGAATATCATTCTATTTACGATTCTTATGATTTGTATAAAAAATTTAAAGACCCCAATTTTGAGTATGGCGTTGCTTTGGCAAAAACCGCCGGCAGAATAACCTTAAGATTTGCTGATGCAGAAGTATTGCCTTTTGATTACCGCAGCCTGCAAAAAACCATTGCGAAATATGCCACAGAAGTAATGACTCTTGCAGATGATATGAGAGAAGCAACCAAACTCGATAACCAATTGATCAATGAAAAATATTACAGCATAGCCAATAATATTACAACGCCCTTGCTGCCCCCTTTACCAAAATCAGAAGTGCCGTATTTAAACTTTTCATCTTTACAAAATGCTGTTGCCGGGCTGCAAACAACCACAGATAGTTTG
>JBDSDN010000120.1:0-31538 GCA_039920545.1 Ferruginibacter sp. | reverse complement strand
CTGGTAGATTGATAAAAAAAGTTGCTCTCTGTGGGGGTGCAGGCAGCTTTTTAACGGGCGCCGCTATTAAAGCCGGGGCAGATATTTTCATTACCGCTGACATTAAATACCACGAATTTTTTGATGCGGAAGCCAGGCTTATGTTGGTGGATATTGGACATTACGAAAGTGAACAATTTACAATAGACCTGCTATTTGATATTTTAAAGGAAAATTTTCCTAACTTTGCCGTCCTAAAAACGGGTGTGAATACCAATCCTGTTCACTATTTCCAGGGTGAAGATGAATGAAGATTTGCAGCGAAAATGTAGTACCTGCAAGGTGAGGACTATGATGACCAGAGCACAATGACCCTAATCAAAAATTAAAAAATAAATAATAATATGGCTTCAGTTAAAGAATTTTCGGTAGAAGAAAAATTAACTTCTATGGTACGCTTACAAAAGATTGACAGCAAATTAGATGAAATTCAGATTTTGAAAGGTGAACTGCCTATGGAAGTAAAAGATCTGGAAGATGAAATTGAAGGCTTACATGCCCGCCAAACGAGGGTTGAGGAAGAAATAAACGGCATTACAGAATTTATTGACCAGAAAAAAGAAGGCATTAAAGAAGCACAGGCACTGATAAAAAAGTACGAAAAGCAAAGTGAGAATGTAAAAAATAACCGGGAGTTTGAGGCTATAAATAAAGAGATTGAAATGCAGCAACTTGAGGAAAAACTTTGTGAAAAGCATATAAAAGATGCAACTGAAGAAATTTCTGAAAAGGCCAAACAATTGGATTTTGCAAAAAAGGCTGTGTCTACTAAAGAAGCAAACCTGAGCGGAAAGAAAGGTGAGCTGGAAAAAATTATAAATGAAACTGAAAAAGAAGAAAAGCATTATAATAAAGATGCCTCTGCTGCGAGGAGCCACGTGGATGAAAGACTTTTGTTGAGTTATGACCGGATCAGGAAAAATTATCGTAATGGCTTAGCTGTGGTACCCGTAGAAAGAGACAGTTGTGGTGGCTGTTTTCACGCTATTCCTCCTCAAAAACAAAGTGAAATTAAACTACGAAAAAAGGTAATGGTTTGCGAAAACTGCGGCCGTATTTTAGTTGATTCGGATCTTGATGACGCAATTGAAGTTAAATAGTACAGCTAAAATAACCTGGTAAAAGCTCACTCCAAAATAGTGAGCTTTTATACTTAATAAAAATTTTAGTCCACTTTTTCTTTTCCTTTACCTCGCTTCTTTTTTTTCTTTAGTATATAAATTTTTTCAGCCTTGGCAATTTGTTGCAAAAATTCCTCCTGCAGATAATTGCTCTTATCAGCTGAAGTATTTGCAATGGATTGTATAAGGGGCCAATTTATATTGCCGGAAAATTTGGACTGCCTGAGTTTAAGACCAAACATAGCGACAGCTGCTGCAAATTTTAAGTCTTTCTCAATACTGTCAATATGGGCATAATTATTTTTTACATCAAATAACAATTGTTTGGTTACCGTATCCTCGCTGTTATACTGCAGTATTACCCTGGCTATATTATTTATTTCTGCATTTGTTACAGAAACTGAGTTATGTATAACAGGAATAATTTCAAAAATTGCCAAAGTACTGTTCCCGCTACCAATTTCACCGCCTTCCAATTCATTCAAAACATCCTGAATGGCATCTTTCCTGTTATCGAAGCCGATCAGGCGGTATTGAGCTACCTGAGTTGGATTAAATTTGACAGTCATAAATACATTATCCGCAACGGCATAAAAAGTTTGGGTGAGCTCTTTTACCAGAACCTTTTCTGCTTCTTTTATATCATCTATATAAGCATAGTTTCCATTTCCTTTTTTTGCAAGGACCTGTAATTTTGAATCTTTGTAATTACCCATACCCACGCCTAGACAAGTTAGATACACACCGGATTGCCTTTCCTTAGTCACTAATTCATCCAGGGCTTTTTCACTGGTTTCGCCAACATTAAAATCACCATCGGTGGCCAAAATAATCCTATTGTTTCCTCCCGTTATAAATGAACTTTTTGCCAGCTTGTACGCCGCCCTGATAGCGGATTCTCCCGGAGTATCACCAGCGGCGGTTAACTCTTCAATTGATCTTGAAATTTTATCCTTTTCCGCACCGGAAGTGGGCTGCAGCCAGATACCAACTGTGCCCCCATACATTACAATAGATACCGTATCTATGGCTCGAAGATTTTTTATAAATAACTGGAAAGCTGCTTTTAAAAGAGGTAGCCGGTTAGGCATATCCATACTACCGGAGACATCGATTAAGAAAACAAAATTTCCGGGCGGAACTTTTTCCAGGCTTAATGTTTTTGCACTTATGTTTAGAAAAAGTAATTGATTGTTTAAATCCCAGGGGCAGGTGGAAAGTTGAGATTCCAATCTAAAAATTTCTCCGGCGACAGGTTCCCGGTAATGCAAGTTAAAATAATTCACCATCTCTTCTACTCTCACTGCATCCGGTGGTACAGGACTTTGCATATTTATAAACCTTCGTACGTTGCTATACGAAGCCTTATTTACATTTAAGGAAAAACTTGTGTTAGGATACTCGCCAGGATTTACAAATTCATTTTCTACCAACTGAAAGTAACTTTCATTACTGACAAGCCAATTAAATTTACCTGTTTGTTTTATATCTGTAGTAATGGAAACGGGGCGGGGCTTATTTTTGGTTGTGCCAGCTGTAGAAATTTTCAGAATAATTTTCTGCCATTCCGCCGATTTTACTTTTAGGTTTTGCGTCTCGTACCCATCCAAGGAAACAGTAAGGGAATCTGTAAGGTTCGGAACATTGATTCCAAAACTGCCATCACTCCCTGAATAAAAAATCGTTTTGGAAGAATGAACAAAAATTCTGGCATTTTGAAGAAATTGATTTTTCTCATCCTTAATATCTCCCCGAAGATAGTATTGCCCTGATGCAGTAACTGCAACAAGATGAAGAGAACAGTATAGGATAATTTTTTTCAAAAAATAACGAATTCGTAAATAGTTATCTTCTTTATTAAAGGCTGGATTTATGCTATTTGTGCTGCTTTTTATTCTTCTATTAACTGAAATATCTCTTTCAGGTTTCTGCCAAGACCATCATAATCAAGGCCATAACCGAGTAAAAATTTATTGGGTACTTTAAAACCAAGGTAATCTATTTTGATAGGGTATTGTAATGCATCTGGCTTGTGAAGCAGGGAGGCTATTTTTAAGGAGGCAGGTTGGTGATCCAGCAATTGTGGTAGAAATTGACTAAGTGTTTTCCCGGTATCGACAATATCTTCTATGATCACAACATTCCGGTCATTCAAAGATTCATCTAAGCCGATCGATGTAATAACAGTGCCTGTGCTGCGGGTCCCTTTGTAAGAAGCCAATTTTATAAAACATATTTCTGCATCCACTGTAAGTTCCCTGAACAGATCTGCAGCAAACATGAATGACCCATTTAGAATAGCGATAAATAAAGGGCGTTTGCCGGCATAATCTTTATTTATCTCGGCAGCCATCCTTTTTATCTGGCTATCAATTTCCGGTGCAGTTATGAAAGGTGAAAATTTTTTATCTTTTACTTGGATAACCGACATATAGAATTATTATAAAATTATTCAGCTAACCTTTTAAAAAAAATTCTGATTAAGGCTTAAGAGAAAAAAAGTTTACACTAAGATCCTGATTGCTTTTGAGTCCATCTTTTTCATTTGATGTATGAAGTTCGGGTCTTAACCTGATTTTTTTCCCTACGCTCACTATTTCATTTTCATTTAGCTGGTTGTATTGCATCAGGTATTGTAATTGTACAGCGTTATTTTGAGAAATATCATACAGGGATTCATTCTGCAAAGCAATATAATAATCACGGTTACCCTGCTTATGCTTTTTTTCCAGGTATACCCATTGGCTTTCTTTAAGCAATCCATCAATTTTTAAATCATTATATTCAAGTAATTTTGAAAGGGGAATATCATTTTCAGATGCTATGGCCAGTAAGGAAGTTTGCTGCAAACCAAAGACTGCTTTCAAACTATTAAATAATGTCTTTGATTTTTTTAGTGGAGATTTGTCTGCCAGAATTGTGTTAGCTGCTGCAGAAGCCGGTCTTAAGGCAACTCTTTTCTGAATATTTGTTTCGTCAGCATATTTTCCGGGATCAAATGCCAGGTCATCTGGAATTGTGTTGTTGTATTGCTGCAGGTTATATTGCTCAATATTTTTTATTAAAATTTCCGGGTAACGAGGATTGGTTGCATAGCCCGCCCTTTTTAAACCATAAGCCCAGCCTTTATAGTCCAAAGCATCCAGCTGAAACAAGGAAGCATACCTTGGGGTATTTTTTAAATAATCACTATGGTCTTTGTAGCTATCCCAGGCAGAACCATATTTTCTAAAGCACTCATTCGGGGCATCGTCAGTATGTGTTACACTTTCTCCCAACCAGGTACTTTTGCATTTTATACCAAAATGGTTATTAGATTTTTTAACAAGATCGCTGTTGCCGTTTTCCGTCTCCAGGATTCCCTGTGCCAGAATAATAGAAGCAGGTATACCCGAGCGTTTCATTTCAGCAATTGCAATGTCTTTATATTTATCTACATATTCCTGCACAGATAGCTTTTGGGCCTGCATACTAGTTGCAGTAATAAAATATATAATAGCAAAAGCAATTTTTTTCATCAATTTTACTTTTTTCTTATTATCATTAATCCGTCTCTAACGGTAAGCAGTACCTGCTCAGTTCTTTCATCTGCAGCTACATGCGCATTAAAGGCTGCTATAGCTTTGGCATTTTTTTCTGCTATTTCTTTTTCAAGCACAAGGCCGTGAAAAAGAACATTATCGGCTATAATAAAACCACCTGTTTTTAAAAAAGGCAAAGTTAATTCGTAATAATCAATATAGCTAACCTTATCAGCATCAATAAAAACCAGGTCCCAATGTTCAGGTATCTCTGGAATGATTTCTTTTGCATCACCTACATGCAATTTTATGCTTTCCAAAGCTTTAGCTTTTTTAAAATTTTCAAGCGCTGTCTTTGCATCCTGTTCCCTTATTTCTATGGTGTGCAGCAAACCATTCTGAGCCAAACCTTTTACCAGGCATAATGCACTAAAGCCTGTAAAAGTCCCAATTTCCAATACTTTCATGGGCTTTATCATGTAGCAGAGCATAGCAAGAAAACTTCCCTGGACACTTCCACTAAGCATTTGTGCATGTGGGTGATTTTCCTGTGTTTCTTTTTCTACCTGCGCTAAAACATCATCCTGGGTTGATGTATAATCAAAGGCATACTTTTCCGCTTTTTCATTAATCAGCAACATTTCCGGCTGGTTGTAGGGTTGATTTTTTGGAAATTATTAACAACCCCATGTAAGTAAGGAACCCATTTATCAGGAGTAATTCTAACCCGATCTGGAAATCTCCGAATAACTCTTTTTGAAATTTATCCAGCAAGAAACAAATTATTGGGGCAGCCACGCACACCACCGGCACCAGTTTATCCTGCACCTGCCTTTTAGTAATTATGCCAAATGTAAATAAGCCTAACAAAGGCCCATAAGTATATGCAGCAACTTTTAAAATAACCCCAATCATACTAGGGTTATTAACTTTGTAAAAAACGAGAACAAACAATAAAAAAATTAAGGCAACAGACAGGTGTACCTTTTGCCTGATTTTTTTCTTTTGAATTTCTGTCCACCCGGTTTTTCTTTGCATACCTAAAATGTCTATACAAAACGATGAAGTAAGCGCTGTTATTGCACCATCAGCACTGGGAAACAGGGCTGAAATTAACGCAATAATAAAAATAATTGAAACAAGCGAGGGCATCTGGTGCAAGGCCAGGTCAGGAAATAATTTATCGCCCTGCGAAACAACGCCCTGCTGTGCTCCATACAAATGCAACAACCCGCCAAGAAAAAGGAACAACATGATAACGGCCATCATAATCAATGAAAGTGTAACAATATTTTTTTGGGAGTCTTTTAATCTTTTCACAGAAATAGCTTTTTGCATCATTTCCTGGTCCATCCCTGTCATGGTAATAGCAATGAAGGCGCCGGCTAATATTTGTTTTACAAAAAACAATTTGCTATCTGCATTTGTGAAAAAGATTTTATCGTACCCTTTTTCATTCATGGCAGTAAGAGCGGTACCAACCCCAAGATTCATAGTATGCAAAATATAAATTACACATACTACCAACCCGGTAAGCATAAAAGTTGTTTGAAGCGTATCTGTAAACACAATTGTTTTTACCCCGCCCTCATAAGTATAAAGTAATATCATTACCAGGATGATGAGCGTTGTAACCCAAAAAGGAACGCCCAGGTTATTCAAGATTGAATCCTGTAATATTTTTACAACAAGATAAAGGCGGGCGGTGGCGCCTAAAGTACGGGACAGAATAAAAAACGAGGCGCCGGTTTTGTAAGAAGCCACACCTAATCTTTCCTTAAGATAAGTGTATATAGAGGTGAGATTTAAGCGGTAATATAGCGGCAATAAAACATACGCTATTACCAGGTAGCCCACCAGGTAACCAATCACTACCTGAAAATAGGCAAACGATTCTTTCCCAACTCCACCAGGCACGCTTACAAAAGTGACGCCTGATAATGAAGTTCCAATCATACCAAATGCCACCAGCATCCAGTTAGAGTTTTTGTTGCCAATAAAAAAAGAATCGTTGTTAGCATTTCTACTGGTGTACCAGGCAACAATGAGTAATAAAATAAAATAACCGATCACAAAAGCAAGCAAAACAAATGGAGACATAATAATTATTTATGTAAAAATAAGATTGAAAATATAAAAAAACTTTGTGTCTTTGCCGTTTATTAATTTAAAGCTTAATGGAGATAAAAGCAATAGCCGTTTTTTGCGGAAGTAAAACCGGAAATAATATTCTTTTTGAACAGCATGCTACAGCATTAGGACATTTACTTTCCAGGAAAAATATCACCCTAGTTTATGGCGGTGGAAATAAAGGCCTGATGGCTGCAATAGCTAATGCTGCAATGCAAAATAATGGTCAGGTGATAGGGATTATTCCAAAATTACTTACTGACTGGGAACATCAACATGATGGCCTCACTGAATTAACCATTGTAGATAATATGCATACCCGCAAACAAATGATTTACGATAAATGTGATGCGGCTATTATTTTACCTGGAGGCTATGGTACTATGGATGAAGTATTTGAAATGCTTACCTGGAACCAACTAAATATCCACAACAAAAAAATATTCTTCTTAAACTCAGGTGGATTTTATACTTATCTTATTGCACATATAAAAATTATGCATGATGAAAATTTTCTGTACGATCACCCTGATACAAAAATGACTGTGCTGCACGAACCTGAAGATCTTTTGAAATATCTTTAATTACCATTTCGCCTGCCTTGAAATAATGCAATATTAAATCCTGCACGGATGATAGGATTTATTCTTCCGTAATTATCTACGTAGGGTGAATTGGCATTTTTAGCCACATCAAACAAAACTGATAAGTAATAAAAAGATTTGCCGTCCCCTCGTCCTGAAGCGTACCCCGGTCCTATTAAAAAACTGGAAACATTCACTTTCTGTTTATCATCGGGAACATTACCCCCATAAATTATTTTTTGCTGAATAAAGTTTTGTTCAAACTGGGCATGGGCAAATAAAAATTTTACCGGGTAAACCCTGATAAATGCCCCCGGCCCAATAATAGATTGCCGGTATTTTGTAGGCGTATAATAATCCCTTTGTGAAACGTAATTATAATTTACACTTACGGCTGCATCCAGATATTTATTAATACTATACCCGAAATACGGGCCCAGCCCAAAGGAAGTGGTACCTGAGCCAAACCCCAAAGCAACTGTACCACCGGCAAAAAGGTTTTCTTTTTTGAATCCCCTTTTGGTTTGCTCCTTCTCTTCCTCCTGGGCTTTTGCCTGTAAACTGAGAAGAACGATTAATGTAAAAAATAAATTAATTTTCTGTTTCATAGTTTTTTATTTGTGGGTATTTACAGATCAAATATTTTACCGCTGTTGAGAATGTTATTGGGGTCGAACCCTTTTTTAATTTGCCGCATAATATGAAGATTTGCTTCTTCAAATACAATATCCATATATTCTTTTTGTATCAGGCCTATACCATGCTCACCACTTATAGTACCGCCCAGAGATTTAACCAGGGTAAACAAGGCTTTTAAGGCAGGGATCACTTCAGGATTATTCAGGCTGTAAATACTCCCCTCTTTTTTTATACGGATATGAAGATTGCCATCCCCGGCATGACCATAACATACCGCCTGAAAATTAAACTTCTTACCTAATTCTTTTACGCCATGAATTAAAGCAGGCAGGCTGGCCCTGGGCACTACAGTATCTTCTTCAATGGTGTAGCCTGCCAGCTTTACCGCTTCGGCTACCCGGCGGCGGAGCTTCCATAATTCCGCTTTCTGTTGCGCATCATCTGCAAAAAATATTTCGCCACAATCGAACGATGTGAGTAGCCCGGCAATAGATTCCATTTCGGTCATCAAGGTTTCCTGGTGATTGCCATCTACTTCAATAATTAAATGGGCAGCAACTTCATCACTAACGGGTACGGCTGTACTATCTACAAATTTACTCACAATTTTCAAAGCATCTATTTCCACCAGTTCCAGGGCACTTGGTGTAAAACCCGCCCTGAAAATAGCACTTACAGCGGCGCCGGCTTTTTCGAGGTCATTAAAAGGCACCAACATCAGCAAATCAAATTTAGGATGTGGCAGCAACTTTAAAACAATTTTTGTTACCAAACCAAGGGTTCCTTCACTTCCCACCATTAGCTGCGTAAGGTTATAGCCGGTAGAATTTTTAAGAACATTTGCGCCAGTCCATATTATTTCTCCAGTAGCTAGCACTACCTGCAGGTTTAAAACGTAGTCTTTAACTACACCATATTTTACTGCTTTGGGGCCACCACTGTTTTCAGCTATATTTCCCCCGATAAAACAACTGCCACGGCTGCTGGGGTCTGGTGGATAAAATAACCCCTTTTCTTTTACGGCATTCTGTAATACTTCAGTAATAACGCCTGGCTCTGTTGTTACCTGCAAATTTCTTTCGTCTATTTCTAAAATACTATTCATCCTTTCAAATGAAATAAGCACTCCCCCCAAATGCGGTAAAGCGCCCCCGCTCAGACCGGTGCCTGCACCTCTTGGCGTAACAGGTATTTTAAACTCATTACATATTTTCATTACAGCACTTATTTCTTCTGCCGTACGTGGTTTTAAAATTATATCTGGTAAAAAAAGGAGATTTTCTGTTTCGTCATGTGCATAGTGGTGCAGGCTTTCAGTATCTGTAAAAACAAATGCTTCACCAATAATTTTTTTAAATAAAGAAAGCTGGCTTAAAAAATCAGTTCTCTTTTCTGCAGTAATAGACATGTAAATTATTTGTGCGAAAATCGTATAAAAAGCTGAGTTAAAAGAAATGGATTAAAATTTCGGACACAGCGATTGCCTGTCTGTATTGGCAGGATAAAAACCGTTTTTAATTAATGAAAACTCCATCGCACCCCTGTAATTATTAAAATTTTTAAGAGAGGAGGTAGTTGCATCATAACTAAATGTAAATTTTAAAGTATTTACTACAAAGCCCGCCATAGGGATCACTGCATCTTTGTATCGATAATAAAGCCCTCCAATTAACTGCTTCTCCCCGGTCTCAGACAGATTATAGTTGGCATTTAGCCCGCCAACCAGCTCACTCGCTTTTGCCTGGGTGGTAAAATAAATATTGGGGTTAATAATAACTTTGGGGTCAACTTTTAAAATGGCATTTACAAATCCAATATGCCTGATTGGGATCAGGCCATCATTAGTTTGATTATTAAAGAAAGTTTCTCTCGGGCTATTTACATGGTGAATAGAATAACCGGCATTAATATAAACATTTTCCTGGGGGAAATAAGCATAGTTCATTCCCACCTGCAGATCAAAATAACTTACACTGGTATTTGCAAACGATGGATAATTTGCATCTTTAATACCCCCGTCAAAAAATTTTCCATCAAACTGGCTGGGAAATTTAAGGTTCGTAAGATCTATTCTTTTATTTGCCCAACCTAAATTAAAGCCGCCGCTTAATAAACTACTGTTACCCAACAACTGGTGATACGCAACTGAGCCATAAATTTTAGTAGACCTGAGGCTACCGCTGCCAGCGACATCACTTAAAATTACGCCACCTATACCCAGCCAGCCATTTTCTAATTTATCCCTGAACAATTGTGCATCCCCAAATGCGCTGATGGTTTTGTATGGCATGGACATAATATTACTCCACTGTGTTCTGTAATTTACGCCCAGCCGGTAATCTGCATCTGGTATAAACCCGGTGTTTGCAGGATTTGTTGTAAGAGGTGAATTAAAAAACTGCGAAAAATGAAGATCCTGTGCACTAACACAAAACCCTGTAAACAGTAGTAAATGAAAAAATAATATTTTGAGATAATTTATCATTTTGATATTCCTTCTTATTGTTATCGTAACAAAGTAATGTCGCCTGTTTTTCTAATTTTTTTACCGTCACTTAATTCTGCATCTAAAGTATATGTATAAACGTCTGTCGGTTGCAGCTTACCTTTAAAAGTTCCATTCCAGCCGCTACTTTTATTAGATGACTCAAATACGAGTTGCCCCCAGCGGTTATAAATTTTCCAACTCATCCGGCTTACTCCAAAACCTCTCACAAAAATTGTACTGTTTACTCCTCCCTGTGCTGGTGTAAATGCGTTAGGAACATCAAGCAAGGGATTTATGAGTACATCTACGGGAAGTGAAAATGTATCTGCACAGTTGCCCGCATTGAAAGCGTACAAAATAGCCGTATAGGTTTTGGTTTCATTATATTCATGCACCGGGTTTGTAACCGTAGAGGATTCTCCATCTCCAAAATCCCATAAATACCTGGTGGCTCCTGAAGAAAGATTTGTAAACCTTACAGGCACATTTGGTTCCGGGGGATTTGGCGCCCACGAAAATAATGCGGTAGGTTTCGGCAATACAGTAATGGAAAACAAAGCCGATGTATCAATTTTATTACACGTACTTGTATCAGTAGCAATTAACCTTACCAAATATGTATTAGGCAAACTGTACAGATGCGTTGGGTTTTCTTCTATAGAAAATGTGCCATCGCCAAATTCCCATTTAAAATCGGTACCCCCGAGGGATGTATTTTCAAATACTGCAAAATATGGTGCACAGCCAATATCAGGAGTATTAAACATTGCTTTTACCGATGGATTTAAGCGGATTATTTTTGACAATGAATCAGGTGAATTACAAAATGCAGTATCAATTAAATATAACCTTACCGTGTAATTTCCGGGGTTTTGGTAAATATGTATTCTATCTGGAGTTAAACCTGCTGTGTCAGGTGCCGACCCATCTCCAAAATCCCAGACAAAACTATTAGGCCCAAAGCCACTTTTTGTGCCTATGGATGTATTTTTAAAAATGTAACTAAGGCTGGTACAAGGTGAACCTTTTAAGGCGGTAAAACCGAGTACTGCAATATTATCGCTGGCCTTGATATTTACATACGATGTATCCCTGATATTACATGTAAGGCTGTCCTCGGTAATCAACATAACCCGATAATTGCCTG
This sequence comes from Ferruginibacter sp., assembly GCA_039920545.1. Lineage (GTDB taxonomy): Bacteria > Bacteroidota > Bacteroidia > Chitinophagales > Chitinophagaceae > Ferruginibacter. The sequence continues at coordinate 19,869 of JBDSDN010000120.1, read as the reverse complement.
TAAGAAGATAGGTATTAGAGTCCAGGTTTGAAGTTGTGGTATCTTTGTTCCCATCACCAAAATCCCAATAATATTTTTTCCCTCTTTGCAAAATATCCGTGAATACAACTTTTAGAGGAATACATCCGGTGGTATCATTTACAACTGCATTAATCGAGGCCTGCACCTTTGAGCCAACACCGGCAAAATTCATATCGATTTTTAAGGCTAATTCATTGCAGCCAGTACTTCCATTAAATCGTGCAACTACACCGGGAGTTGTAGGGTATGCAATATTTCTGGATGGTGGATTTTGATTATTACCTGCACAATTGGCGCAGATGGCCTGGTATATAACTCCATTTGCATCAAATCGGCTAGTTCCCCCGTCTACATGGTCGCCAAGGCCACCATTCTGACCAAAGTGTGAGCCAAAGAGTTGGCTGGCAGCATCTTTTGCCAGAACATAAAAATAAAAATCTGCGCCATCTTCGGCGGGTATACCGGACAATGGATTAACTTCAGGCAAACCAAAAGTATTTCCAGTACTATACCCTTCTGCAGTATTAAGGCCACCTCCCCACCCTGAGACATATACATTCTCACAGCGGTCTACTAAAAAGGCTATGGGAGAAATATTAGGTTGAGCAGATTGTTTGCCAAAAACGGTAGAGTAAATATAAGCGGAAAGGTCTGGTTGGAGCTTACTTATAAATTGTTTAGACCCAGGATTTACTTGTCTTGCATTAGCTGTAACGGGCCAACTGCCAGTAGTGGTTCCCATAACGTATGGGAAGCCGAACTTGTCAAATTTTAACCCATAAACCAATTCTATACTTGGTACATTATTTATACGGTTAGCGCTCAGGTAAGTTGTTTTTAAGATGGAAGAACCATCAGGGCTTAATTCGGAGACAAACCCATCAGCCTCCCCTCCTTCAAAAGTCTGTTTAATAACCCCCGACTTATTTCCCGGAAGGTCATCACTAGCCGTACCGCCGCCAATATAAAGGTTCCCGGTTACGGGATTTAAGCTGGCAACAAAACAGGCATCATCCGCTTTACCACCAAAATAAGTACTGAATAATAGAGAAGAAAGATCAGCATTGAATTTCATTACGACACCATCCTGCTCACCCCCACCATAAACCGGTTGAATTGGTGAATTCCTTACCGGGAAGTCAGGGCTGGAACCTTTCCTGGAACAGGAAACCAGGAAAATATTATTACTGCCATCCAATATAACTTCACTCCTGGCATCATCACCATAATTCCTACGCAGGCTTTCAGCTCCATTCCCTACTACATCTTTTGTACGGATATTTACACCATCGTCCCCACTGCCCCCAATTTTTACAGAGCCGATTAAAGCGGTGCCCGCAGCATTAAATTTTGTAAGAATAATATCCTCTTTACCCGTCGGTCCTATGAGGTCCCGGGCCGGGAGTTTCAAAGGATAATCTAATGAATTTGTTCGTCCTGCTATAACAAGATTTCCCTGGGCATCCGTAATCATGCTATGGGGCTGTTCATTTCCTGTGCCACCCAGGTAGGTAGCATATAACTTTTGACTGCCATTGGCAGAAAATTTAAAAATCCCAATATCATAGCCTGGGGAACCACCAATGGAAACACCACCATTAAAAGTTTGATCGTAAGCACCAGGCGAAACCGGGTATCCGCTGGCAAAAACAATTCCTCCTGCAAAAAAACTACCATCCGGACCGGGGGTGGCTGTATACCCCCAATTATCTGCCGTACTCCCGGTAAAAGAAGAAAATATTATAGATGGGTCAATGACCAGGTTTTGTTTGGAATCATAATCTTTCACCTGGAAACTCACTACATTATCTCTCAATACATACCTGCATTCTACTTCCTGTCTGCCACCTTTAAGTGAAGTTTGAAAACTGTAAGGATAAAGTTCTTTAACCCTGGCAGCCGGGGTAGAGATGATTAGTTCCTTGTCTTTAATACTAAGGGAGGAAACCCCATCGTAGCGCATTGCAATAGCACTTACATTTCCACCGGGCTTTACAATAAAATCATATTTCAATCTTCCTGCTGCATCACTGTAGTAGCGTACATCTATGTTGGGATAAAGGTTTGTATAGGTTACTGCCTGGTAAATTTTACAATTGCTGGCCCATTTGTTTTTATCATTTCCTATAAAATAATTATTGTAGGTATCAAAAGTTTTATCGGGTGCTTGCTGCACATTTTTTGAAGCGCCTAAAAAATCTACTTTATAGGCAGAGGCGTGTAAGGTAAAAGGAAAATTAGGCCGGTTAGGTTTATTGTGGCCTGGGGCACCTGCAGCATGCTCATTGGGCTGGTGAGATTCTTGCGCATGCCCATGAATAAAATCTCCAAGGGTAATTAAATCGTCAGGATTATTCAGCAACACTGTAAAACCCTTATTCTCCAGGAAAAAAGAACCGGTACTAAAATCGCCACGATATTGCACTTTGGGATTCCATTGACCTTTATTTTCTACAAATTGCATTTGAGCATAGGCACATGGGGTAATAAAAAAAGCCACCGTTAATACAATAAGGGAGGCAAGTATTTTATTAAAAATGCTCAATGATTTTTTTTATTTACAAATTAATATAATAAACGTAAAGGTTACCGGATTTGGTTGGTTTTAAAAAAATTCTTTATAGATGCTTTAACGTATTATAAAAAACTTTCACGCAATTTTACTCCATTTTGTTTTAGATTTTTGCTGATGAAGATAGTTTTTTACCGGCAAGTTTTGCACCATATTAATATCCGGGTCAATGACTAATAATTCTTCTACAGCCTGCCTTGCGGCCTCCAATATAGCTTTGTCATTGACTATGCTGGCCAGTTTAAAGTTTAATGCACCACTTTGTCGGGTACCCTCTATTTCCCCCGGTCCCCTGATCTCGAGGTCTTTCTCAGCAATGGCAAACCCATCATTAGTGGCTACCATTATTTTAAGTCTCTCCCTGGCATCATTAGAAAGTTTTTTACCAGTAAGCAAAATACAGTAACTTTTATCTGCCCCCCTGCCTACCCTGCCTCTTAACTGGTGCAATTGAGAGAGACCGAATTTTTCTGCACTTTCAATTACCATTACCGAGGCATTGGGAACATTTACGCCTACTTCTATAACGGTTGTACTCACCATTATATTAGTGTGCCCGTTTATAAACCTTTGCATATTGGTGTCTTTTTGTTCAGAGGGCTGCCTGCCATGCACCATGCTTATCCAAAACTTAGGTTCCGGAAAAAAAGATTTCACTTCCTCATATCCCTTCATCAAATTTTCATAATCTAATTTGCTACTTTCCTCAATTAGCGGATAAATAATATAAGCCTGCCTGCCTTTTGCAATTTCTTGTTTAATAAAATCCATTACCTGTGGCCTTGCAGTTTCATTCCTATGTATAGTAGAAATTGGTTTTCTACCCGGGGGGAGTTCATCCATTACACTGTAATCCAGATCACCATAAGCCGTTAGTGCCAGGGTTCGGGGGATAGGCGTTGCCGTCATTACTAAAATGTGCGGAGGAATGCTATTTTTTTTCCACAGCTGTGCCCGCTGTGCCACTCCAAATTTGTGCTGTTCATCTACTACTGCAAAGCCGAGATTTTGAAATACTACTTTTTCTTCAATAACTGCATGAGTGCCCAATAATATCTGCACAGTGCCATCTGCACAGCCTTGTAAGATTATTTTACGCTCTTTCGCTTTTGTTGAGCCAGTTAATATTTTTACCTCCACCGGTAGCCCACTTAAATATTCAGTGATACTATTAAAATGCTGCCGGGCCAATATTTCCGTCGGGGCCATTAATACTGATTGAAAGCTCTGTCCATGCAATCCATGTTTATTATCTGCTGCTATCAGCATACTTAGCAATGCCACCATGGTTTTGCCACTTCCAACATCTCCCTGCAGTAACCTGTTCATCTGCCGGCCACTGCCTGCATCTTTTCGTATTTCTTTAAGAACTCTTTTCTGGGCGTTTGTAAGTTCAAAAGGTAAAAAATTATTGTAAAAATCATTAAACAATGGCCCCACTTTATCAAACACGAGCCCCTTACTGAAACGATGGCGCTGCATCTTAATTAATTGCATCCGGATTTGCGCAAAAAAAAATTCTTCAAACTTCAGGCGACGCAAAGCATGCTGATAATGTTTTTCCGAATTTGGAAAATGGATTTGTTGATATGCTTTATACCTGGAGAGAAGTTTGAATTGTCTAATGATTGATTCAGGAATATTTTCTGGCAAGCCATTTTCCGGTATCCGTTGCAGTAAGTCCCTGGTAAATTTGCCCAGGTTATTTCCTGTAAGCCCTTTTGCTTTTAATCTCTCGGTTGAAGAATATATGGGTTCTAAGGAATTTTTACCACTGGCATTATGGGTAGTAAAATTTTCTACTTCGGGATGTGCTATTTGAGGCATGCCCATAAAAAAGCCCAACTTTCCGAATAAAAGATATTGCTGGCCGGTATGCAATATTTTTTGTGCCCAGTTTATCCCCTGGAACCAAACTAAATCAATTACTCCTGTATCGTCTTTTAATTTACCCATCAGCCTGCGGCTGCGGTTTTCTCCTGTTATTTCCAGGCTGAGTAAAGTACCTGCTATGTATGCATATTCTAAAGTGGGGGAAAGCATACCAATCTTATCCACTTTGGTTTTGTCAATGTGCCTTAAGGGATAGTGTTCCAGTAAATCTTTAAATGTATATATGTTTAATTCTTTGCGGAGCAATTCTCCCCGGGGCGCAGAAATACCGGTAAGATATTCAACAGGAGTGGCTAATATATCTGGAGCAATGCTGATAAAATTGTTTTATACAAATATATTTCAGCTTAGGTAAAAGTTGGGCTTATTTATTCCTGGTGCCCCGGGTATTAAAATTCCTTTTAGCACCCGATCTTCCTTTATCAAAGGAAGTGTTATAAGAAGGTTGTCCACCAAAACTTTCCGGCAATGTCATTTTCTGCACTTCTTTACCCAATAATTTTTCTATAGCGAAAAACTTACGTTGTTCTTTTTCGCTCACCAGGGTGTAAGCTGTACCGTCTGCTTCTGCCCGGGCAGTACGCCCTATACGGTGAACATAATCTTCCCCGTCGTGCGGTACATCAAAATTTATTACCAGGTCTATATTATCAATATCAATTCCCCTGCTTAAAATATCGGTAGCAACCAATACGGGTAAACGACCACTTTTATATTGTATTAAAATATCTTCCCGGCTATCCTGCTCCAGGTCACTGTGAATCTCGCCGGCTTTTATACCATTGCGTTTAAGGTCCCGGGTGAGTTGTTTTACATTAAGTTTACTGCTGCAAAAAACCAAAACCGTTTTAAAATTTTTTTCTTTTAAAAGATGAAGTATCAAAGGAATTTTCTGAGCATCATAAACTAAAAAAGCCTGTTGAATAATTTTTTCAGGGGGCTTGCTGATCGCTATATTTATTTCTGCAGGATCGTGCAGGATATTTCTTGCCAGGGAGCGAATCTTTGGCGGCATAGTAGCAGAAAAGAGCAGGTTTTGTCTTTTTTTGGGGAGATGATTTATGATGAACATAATGTCATCAAAAAAGCCCATATCCAGCATGCGGTCAGCTTCATCAAGTACTAAATATTGAAGGCTGTTTAATTTTACATACCCCATTTTTATATGGGCCATCATTTTTCCCGGTGTGCAAACAACTACATCGGCTCCAAGGCTCAAAGCTTTTTTCTCCTGTACAAAAGCATTGCCATCGCCGCCGCCATATACCGCAATTGAACTTACCGAGGTAAAATAAGAAAGCCCCTCCATATGTTGAGCTATCTGAATCGCAAGTTCCCTGGTAGGTACTATTACCATAGCGGTAATCTCTGTGCCATCATGAGTTCCGTTAATAATGCGATGGATAAGGGGTAATAAAAAAGCTGCAGTTTTTCCGGTACCGGTTTGGGCCGAAGCAATGATATCTTTACCGGAGAGTATTAAGGGTATTACCTGTTGCTGAACGGGGGTGGCTTCTTCATAGTTCGAGGCATCAATTCCTTCCATCAATCTCTCATCAAAACCAAAATCTGTAAACTTCAAAATTTATAAATTGTATTATTTGCGCCATAAAGATATGCATTACCCTTATTAAAATAGTAAAGTCGGTAAGTTGCAAAAGTATCAACTGCTTAAAAAACTTTATTTGGCTGTATGATTTATCTTTTGCTTTTATGTATGTTGTATCTTTTTGAATTACTGCAGCCAGCGGAAAATCGTGTACAGGTTGTTTTATATCTTTACTGTAAGCAGGTGAAAAAATGTTATGGTAAAAACAGGTGAGTATAATGTTTTAAAAGTAATCAGGTCCGTAGATTTTGGCGTGTACCTGGATGATGGCGGAGAAGGAATTTTAATGCCTAAAAGATTTGTACCGGAGAATTTAAAAATTGGGGACGAGATCAATGTTTTCGTATACCATGATAGTGATGACCGGCTGATAGCTACCACCCAACAGCCTTTGGGCATATTGAATGATATTGTGAAACTACGCACTGTTAGCGTAACCTCCCAGGGCGCATTTCTGGATTTCGGCCTGATGAAAGATTTATTTGTACCAAAATCCCAGCAACTCACCGGCATGCTGCCCAATGGAGAATACCTGGTAAAAATTTACAGGGATGAACAAACAAATCGGATTGCCGCCACGGAAAGAATTGAACAAACTTTAAGCAACGATGACCTTTCAATAAAAGAATTGGAAATTGTAGACCTTATCGTTTTTCGCCGAACAGATATTGGATATGTGATGATAATAAATAACCGGCATAAAGGCGTATTGCATTTTAATGAAATTTACCGTACGATTGGCGTGGGTGATAAATTCCAGGGCTTTATTAAAAAAATATATTCTGATAACCGGGTAGATGTCGCAGCCGGTAAACCTGGTTATAACAGGGTTGAAGACGAAACTGATAAAATATTACGTTTATTGGGGGAAAATGCTGGGTACCTTCCTTACTATGATAAATCCAGCCCCGATGATATTTACCAGTTTTTTGGTATGAGTAAGAAAACTTTTAAAATGTCGGTAGGCAGTTTATATAAACAAAAAAAAATAATTTTAGAAAAAACGGGTATAAAAATCTTATTACCTTGAAATTAAAATGAGCAGAATAAAAGTAGACTTACACCCGTTATATAATAACAGTGCTGCAATTGATAAAGCCTTAAAGGATGCTTTTGAGGATGCAATAAATAAAAAAATAAAAGAGGTAGAAATTATCCCTGGTAAGGGCAGTGGTCAGCTCAGAAAAAAGGTACAAAGATTCTTACAGTTGCCCCATATCAAACCTTTATATCACCGTATTGAAAATGATGCTACAAATTTTGGAAGGTTATTCGTTTATTTTAAATTTTAGAAAAAGCAGAATTAAGAAATGCATTTAAGCTATCAGAAAAAATTAAATATAAAAGGGATCATTCAAAAACTTTCTCTTTCCCTGGTTTTGCTAATATTTATTTTCATTGGATGTTTATGGGCTTTATTTTTAGTTGCAGATATGGTTTTTGAAGATAAAAACTTATTTTTCGATGAACATATATTTGGGCTTATTCAACCTCATGTAAATGCAACCAATACTCTCATCATAAAGATCATCACTTTTTTAGGCTCCCAAAATTTTTTATTACCCGCTAATATTTTATTGATCCTGTACTTTTTATTTATCAAAAAAGACAAACATGATGCCTGGAAAGTAAGTGCTATTGCGGTAACAAGTACAGCAGTTCTTTTTCTTTTAAAATTTGTACTGCAGCGTGAACGTCCATTAGTGCCCCTTATTTCCAAAGCCCATGGGTACAGCTTTCCCAGCGGCCACACCTTTAGCAGTGTCGTTTTTTATGGTATGCTGGCCTATATTGCGTACAAAAATGTCAGCAATGTTTTTCTCCGCTGGGTAATAATTATTGCTTTAGCGATGTTCACTTTTATGGTGGGACTCAGCCGGGTTTATTTAAAACTTCATTATGCCAGTGATGTTATAGCCGGGTTTTCCCTAGGCATTATCTGGCTTCTATTGGCGAAATGGCTATTACTAAAAACAGAAAAGATTCCTGTTAAGGTATAAGAAATAAAATCACTTTACCATCGGCTCTTTCTTTATGAGCCCTATTTCCTGGGAGTGAATTATAGCTTCCCGGCTATGATTGAAATAAAATGACATAGTGCCCGATTCTTCAATTTCTTTCAATTTCTTCTCAACTTCCGGTTTCGGGTTTTTTCCTAACGACCTTATGTACACGCAAAAGATATTCTCTTTAAAATGAGAAACAATGGAGGCGTAGATGTACGGATCCTGTTGGGTATCATCGCCAAGTAAAATGAATTTTTGATTCGGGTATGCTTCTAAAATCCTGACGATTCGCATAAACTTTGTACCATGGTTATTATGCCCGGTTTTAAAAACTTCTGTAAATTTTTTTATCTGGCTTAACAGGTAAACGCCCTCAGGTAGTTTATTTTGCCTTGAAAACTCCCGGATATATTCATACAAGTTCCACTCACTGCTGGAAACATAAAAAAAGGGATTGGCTGCATTACTGCCCGAAGTATGTAGTAAATGGTAATGATTAACTGCTCCCTCAAATGGCCGCCTGCTCCTGGCATTTTCTGTGAGTAAAACAAACATACGCTTTCGCAGGTTTGCAGAGTGAGAAATTAAAAAAGTATCGTCAATATCTGATATAAATGCAAATTGATTTACCGCCGGAATCGTTAGTGATGCCTTGCTTGAGGCTGAAATATTACCTGATTTTTTTTGTATTAAATCTACCTGTACAGTATGACACCCAGGTGAAATTTTATTAGCAGGCGCCCACTCAAATTTAAAAAAGCCATCTTTCTCTGAAACAGCGGTATAGGTTTGGCCATCCCATTTCATTTGTACCGTCGCACCAGGAATAGGTTTTATCATAAATAATCGAAGCAAAGCCAAACTATTATATAAAAAATTATCCCGGTATTTCTTTCTTCCAAGGGGACTAAGGGAGAGAGCGTGTCCATAAATTAAACATTGCGTATTATTGCCAAAACCTGCATATAACTTTACCGCCGGGCTGTTGCTTAACCTCACAGATTTAAAGAACCACCGCTTTATTTTTTTAAAAAAGGATTGTCGGTAAGGTGAAGAATTTTTATTTATATTCATTGATTGTAAATTAAGAAAATGACCGCTAATAGTAATATAAAAATATTGTTTGTGATAAATCCTAATGCGGGTAGCTCAAATAATATTGATTGGAAAGAAAATATCGTTGAATACTTTACCGGAAAAGAATTTGAGCTTGATTACTTTTTATTGCCAGAGACACCTGATGTCGTCATTTTAAAGGAATATATTATGGCGCAGATGCCAGCTAAAGTGATTGCCGTAGGCGGAGATGGAACTGTTGCAATGCTGGCCAATATTGTGGCCGGCACCTCCATTACTCTGGGCATTTTACCCGGGGGTTCAGCAAACGGTATGGCCAGGGAACTTGGTATACCTGATTCTCCCGTGGAGGCAATAAAGATCATAGTTGAGGGATCTATTATAGAATGTGATGCAATTAAAATTAATAATACCACAATTTGCCTGCACCTGAGTGACATTGGATTAAATGCCCAACTTATAAAATATTTTGATGAGGGAAAATTAAGGGGAAAATGGGGATACGCCCGGGTAATTTTAAAAACACTCTGGTATAAAGAAAAAATGCAGGTCATTATTGAATCCCGTGGCTTGGAAATCCGCCGCAATGCTTTTATGGTAGTGCTGGCAAATGCGAGCATGTATGGCACCGGTGCTGTAATAAACCCTCACGGTCAATTAAATGATGGGGTCTTTGAAGTAGTAATCGTTCGAAGGCTTTCCATAAGATCACTCTTACAAATGCTGGTAAAGCCCGGTCCTTTTAATACCAGGAAAATAGAAATTTTCCCTTCTACTTTTGTGAAAATAAATACATTAAAAAAAGTACACTTTCAAATTGACGGTGAATATATGGGTAAAATTAAAAATATCTCTGCGCAAATTATTCCTGGAAATATCAAACTTATTTTACCTACCCGAAAAGCCGTTTAAAGGAACATTTTCGCTGCTATTTCTGCATCATGACCGTAAATATCATCAGCAAAATGTAGCATTCCATTATCGTCTACCCATGCGGTATAGTATGTAATTAAAACCGGTACAGGTTTTTTTACTTTTACAAATTGCTCTTCCCCGCTATTCATAGCAGCATTAATATTTTCCGCACCCCAGGAGGCATCGTCATTCAATAAGTATTCTGCCAGTTTTGAAGGTTCGCTCAACCGTATACATCCATGGCTGTAAGCTCTTTTATCTTTTTCAAAAAGACTTTTCGAAGGAGTATCATGAAAATAAATATCGAAACTGTTTGGGAAGAGAAATTTTACTTTACCCAAAGAATTTTTTTCGCCGGGTAACTGTCTAACCACAGGTAAGTCTCCGCTTTGCCCGGTAATCTCCATCTCATGTTCGGCAATATAATTGGGGTTTTTGGCAATACCTGGTATAATTTCTTTTTTTACAATACTTACCGGAACATTCCAGTAGGGGCTAAAAACAACCTGGTTTAAATTACCGGTGAACATGGTGGTATTATGACCCTCTTTACCAACTACGACATTCATATCAAATACTTTGCTTTTGCCATCTTTAACATGTAAAATAAATTCAGGGATATTAACCAGCATTAATTTCCCCAGCGGCTCATTTATCATCCATTGCATACGGCCCATGTTTATGAGAATTTGCTTTATATGTTTGAGCACGGGTACATTTAAATCTTTTATTTGCCCTTCTGACAAAATTCCGGTTGGGGTATACCCGTAACGGACCTGGAAATTTTTAATCCCACTTGCCAGGGCTTCATCGTAAACCAGGGTTGTATCGTTACCAGGCAAATCACTAGTTATCTGTAATCGTTTTTTCAGTAATCCAATTTCAGGTGATGCGGAGCCAGGTTTCATTTTTTTTGCAGAAGCCGTTATTGCGGGCCACCCACCTGATTTAGAAATATTCACATACATTACCAGGGCAGCTTTAAGTTTTTTAAAGGATTCATTTTTATCTTCGTAATATTTATTGTCTTTATGTTTTTTTGCAATCAATGAATCTGCGAGGGCAATCGCATCCGTTTTCTTTATCGGAATAAATTTTTCCATTTCCTTTCTCTTTAAATAACCATCTTCTACATTATTTAAAGAAAAGACGATAAACTGTTGCGTTAATTTCAATTCTGTATTTAAAATATTTTTATCACTTCCGGAAATTTTCAAACTGTCTTCTGCAATCAGGTTATCCATTTTACCCTGCAGTTGTTTATCCTTGAGGGTACTGTCATTGGTTGTTGTTTTATAATAATTATGCATATTCCAAAAGCCCCTGGCTTGCTCGGTAAGGCCATTTGTGGAAAACCATGCATACTGAAAATTACGGGCATTGTAAAAACTCCTCATCCGGCGAGAAACAGATGCATCTATTTTATTTTCATCAAGGAATTTTATCAAGACCAGGCTATCGAAAAATAAATCATTATAAGCATTGGCAGCCGTGACGCTGTAATCTCTTTTGGTTATTTTTTTTTCTGATTCTGACTTAGCGTTTTTTCCTTCAGAATCAGTTGTTTCACCATCGGAGTATTTATTGCTGTTACAGGCAGAGAGGTAGATTAAAACAGAAAGGGCAAAGAGGATTTTTTTCATAATGGAATTTTAGCATACAAATGTTGTGCCTTATAAAATAAAAACGAAATAAAAACGTATTATAGTATAAATACGACATTCTTCACCAGATTAAATTTTGATATTAATTTTTCTAATAATTTTCGCTCTTCCAAAATCCAGATTGTTTATGAAAAAACTTTTCACAGTATTCGCCGTGGCAATATCTCTAATTTGCCTGGTCGTTGTGTTTACCCATTTTTTCAAATCCCCTACCACAGATTTATTTTTCTCTGAAATTGAAGATGAACAAACAGAAAGCAAAAACAAGCTTCAATTTATTGAGGCAGCTTTTAAACAGGAATTTGAACGTACTAAAGACCCTAACTCTAATGCCGTACCCAGGGAAAGGCTTTTAACGGCTGCAAATGAAGTAAAGCGGTATATGAAACGGCGTACAAATCTTGCGATTAGTGGGATAAGCTGGCAGGAACGTGGCCCATCAAATGTAGGCGGCCGCACACGAGCACTAATTTTTGATAGATCTGATGTCACCAACAACAGTTTATTTGCGGGGGGAGTTGCAGGTGGCTTGTGGAAATGTACCAACCTTAGTGGGACTCCTGTCTGGACTAAATTAAATGATCTTTTAGATAATATTGCCATTTCCTGTATCATCCAGGATCCTAACAATGTGAATATACTTTATGCCGGTACCGGCGAAACCTGGGGCAATGTTGATGCCCTCAGGGGCCTGGGCATCTGGAAATCTTCTGATGCAGGCACAAGCTGGATACAGCTTGCGTCGACAAATAATTCCAATTTTTATTATACCCAGAAAATTATTATTAATACTGCCGGAAACATATTTGCCGCTACCAGTAGTGGATTAAAAAAATCTACTGATGGCGGAACTACCTGGATAAATGTTTTGACCGGCGATATTGCAGACCTGGAAGTTGCTGCAAATAATGATTTATATGCCTCCAATTTTTTTGGGAGAGTGTATAAATCTACGGCTGTAAATGCCGGTGCCGCCGGCACCTGGACTAATATTTCCCCGGCAGGTGTATTTAAAAACGTAGAAATTGCCACCGCCCCATCTGATCCACAAAAACTTTATTTATTATGTGAAGGGCCAACCAGCCAGGATTGCGATAATATTTTCAGAAGTGATAATGGAGGTGCCAGCTGGGTAGCCGGAACGGTACCAACGATTACGGACCAGGGAAGTAATTCTATTTTTACAAGAAGCCAGGCCTGGTACGATCTGATTGCCGCAGTAGACCCTAATGCCGCTAACACAGTTGTAATTGGTGGTATAGATGCCGTAAAATCTACAGATGGGGGCCTTACCTGGAAACAAGTTACCACCTGGTCTCTCGCCGGAGCCTCTGGGTACAATGCCATTGTACATGCCGATCATCATGCTACCGTATTTGCCCCGGGCAGTTCGTCCCGTATGGTATGGGGCACCGATGGAGGTGTTTACTTTACGGATAATTTGAATGTGGGTGGTGCAACCAAACCAACAGTCGCCGCAAAAAACGATGGCTATAATGTTACGCAATTTTACTGTGGTGCTATACACCCTACGGCAGGAACAGATTATTTTTTAGGAGGAGCACAGGATAACGGCTCGCAAAAATTTAATGGTGCCGGAATTGTTGCCACTACTTCTGCCTCTGGTGGTGATGGGGCCTTTTGCCATATAGATCAATTAGATCCAACCCGGCAGTTTACTTCTTATGTTTATTGCAGCTATTACCGATCTATTAACAGTGGCGGCACTTTTACCAACAGAACCAATGATCAAACCAGGGGGAGCTTTATTAATCCCACAGATTATGATCCGGTTACCCAATTACTTTATGGAGATGCAACCACGGTGTCAACTGGGGCAGGTGGCTCTTATTCCCGTTGGAACACGGGTAATATGAATACTTTAAATTTTATTGCAGTTACGCAATTTGGCACAGCAAGCGTTACCAACACTTATGTTTCCCCAAATACAGCCGCCCGGGTTTATTTTGGTTTAAACAATGGAAGTGTGGTGTATGTAGATGGCGCAAATACAGGCACCGGGACAAAAACGGGGACTGTTTTAAAAACGGGAATTGGGTCCGTCTCTGGTATTGCAATACAACCGGGAAATGAAAATCATGTCCTGGTAACTTATAGTAATTACGGGGTGCAAAGCGTGTGGGAAACAACCACTGCGGGCACTACGTGGACAAATATAGAAGGTAATCTACCGGATATGCCTGTACGCTCCGTTATATTTAATCCTGCCAGTTCAACCCAGGCTTTAATTGCTACCGAACTTGGCGTTTGGACTACGAGTAGTTTAAACGGAGCAAGCACAGACTGGTCGCCTACTAACGGTGGCCTGGCCAACACAAGGGTAGATATTTTGAAAGTAAGAACTTCAGACAATACCATATTAGCGGCTACACATGGCCGTGGGTTATTTACTACCACGCTTATTAATTCCACCCTTCCCACAACAAATTTCCAGGTGGCACAAAGTAGCATTGGCGAAGCAGGAAATGTAAGTACCCCTTGCGGACTTAGTTACCGGGATGTGCCGGTAACGATGAACATAAGCAATGCACCTGCCTCTAACGTTACGGTAAGTATTACGGTTTCACCAAGTTCTACGGCTACACTTAACCAGGACTTTTCTTTATCTACCTCTACCCTAACCTTTGCAGCAGGCATTACAACCCCTCAAACATTCAACATCCGTGTGCTGGATGATTATAATACTGAAGCAACAGAATCAGTGGTATTAAATTATACCATCACTTCAGGGGGCGGTGCGGCTATGAAGGGAAATACTTTTCAAAACTTTCAATTAGACATTACTGATAATGACAATGCACCCAATAGCCCTTACACCGGGTTATTCCCTAGCGGTTCTTTTACCACGAATCTTGGTGGCTCCAGCCCGTTGCAGGCTACCCAGAGTGATAAAAAAATACAGTATTTATACAAAGCCTCTGAACTGCTTTCAAACGGATTGAAAGCTGGGGCAATTACTTCTTTCAATTTTTCTGTAAACTCCAAGGGAAGTAATGTGCCTTACAATGGTTTTACCATTAAAATAGCCGAAACCACTGTTACAGATTTAAGCGCAGGATTTGTTTCACCTGCCCCCAGCTTCAATACAATTTATTCCGGTACATACACGCCTATATCGGGCGAGAATGAATTTGCCATAACAGGTTTTACCTGGAATGGAACAAGCAATATATTGTTTGAATATTGTTACGATAATTCGGTTTTAGGCACAGCTGATGACATTTTAAATGGAGAGCAGACAGCTTATACCTGCCAGGCTAAAAACGCTTCCACCACAACTTCAAATGCAGGCTGTTCGTTCGCAACTTCAACGCTTACTAATCTTTACCGTCCTGTATTAATCTTCAGCCAATTGGTACCGGCCACTAGTGTAGAAACAATATTATCCAGTACTAAACAAGCGGCCATCGGGCCTTTTGAAGCGGTAAGTTTTTTTGATGCCAGTGGAAACATAATTGCTACAGTTAAAAATTTAGATGCCTGGGATTACGGTTGTACTACTATAACCATAGATCGCAGTGGCACATCTGCAACAGCTTTCTGGAATAATAGCAGCGCAAATTATGTAGCTTCTAAAACAGTAACCATTGTACCGGCAAATAATAATGCCATTGGAAATATACAGGTAACACTCTATTATACTGCAGCTGAAAAAGCTGGATGGGAGAGCGTTACCGGACAGGCCTGGGGAAGCATCGGAATTGTTAAGGTAAAAAATGCACAAATACTAAATGTTACACCCGCAAATCCGATGACTGCAAGTGTGAGTATTGGCTCTGTAAGTTCGAATGTTCTCTTAGGTAGCAATTATGCTGTGACGGGCGATTTCAGTAGCGGCTTTTCTGGCTTTGGGGTCGGTATTGTCGGCTCCGCCCTACCGGTAAAATGGCTGAGTTTTACAGGAAAATTAATTAATTCCCATTCCAGTTTATCATGGTCTACGTCGTCGGAAATAAACAGTAAAAATTTTGATATAGAAAAGTCAATTAATGGAATTTTCTTTTATCCAATTGGTTCAGTAGATGGTGCCGGATTTTCCAACACTATTCAAAATTATTTCTTTACTGATCCAGACCTTGCGTCAGCGCTGCAATACTACCGCCTGAGACAGAATGATTTTAACGGTCATTTTATTTATTCTGATGTGCTGGTTTTAAGAGGTACGGGTACAACCGTAAGTATAGGGCCTAATCCATTTAAAGATAAACTCTTTATTAATTTCACTGAACAGGCAAACGGTAATACAGAAGCAGTTTTATATAATGCCAGCGGCAAGCAAATGATGCGTATGCAAACACGCCTTAGTGGTACCACCTGGAGTATTGATTTGAAGAATACAACATTGTCATCGGGCACTTATTTATTAAAAATTACTGCCAACGGAAAAGCAAATACATATAAAGTAATAAAAGAATAAAAATTCCACAAGAAATAAAATAAGCCATCTGCCTGGGGGATATGGCTTATTTTAAATTCTAAAACCGTAATATTTACCAGGATGATATTTAAAACACCACCAAAGGATTATTGGTTAGTGGGTTATTAATTATTGTTGTTTTCACCGAAAATACCTGCTCAAGTAATTCCTCCGTAAGAATATCTCCCGGTTTTCCCTGTGCAACGAGTTCACCTTCTTTTAAAAAAAATAATTTATCACCGTACTGCACAGCCAGGTTTATGTCATGCACTACAGCAATCAACACCGTTTTATCTTTTGCAAACTCCCTGGCCACCTGTAAAAATCCCTGCTGGTAATTTATGTCCAGGTTAGTAAGCGGTTCATCTAAAAATAAATAACGGTAACCCGTAGCCGGCTTTTCCCATATCTGGGCCAGTACTCTTGCAAACTGTACCCTTTGTTTTTCCCCACCGCTCAGGGTTAAATAATTTCTTTCTTTAAAAATATGTACATTCATGCGCTCCATTACTTCATTGCAGATATTTTCATCTTTTTTATTTGGATTAAAAGTAAAATGCGGGTATCGCCCCATCATCACTACTTCATCTACCGTGAGGGGAAAACTTAATTCCGGCTGCTGGCTCATTACAGCTCTTACCTTTGCGAGGGCAGCTTTTGTAATTGCTGATATTAAAATATCATTGTATAAAACAGTTCCTTTATTTTCATAAATTTCTCCACTGAATATTTTGAGAAAAGTAGACTTTCCCGATCCATTGGGTCCGAGTATCATATTAAATTCACCTGGCAAAAAAGTTGCACTGATATTCTTAAGGATTTCTTTTTTATGAATAGTAAAAGATATCTTTTCTGTTTTAAGCATTGTACCCCCCTTTCTGTTGTACCAAATTAAATTTCTTTAGTAAGAGAATAAAAACCGGGGCACCAACAAGTGATGTTATAATGCCGATGGGTATTTCTGCTGGAGCCAGTAAAAGCCTGGCGCCCATATCTGCCAGGGTAAGTAACACTGCTCCAGCAAGCATCGAAGCAGGCAATAATTTTTTATTATCACTGCCAATCAATAAACGCAACACATGCGGTACGATAAGGCCCATAAAACTTATGACGCCTACAAATGCCGTGGCCACCGAAACCATGGCTGTATTCAACAACATTACCTGGCGTTTTAATTTGAAAGTATCTACGCCTAAATATGATGCTTCCTCTTCTCCTAACAACAATGCATTTAATTGTTTTGAATAACTGATTGAAGTAAAAAAAATGATGGCTGCAACGGTGCCTGTGATAAAAACCTGCATCCAGTTGGCACCGGAAAAAGTTCCCAGGTTCCAGAAAGTAATACTTCTTGCCTGTGGATCTCTTGCGATATAACTCATGAATCCGGTAGCGCTTAAGCCCACCGCATTTACCGCAATACCAATTAGTAACAACGACATGATGGAAACCCTTTTGGCATTTTTGGCCAGAGAATAAACAATATAAGTAGCCATCAAACCGCCACCAAAAGCAAACAAAGGCACCAGCAATGGGCCGGTAATGCTTTTTATCTCAGGTCTCATAGAAGCGGAAAGAACAAAAACCAACGAAGCTCCAAAAGCTGCACCTGCACTGGTTCCTACAAGGCCAGGCTCTACAATGGGATTACGGAATAATCCCTGCATCAATACACCCGATGCAGAGAGTATAGCCCCGGTAATGGCACATAATAAAACCCTCGGCAAACGTATTTGTAAAAACACTCCTTCATAAATATTTGCCGGATCTTTTCCCTGTGAAAAATGCTGGATGGCTGCAAACATTTGTGCAGGCATTATTTGTACGGCTCCAAATGCTATTGCATTTACCAGCATAATAACCAGTAATGCAATTAATACAGGAAAGAAATATTTATTTTTTCGCAGCATCAGCAATAGGGTGAATAAGGTTCATTAATTTATTAATATTTTCACCCGACCGTGGACCGAAATAAATAAGATCATGTTCTTCAAAACGGTAAATACGATTATTTTTTGCGGCTTTTGTAAGGCCCACACCGGGCACTGTTTTAAATTTTTCTACACTGCCCATCTGGTCGTATCCATAATCAGTAGCAATAATTATATCCGGATTGGAAACAGCTACAGCCTCAGCGCTGATTTGCCTGGCACCTTTAGCATCATACTTTACAGCCTTACCACCGGCCAGTTCTATCATGTTATCCCCTACCCCTTTTCTCCCGCTCATTACAAAATAAATATTATTGGCCCGGCCAAAATGGATGATCATTACGGTTGGCGTGTCTTTTATATTTAAGGCATTTAAATTTCTTGCAGCAGTCGCAATTCCTTCATCCATTTTTGTGATAAGGCTGCCGGCTTTTTTTTGCAGCCCAAAAAATTCGCCTAATTGAATTAATAATAGTTTAGCGCTATCTATGGTATTGGCACCGCCAAATGCTTTTATATTAAGGCCGGCATTGGTTATTTGGGCCAATACATTGTCTGGACCGATATCATTGCTATGAATTACCAGGTCTGGGTTCATTGCAATTATACTTTCCGGGCTCAAAGCCCTATGATAACCTACTGTTTTAAGGAGTTTAGCACTGTCAGGATAGGTACTGCTCAGGTCAACGGCAACAATATCGTGGCCTTTACCTAAAGCAAAGACCATTTCAGTTAATTGCTTGGATAAACAAACGATCCGCATATCTCTTTTACCATCGGTTTCTTTATTACTAAACCTTCCGCAGGAAAGTAATACTAATGATAGTATTATAATGGCAACTAATTTTCTATTCATTTATGTAAAAATTTAAAACTGCTTAAGGGTCTTGATGATCTTTTTTAAAACGCCCACCAGGGTAATAATAAAGAGGCAGTCCTTCTCCTGCCTCCTCATTTCTAAAAATTATATTTCACATTAAGGCCACCATATACATTTGCATTTCTTGGGGCAGCAATATAGGCATCAGGAATTTGATTTATAAAAACCATAATAGGGTATTTGGTGTTGGTAATGTTATTGACACCAGCATACACATCTAAATCAAAATGAGTAGAAAGGCTTCGCTGAAAACCCAGCTTTGCATTCAGTAAACTATAACTTCCGGTATTGAGCAAACCATCAGAAGTAATAGGCATTCCATCTTTATAAAAATAATTTACATTGGCATAAATGCCGGGCCTGGTAAGTAAATCAAAGCCTACATTTCCCACAAACCTGGCTACTCCTGCCACAGCCTTATTGCTGTAATCTATTGTAGAATCTTTAGTATTATTTACAATGGTATGAAAACGATAATCCTTATACTTGAAATCAGAATAAGTAAGATTTGCAAATGGTGTAATTGATTTTAAGAAGCCAGCCGGGGATTGATATGCTGTATATTTTACCAATGCCTCCAGGCCCTTATTATCTTGCTTTCCACCATTTACTACATAACTGTAAAGTGTTGTGGTACTGTTGTAAGGAACAGCTATAGTAGTAAACTTATTGGTAAACATAGCATCAAATAAAGCTACCTGGTAGGTTATTTTATCATTCAATAAATTACCCTTGGTACCAATCTCAAACTGGTTGCCGATCTCTGGTTTTAAATCTGCATTTACCCTGCTGGTAACCGGCGGTGTGGCAGATGGAGTTGTTATAAAAAAGTAAGAACTTACCGGCGCTTTATATGCTTTGCT
>JBDSDN010000119.1:0-6916 GCA_039920545.1 Ferruginibacter sp. | reverse complement strand
AGATATTGCTGCTAACATCAACCTGGTTTCAGATTATTTAAAAAAACATTCTCCTGCCTATACTTTTATACCGCCGGTTAAAACAGTTGCCGGCGAAAGTTTGGTTTACTGCGGGGAAGGAATATTCCGGTTGTTTCCTTTTGTTGCAGGTTCTCACTCAAAAGAAGTGGTGCATACTGCAGCAGAGGCGTATGAGGCTGCCGCCCAGTTTGGGAAATTTACAAAATTATCATCGGGCCTCAAAACAGCACAGCTCAATACTACGCTCCCGGCATTTCACAATTTAAGTTTAAGGTATGCGGGTTTTTTAGAATCGATAAAATCAGGCAATCAAAGCCGGGTAGCCGCCGCTGCAGGGTTGATAAAATCCTTGATGAGCCACGCAGGTATTGTAACAGAATACGAGCGTATAAAATCTGATCCGGATTTTAAATTACGGGTTACGCATCACGACACTAAAATCAGCAATGTATTGTTTGATAGCAATGATAAAGGAATCTGTGTAATAGATTTGGATACCCTTATGCCTGGTTATTTTATAAGTGATGTGGGGGATATGATGCGCACTTATTTATCACCCGTGAGCGAAGAAGAAACTGATTTTTCAAAAATATCAATCAGGGAAGATTTTTATAAAGCCATTGTTGAGGGGTATTATTGCGAAATGAAAACTGAATTAACAGATAGCGAAAAAAAATATTTTTTTTACGCCGGCAAATTTATGATCTATATGCAGGCTATCCGATTTGCTACAGACCATTTAAACAACGATGTATATTATGGCGCAAAATATAATGGACATAATTTTGTTCGGGCCGGCAACCAGGTAATACTTTTGCAAAAACTTATAAATAAGGTTTCGTTACTGAATAATAATAATCAGGCCGTGTCCTGATTTAGGAGTAATGAAATCTTTAAAACTATAATAGAATGTATTTTTGCCTTTAGTATTTATTTAAAAGCGATAAGCTCGATGGTAAAAGAAAAAATTTTAGTGATTGGGGCTTCCGGGCAGATTGGTGTAGAACTTACTTTGGCGCTTCGTAAAATATACGGCAATGTAAATGTGGTAGCTTCGGATCTCAGGGAAGAAAATCCATTGCTGCATGGTACGGGTCCCTATGTTTCGCTGGATGTTATGAACAAAGAGATGCTGCATGTGCAGGTATTGCGTCAAGGCATTACACAGATTTATTTGCTGGCAGCAATTTTATCTGCCACCGGTGAAAAGAACCCCGCCCTTGCCTGGCACCTGAATATGCAAAGCCTCTTAAATGTGCTGGATATCGCCAAGGAAGAAGGCCTGCGTAAAATATACTGGCCCAGCAGCATAGCTGTTTTTGGACCTACGTCTCCCAAAAAAAATTGTCCGCAAAAAACCATTATAGAGCCTTCCACGGTATATGGTATTTCTAAATATGCCGGCGAATTTTGGTGTAATTATTATTACAATAAATACGGGGTAGATGTGCGCAGCCTGCGATACCCAGGATTGATCTCTTACAAATCTGCACCTGGTGGCGGTACGACTGATTATGCGGTAGAAATATTTTTGGAAGCGCTGGAAGAAAAAAAATACCAGTGTTTTTTACAGGAAGATACCTACCTGCCAATGATGTATATGCCCGATGCAATTCGGGCTACTATTGAGTTGATGGAAGCACCGAAAGAAAAAATTACCATCCGTACATCATATAATTTATCTGCCATGAGTTTTTCTCCGGCAGGTATTGCAGCCGCCATTAAAAAACATATCCCGGAATTTGAAATCAGTTACAAGCCTGATTACCGCCAGGCTATTGCCGATAGCTGGCCGCAAAGTATTGATGATAGTTTTGCCGCAAATGACTGGGGTTGGAAACCGGAATTTAACCTGGATAGTATGACGGCAGATATGTTGGAAAATTTAAAAGAGCAGATACCCTAATATTTTTTTGTAACCAGCATTTGTCCTTTTTGCATCATCGTTGTGTCACTTGCCGATATTATCGGCATCCCGATATTACATTTGAATCGGGACTTTTACGTCATACCATTATTCATCTTTTACCAAAGCGTAGGATAGGAGCACGGATAACACAGATTAAACCGATGTTCACTGAATACTTTTGTTTTTATCTGTGCAGATTAGTTTTATCAGTCTCATCCGTGAATCCATTCATTGTACAGAATACTATTATTCATTTTTTTCCAAAGCGTAGGAGAGAAGGATAGATAACACAGATTAAACTGATTTATTTTTATATTTTATATCTGGAGATTATTTTTATCAGTCTCATCCGTGTATCCATCCCTTGAACAGAATACCATTATTCACCTTTTACCAAAGCGCAGGATAGGAGCACGGATAACACAGATTAAACCGATGTCCCTGGTTTATTTTTATATTCTATCCGTGAATATCAGTTTTATCAGTCTCATCCGTGTATCAATCTCTTTTTGTAATAATTTTACTAATGTTTAATCAAAAAATATTTTTATTTATCGCCTGCATATTTTATTTCACAACTAGTTTTTCCCAGGTTGCTGAAAACCCATTTATAAAACTTGTTGATCCATTAAAAGAAAAAACGATTGTCACTTCTTCACGACAATTTATAATTGGCAGCACCTGCAAAAGCTGTAGCCTTTCAATAAATTCAATCCCCGTAAAAGTATACCCGACCGGCGCATTTGCGTATGAAATTAATTTAGCCGCAGGCGATACGGTATTTAATATTTTGGCAACAGCCGGCAGCGGAAAATCAGTTTCAAAAAAATACGGGTTTAATTATACAATTCCCAAACCTGCAGAACCGGTAACCACGGTTGATATTGCCAGCATCCAAACTTTCCCCGAAGGAAATCTTGTGGTAGTGGCCGGCGATAAAATTCAGTTTAAAGTAAAAGCCTTACCAGGTAGCATGGTTACTGCATTAAACGGAATTAATTTGTACGAAATGCCCATTACACAAGCTGGGGGCATACAGGGCATTTACCAGGGTGAATACCAGGTAAAGCAATCGGATAGTTTTGCAGCAATAAAAATTCCTGTAACGCTGGTTACAAAAGATGGGCAAAGTATTACCAAAGAAACAAAGAATAGTTTCTCAGTAATGTCGTCTTTAAGTTCAGATATTGCTTTTACAAAAGGCAGGCTGGCGCACCTGTTGTATGGCCTCGGTGAAGATCGGTTGGGTGGTGCGAAGATCGGGTACTTAGACAGCCTTATCCCTTTAAAAATTATTGGAAAAGTAGGTAATGAATTTAAAATACAACTAGCAAAAACAAGAACAGCCTACATAGATGACGACCTGGTAACGCTGATGCCTAAAGGCAGTTTTATTCCCAATGTACTTACCGGCACCTGGCGGGTGTATGGCGACTCTGTGTATGATTACGTCAATATTGCTTTGTCTTCAAAGCTGCCTTATCAATCTTTTCAATTAATGAATCCCTCTAAAATTGTAGTTGATATTTTTGGGGCCACCAGCAACACAAACTGGATCACACAATTGGAAAATTTAAAAGAAATTGAAAATGTAGATTACGAGCAACTTGCAGATGATATTCTGCGGATAACTATTCAACTAAAACACAAACAACATTGGGGCCACCAGGTTTTTTATAAAGGCAATACACTGGTAATAAAAGTAAAGCAACAGCCACATAATCTCTCCCTAAAAAACCTTACCATAGCAGTTGATGCAGGCCATGGCGGCAGCAACATTGGGGCGGGCGGACCTACCGGCTCATTGGAAAAAACATTAACCTTAGCCGTGGCGTTAAAAATGCAAAAAGCCTTAGAGGAATCCGGCGCAAAAGTAATAATGACCAGGAGCATTGAAACGTTTGTAGATAATAAGGAACGTATTTTGTTTTACAGGGATAGCTTACCGGACCTGTTAATAAGCCTCCATTTAAATTCAGCCGCAGATCCTCTGAGAGTAGGTGGTACCAGTACTTATTACCGGTATGTTGGCTTTAGAAATTTAAGCCTGGATATTTATAAACAAATGCTTCATTTAGGCCTGAAAGAATACGGTAATACCGGGTCTTTTAATTTTATGTTGAACAGCCCAACCGAATATCCCAATGCCCTGGTAGAAATACTTTTTTTAAGCAACCCCGAAGAAGAAGAGAAAATACTGGATGAAAATTTTCAACAGCAGGTGGTTAATAAAATTGTATCGGGCATTAAAGACTTTTTAGAAAGTTGTAAAGAATTAAAATGATTGGGTTTATTAGTATCCATTCAATAAAAATTATTTTTGCAGCAAAGTTTCAAACTCCTTAGAGGCTTCCTTTGCAGCTTTTATCATTGGAGTTGTAGGGGACATATCACTATCCTGTAAAGTATTTAAAATTGAATTAAATATGCCGGAATATTTAGTTAGTGATTTTCCTTTTTCAGATTCATCCTCATTTTTTTCTGCCATTTCTGCCAGCAGCTTTCTGCAGGTTTCAATATTGTTATAACACATCAAACTTAAATCGTGCTGTAACTGCAAATCTTTCAAACCGGTTTTTACCCTTGGATCCATTTTTACAACCAGGGGTTGGGAATATGATTTACCATCAACAGTAATTTTCACATTATATATACCAGGCATTACCCATGGAGCCGTAAAACCTGGGGCAGTGTTTTCGTACACCGCAGAAATGGGGTATGATGGGGGTACATTCTGAGGCGTGTAATGCATGTCCCATAAAAACCGGTGAGCGCCTGCATCTGCCGATAATACCTGTTGGGGGCGCACCCAATAAAGCGGAATATTTACTTTTCCTATTTTATATAAAGTATCCGTATCTGAATATCTGCGAACAATCTTTCCCGTTTCATTCCGTATTTCTATGCTGATGTTATTTGCTTTTTGCGCCAGGTAATAATTTATTACGGCCCCATCCGGCGGATTTTGCCCGGCAGGTTCTTCCTGGGGCAACGGGGTATCAGGGTAGGTATTCCACCTTACCCGGATTGCACGCTGTGGTTTGTAAAAAATGTTGGGGTTTGTCATTACCTGTTTGGTTAATTGCCTCAGGGGAGTAATATCATCCAGTATCCAGAAACTTCTTCCATGCGTACCAATTACCAAATCATCATCTTTAATTACCAGGTCCCTTATAGAAGTTGCCGGCATATTTAAACGGAGGCTTTGCCAGTATTCGCCTTCATCAAAGGAAACATAAACGGCATTTTCGCTGCCGGCAAATAATAATCCTTTTCTCACCGGGTCTTCCTTCACCACATTTATAGGATCATTTGGCAGGCCATTCACAATTTCTTTCCAGGATTTGCCTCCGTCAATTGTTTTATAAATATGCGGTTTCATATCATCCAAACGGATACGGTTAACCGCAGCATAAGCCGTATTTACATCTGTATGACTGGCATCCATTAATGATATTTTACTCCAGCTTGTAATGCCGGCCGGTGTTACATTTTTCCAGGTTTTACCCCCATCATGGGTTACCTGTATCAAGCCATCATCAGTGCCGCACCATATCGTATTTATATCTACATAAGAAGGGGCAACAGTGTAAATAACACCACGTCGGGGCATGTTTTTCTCCCGGTATTTATCGGGATCATCTTTTGTATAAATGCCCACGCTTGCAGGCACATCCCAGGTGGCTCTTGAAAGATCAGGGCTTATGGTTTGCCAGTTTTTGCCGCCATCCTGGGTTTTAAATAAAATATTGCCAGCATAGTATAATGTTTTATTATCAATGGGGTTAAACAGCACGGGCGCTGTTCTTACAAAACGGACTTTTCCGCTACGCACCACTTCAGGAGAGATATTTTGTGCCTGTCCCGTACGTTTATCATACCGGGAAATTTTACCACCGTAAATAATATTGGGCTCCAGCGGGTCTGCAACAATATACCCATACTCTTCTACACCCACCGGATGCCAATCCCTAAAAGTAATAGCTCCATCGTTGCCCCGGGAGGCGATACTGACTGAACCACTTTCCTGCTGCCCGCTGTATACATTGTACGGAAAAGTATTATCTGTGCTTACATGATAAAACTGAGCCGTAGGCTGGTTGTACCAACTGCTGAAAGTTTCGCCACCATTGACTGTAATGATAGCTCCCTGGTCACTGGCAATGAGCATTATATTGCTGTTGCCGGGGTTTATCCAGATGCGGTGGTAATCATCCCCGCCCGGTGCTCCCCTAAACCCTTTCCAGGTTTTACCGGCATCCGTACTTTTCCAAACAACTACGCCAGCGGTGTAAACGATATCTGCATTTTGGGGGTCTGCTTTTACTTCTGCAAAATCATCTCCCCGGCCCCAATACCTTTCATCAGTATTCATAATCACCCACGATTCACCTGCATCATCACTGCGGTAAATACCCCCCAGGTCACCGGCATCCACGGTGGCGTATAAACGCTTAGAATTGGTTGGCGCTATGCAAAATCCAATGCGGCCCAGGCCCTGTTCGGTAGTGGGCAAACCCGTTGTAAGTTTTTTCCAGGTGTCCCCGCCATCTGTGCTTTTAAATAAGCCGCTCTCTTTCCCTTGCCATCTGCCATTTTCCCAGGGCCCTTGCCGGCCGGCCCATAGGTCCGCATAAACAATATTGCTGTTATTGGGATCAATAGTAACTTGAACCGCCCCTGTATTTTCATCTTTATATAAAACATTTTCCCAGGTTTTACCTGCATCCGTACTGCGGTACACACCACGTTCTTTGTTAGGCCCATAGGGGTGGCCAAGGGCGGCAACAAAAACCCGGTTTTCATTTTTCGGATCTATGGCAAGCCCCCCGATTTGCTGGGCATCTTTTAAGCCCATATTTGTCCAGGTTTTCCCGGCATCAGAGGATTTGTAAACGCCATCACCAACAGAAAGATCAGGCCGTTGAAGACCTTCGCCACTTGCGGCATAAATAACCTGGGGGTTAGAGGGCGCTACCGCAACAT
>JBDSDN010000118.1:0-3901 GCA_039920545.1 Ferruginibacter sp. | reverse complement strand
TTTTATAAATCCTCCAGGTTTTTTATGGCCTTTTTCATGTCTGTCCCCTTACCCAATACAGCTTTAAAAATATCTCCCTGTTCTCTTATTCTGCTGATGGCATTGCGGATAGTAAAATCTGTCATCTTCAATCCTTTTTTTACTTCGTCCCAATGCAGGGGCATAGAGACAGTAGCCCCCGATTTAGGTCTTAAGGAATATGCTGAAGCGACGGTAGCCTGCGGGCGGTTTTGCAGAAAATCGATATACAATTTACGGTCACGGTTTTTTATAGCTCTTTCTATGCTGGTAAATTTTGGTAAGGTATCATTCACCAGGTGGGCTATAAGCCTGCCGAATTCTTTTGATGCTTCATAAGAATATTTTTTGCCCAGCGGAATATAAATATGCAAACCGGTAGAGCCGGAGGTTTTACAAAAGCAATCCACTTTGGCGGCATCTAAAATCTCTTTTGTTACCAGCGCTGCTTCTATTACCTGGTTAAAAGAATTTTTATCAGGGTCCAGGTCTATAATGCACCAATCCGGGTTACCGGGTTTATTAATGGTACTGGACCAGGGATTGAATTCTATACAGCCCAGGGAGGCCATATATAATAATGTGGCTTCGTTATTACAAAGCATAAAATTTTTATTTTCTCCGTCAGCTGTATAAGGGAATTTTGGTATCCAGTCCGGTACTTTTCCGGTAACGTCTTTTTGATAAAAACTTATTCCGTTTATCCCGTTAGGAAAACGGTTGAGCGATTGCGGCCGGTTTTTGAGATAGGGTAAAATATATTCCGCAACCTGGTAATAATAGTTAAGCATATCCCTTTTGGTAATTTTTTCTTTGGGCCAGAATATCTTGCTGAGGTTGCCGAATTTTATCTCATGCCCCTGGATTTTCCGGAGCTGGGTTTCATCGGTGGGGTTTAAAAAAGAATTGACGTTACCGGTTTGCGGTACTGTAATAATTGCGGCCTTATTCGTTTTATCCTTGACAATCGATTCCCTTTTAATTTCCTTTTCTAAGGTGACTTTACTGGCAGGCTTATCAATCCGCATGCCCTGAAAAGATGGATGACGCATCACTCCATCACTGGTCATTTCCCTGAAAGCCACTTCACATACCAATGTGGGCTTTAGCCAGACGGCGTTTGCCTTTGGTGGATCAGGCCTAAACCGGGAAGGTTTATTGATATCAGGTATTTCTTCAAATGGGGGCTTCTGTATGATCAGGGGTTTAAATTGTTTCATCAATTCTGCTTGTAGTTTTTGGGAAAACCCCGTGCCTATTTTGCCGGTATATTTTAATCTTCCTTTTTCAAAAACACCTACCAGTAAAGAGCTGAAAGATTTTGAAGAGCCTTCATTTAAAGTGAACCCCCCGATTACAACTTCCTGCCGCAGCTCTGTTTTTATTTTCAGCCAGTCTTTTGTGCGTCCGCCTGGGCTGTAGGGGGATGTTTTTTTCTTGGCCATTATTCCTTCAAGGCTCATTTTTTTTGCGGTGTCAAATAACTCCGTTGCTTTTGTATTAAAAGATTCACTCCATAATATTTTATTACTGTTTGGTAATACAGTTTTTAATATTTCCCGTCTTTCATTCAATGGGAGTTCCATCAAAGAGATGCCATCCAGCCAAAGAATATCAAAAACATAAAACAAAAGATTTCCGTCGGCTTCACTGCGCCAGTTTTGCAATGCCCCAAAATCGGCGATTCCGTTTTGGTTTGCTACAATTATTTCACCATCCACCACCGCCTTTATTTTCCATTTTTTTAATTCATTGAATACTGCATAAAATTTTTCATTGAATAATTTATTGTTGCGGGATTTTAGATCTGCCTTTCCCTTATCCAGGTATGCAAGGGCCCGGTAACCATCCCATTTTATTTCATATTCCCAGTCATCACTGTCAAAAGGCTTATCTACCAACGTGGCTAACATAGGATAAAGATCTACAGGCATAGGGGAGCGCTTTCCCCTGGCGATTAATGCGGCTAGCTTTTTTGTTGGTTGTGCGGGCTTTCTCATCATGCCAATATCATTAAAAATTTATGCCAGATATTGAGCTCTGCTATTTTTGTTGGGCTGTTTAATGAAAAACCTTCCCGGCAATATATTTTCCTTTTACCTGGGGTATTGGATGTATGTCCAACATAGTATTGTAGAATGATCCTGTAAGGATTACTACGGTAAGTGGTTAAAACTATATTTTCGCCACATAATTTGGATTTTCACAAACAAAACGCTTCCGTTTTATTTGCGGCTTTTATGAATTTACTAACTTGATAGATTATGCAAAGCACCAGCACCTTCAATAAAAAATATTTTAAAAAACTTCCCCTTCCACTATTAGTTCTCCTGGGCCTTTTTGGCGGGGCGTTGTTATTATTTGTATTGATAGTACATGAAGTACTTGCTGAGAAAGAAGAGGCCGTCGACCTGGCAATTTTCAATTTCTTCTCTCTTCATGTCATCAGCAATTCGCTTACAGGGTTTATGAAAGCCGTTACCTGGTTTGCTTCAGCTAGCTTTTTAAAAATAGGGTATGCGTTACTGGTAGTTATCTACCTTTTTAAAAAACACTGGAAAAGGGCAGTTGAGATTGCAGTCATTGGCCTTGGTGGTTTTTTAGTAAATTATTTTATGAAGCTGTCGTTTCACCGTCTTCGCCCGCCACACCCCTTAATAGAACCCTTAAATAACTTCAGTTTCCCCAGCGGGCATGCAACTTCTGCCTTTATTTTTTATGGCTTGCTCACCTACCTTATTTGGAAAACGAATATTTCAAAATGGTACAAATATTTTTTGGGTTTTTTGTTTATATCATTTTCATTTTTAATAGGTTTGAGCCGCATTTATTTAAGAGTGCATTACCCAAGTGATGTAGCCGCCGGGGTTTGCATCGGCTTTGCGTGGTTGCTGCTTACCGTATGGCTATTTGAAAAACTGAAGAAAAAAGCAGACCGGGAAATACAGAAAGTTGGTTAAGTATTTGCATTGGTTTACAACTTAAAATCAGGTCATGCTTAGATCGTTGTTTAAAATCTGCTTTATTATCATTTTATGTACCCTGCCAGCAACTTTATGCCAGGCCCAGAAGATAAAAAAACTTAAGAAACAAACGAATGAAAATACATTACCAGCTAATGGCACAGCAAGCGGGAAAAATAATTCCGCCTCAGGCGGCTGCGATGCCGGGTTGTGGAAATATGTATACAACGCTAAAAGGCTAAAAGTAATAGAACAGTGTGTAACCGTGAGCGGAATAATAACAGAAAGCAGCGAAAATAAAGACGGAGATCACCATATGCTTTTAAGGCCGGATGCCGGGCAGCAAACCTTTATTAACAGCAGAAATATAAAAAGCAAGGAAGGGAACCTGGTTATAGAAGCAGTATGTGCCAACAGCACCGGCTTAAAAAAAGTAGGGAGTACTTGCGAAGGATACATAAATAAGGTGCAGATACCAAAATTAGGGGAGCATGTAAAAGTTACGGGTAGTTATGTGATAGATACCCATAACGGGTGGGCCGAAATACATCCTATCACAAAAATTGAAATTATTAAATAACTAAAATGCTAAAGCTTTTAATGGCGACTTTCAACTGAAAACTTTTTGAACAACTTCGCAAAGCTTTAAAACTTTTATTTTTAAAACTTTTATTAAATTTTTATGAAACCATTTTTGTTGCAATTTCTGCTGATGCTGTCCATAAATTCTTATTCGCAGAATAATCCAAATGACATTACAGGTAAATGGATGAAAACCCCTAAAAAAGATATCATTATCCAGGTGTACAAAGTAGCCACAGAGTATCGGGGAAAGATTACCTGGGTGGGCGATAAAATGAAGAAAAAAGATATTGGGTTTATAATTCTTCGAAATTTAAAATACAGCCCCGATAATAAGT
>JBDSDN010000117.1:0-21414 GCA_039920545.1 Ferruginibacter sp. | reverse complement strand
ACCACACTTTCTTTTGGGATACCCTGGCTGCTAATGCGGGCGGGGCTCCGTCCGGAAAATTAGCTGATGAAATTAATTCAGCCTTCGGGACTTTTGAAGCTTTTAAAGAAAAATTAAACGCTGCTGGCACTA
Source organism: Ferruginibacter sp. (assembly GCA_039920545.1). Taxonomy (GTDB): domain Bacteria; phylum Bacteroidota; class Bacteroidia; order Chitinophagales; family Chitinophagaceae; genus Ferruginibacter. Next base: position 21,282 of record JBDSDN010000117.1, on the reverse strand, counting down.
CCCGTTTTGGGAGTGGCTGGGCCTGGCTTATTGTTATGGATGGTAAACTTGAAGTAAGTTCTACTCCAAACCAGGATAACCCGTTAATGGATATTGCAGAAGTAAAAGGAATGCCGATTTTAGGAGTAGACGTTTGGGAACATGCCTATTATCTGAAGTATCAAAATAAAAGGCCGGCCTATTTGGAGGCAATCTGGAATGTAATAAACTGGAATAAAGTTGCAGAGCGTTTTGAGGCTGCGTCAAAATAATTTTTCATTATCTCTTTTAAAATTAAAAGCTGCATTCATTAAGATTGCAGCTTTTGTTTTAGAGTAAAGAATTCTACAGTTTCTTTTTATTTTTTTCTTATAAAGGATTTTTTAATATAAAAAAAAGTGGCAGCATGTTTGGAATAAAACATATCTAGTTATCATTTAAAAATATTTTATGCCATTTGTAAAATCACCTGCCCCACACGGGGAAGCAGTAAAAATTTATTATGAAGACCTTGGAGAAGGGAAAAATGTAGTATTCATTCATGGATGGCCTTTAAGCGGGGCAATGTGGGAATATCAAATAACTCAATTGCCGCAACAGGGAATGCGTTGTATTACTTATGACAGGCGGGGTTTTGGAAAATCTGACCGGCCCGCAACTGGTTACGATTACGATAGCCTGGCAGGCGATTTAAAAGTTTTATTAGATGAGCTGGACCTGCAGGATGTAACCCTGGTGGGATTCTCTATGGGTGGCGGAGAGATTGCGAAATATTTTTCTCTGCATGGAGGTGCACGGGTAAGTAAAGTTGTTTTAATAAGTGCCGTTGTGCCTTACATGCTTAAAACCGATGATAACGCCGACGGGGTACCGCAGGAAGATTTTGATAAAATGGCTAAGGGCATGATAGATGACCGGCCTGCTTTTATGGAAGATTTTAATAAAGCTTTTTTTGGGGTGACAATGGTGCACCACCCGGTAAGTGCCGCATTTTTAGCAAACAGCTTAACCAAAACTATGGACGCTTCTCCTATTGCTACACTGGAATGTGCCAAGTCGTTTTCTTCTACAGATTTCAGGAAAGATGTCGTTAAAATAAATGTTCCGACACTTATTATTCATGGAGATAAAGATGTTACCGTTCCTATTAAACCTACTGGAGAAGAATCAGCAAAAATGATCAGCGGCTCCAGGTTGGTGGTATATGAAGGCGCACCCCATGGATTGTGGTATACCGATAAAGAGAAATTAAACCAGGACCTGATTGATTTTATTTAGATAATTTTTATCTAAAAACCTGCAATCTTTTGTAAGGCTTGCAGGTTTTTTATTTAAGGCAAAGGGTCATATCCATGCCCTCCCCAGGGATGGCACTTGCTTATCCGTTTTGCAGTAAGCCAAAAACCTTTTAGCGGTCCAAATTTTTTGAAAGCTTCCAGGCCATATTGAGAGCAGGTTGGCGTAAACCTGCACTTCGGCCCCAGCAAGGGAGAAATAATCCATTGGTATAATTTTATTAAAAATATAAACGGAAAACTAAGAATTTGCTTAAGTTTTTGCATCAGTTAAATTAATGAGCCGGTTTATTATGTAATTAAATTTGTCAAACACCAGGCTGTAGTGGGGAAGTTCCTTACCGGTGAATAAAATAAAAACGGATAAAGTTTTATTTTTCCCCTGCAGGCTTTTCTCCAACTCATTTTTTTGCAAACGCCAGGCTTCTCTCATTAAACGCTTTATCCTGTTTCTGTCTACGGCTTTTTTAAAATTTCTGCTGCTCACCCCTACTCCTGCCTGTAATATAGCCACCGGATTTTGAGGCAACCAGATAATTTTAAATAAAGGAGCGGAAAATTTATTTCCCTTGCTGAACAACAACTCAATCGTTTTATGACTTTTGAGTTTATCTTGTTTTTTTAAAAAAAAGCGTTCTCTATATTCCATATCAGTTCCTATGTACCTAAAGGTTAAAAAAAATATAGCATATCAGTAAAGATTAAGGCATTATCAGTACTTCAGGTAAAATCTTAGAAAGGGAATTATTTAAAGTTAAATAATGTTAAAGTTATTTAAGTAAACCTTTAACTGCAGATGCGGGTATGTATCACCAGGTTGTAAAAATAAATAGCGTCATAAAAAAAGCCCTCAAAAAATAGGAGGGCTTGTATAAGATTCTCTGTTGTTGTACAACAAAAATGGAGTCTATTTTTTAGAACCATGTTCATCAGAAACCGTAAGGCGGTGACGCCCTTTTGCCCTGCGGCTGGCTAATACTTTGCGGCCGTTTGCAGTCGACATGCGCTCACGGAAACCATGAACAGATTTTCTGCGGCGTGTATGAGGCTGATAAGTTCTTTTTTTTCCCGGCATTTTTATTAAATTTTCCTTTTACAAATATTGTTAAATGGTATTTTCAGCAGCAAGGCACCATCCTTGCTTCTTGTGAAAGGACGGCAAAGGTAGGGATTTAAGAGTAAAATTTATAATGAATACTGATTATTTTAATAATGAATCGTGTTTAAAGCGTGATATGACCCGATTTTACCGCTTTACCAAAGAAAATTGCTGCATGGCTATCAAAATCTTCTGTAGTATCGGTTGTAAAAAAACTAACCTCACCAGTTTTACTGCAATTTTTTTCTATCCCCGTGTGACGTATAAGGTATTGCTGCAGGCTTTTTGCAACAATATTTCCCTGGGTTATTATATTAATCCCTGGCGGCATAACCTGTTTTATTTTATCCATCAAAAGAGGGTAATGGGTACAGGCGAGTAAAACCGCATCCACCTCCGGATCTGCCGATAACAATCCTTCTATACCTTCCTTTACAAAGTAATCGGCGCCCGGGTGGAGGTACTCATTATTTTCTATTAATGGTACCCAAAGAGGACAAGCCTGTTGGCTGACCTTAATATGCGGAAAAAATTTTTCTATTTCTATTACGTAAGAATTTGACTGAACTGTACCATTAGTCCCCAGGATGCCTACATGATTTGTTTTGGTCAAACTGCCAATTACTTCTGCCGTAGGGCGTATCACCCCTAATACTCTTTTCTGCTCATCAATTCTGGGAAGATCATTTTGCTGTATGGTTCTAAGCGCCTTTGCTGATGCAGTATTACAAGCTAATATTACCAGGTGGCAACCCTGGCTGAAAAACCATTCTACCGCTTGCAGGGTATATGCATAAACAGTTTTAAAACTCCTGGTACCGTAAGGTGAACGGGCATTATCTCCCAGATATATATAGTCATAAGTTGGTAATAATGCAATGATCTCTTTTAAAACAGTTAATCCTCCATAACCGCTGTCAAATACGCCTATTGGCTGTTTATCCATGTATCAAAAATAACAAAGCCCCCCGAAGTTACGGAGGGCTGTAAAAAAATATTTTCAGGATTAATTTTTCTTAACCGGGGCGCCAGTTTTTGGAGCCATTTCCTTTATTCCCAATTTCTTTTTCACTAATGGTAATATATCATCTCCGGGAGGGCCAACAATTATTGAGTTTACATCTAACACATAACTATAACCATTTTCTTTTGCAACTTCTTTAATTGCAACCAAAGCTTTATCCCTTAACGGAGCACCTTTCTTTTGCGCCTCTTGTTGGTAAAGTTCCTGGCCCTGCTGTTGCCAGCCACTCACTCTTTGATAAAGGTCAACAAGTTCGTTTCTTTTTATTATTTTCATGCTGGCAGATAGCTTGCTTGAATCCCTGGAATAAATACTGTCTTTTTGGTTAAAATCAGCAACCATATCCTGGTATTGTTGCCCAAGGTCTGCCTGGTACTGTTTTAATTCGTTATTGGCCTTTTCTGCTTCTGGCATAGAACCTATTAACTCATCTGTACTTATATACCCTATCTTGTTTTGGGCAGATACACTAAAGATTCCTAAAGCCATTATACCGGCTACGATTAATTTTTTCATTGTCAATTTTAAGATTTACTTGTTTATTTTTTTATTAGAATGATTTTATTCGTTCTTCGCTGCATGAAATACAGTCGATTATGATTTATTTAACACCCATATTTTTTAGGACATCATCACTTTTGTCCAATTTTGGGTCGGCAAAGATAACAGTAATTCCTTCACTTTTATCTAAAATAAAATCATATTGTTTTTCCACGGCCAATTTCTGCACGGCATTGTAAACCCTGTCTTGTATTGGTTTTATCAGCTCCTGCCTTTTCTTAAACAGGTCACCTTCAAAGCCAAAGCGCTTTCTTTGTAAATCCCGCAGTTCCTTTTCTTTGTTAAACAATTCATCTTCTCTTTTTTTCTTTAAAGCATCAGGTAACATTACCTGTTCTGCATCATAATCTTTATACATTTTATCCATGGCAGCCTGTTTCTGATCCAGCTCCAACTGCCACAATTCACTAAACTGATCCAGCTTTTTTTGTGATTCTTTATATTCAGGAATTTTATCTAAAATATATTTAGAGTCAATGACAGCATAGCGCTGGGCTGTGGCACAAAAAGAAATCATCAAAAGGCCGAATGCTACAACTAATATTTTTTTCATGTTTAAAAATTTTAGTACTAAAAAATGCTGATTGTATGATGAATACCCGTTTTAAAATAAATTTTATTCTGGTTCCTGTCCAAGGAGGAATGTGAATTTTGCTGCCCCTTTCAATCCCGTATTTTGATTATACCGATCCAACCCGATACCATAATCAAAGCCCAACAAACCAAAAGCCGGAAGAAAGAAACGCATGCCTATACCAACCGAACGGCGAAGTTTGAACGGGTTGTAATCCTGGAACTTATACCACCCGTTTGCAGCTTCAAAAAAAGTTAAGCCATAGATAGTACTGCTGGCACCAGTGCTGAAAGGGTATCTCAATTCTACACTGTATTTATTAAAAATGGTAAAATATTCCGTAGGCTGTATTCCATCAGGATTTATTTTAGGATTGGAATTACTATAAACAGGATAGCCTCTTTGGGCTATAATATCATAGCCTAATAAGGCAGTAGTATTGCTTAAACCGGCATCACCCAACTGAAAGCGTTCAAACGGTGATACCTGGAGTTTTTGATTATATTTCCCGATGAAGCCATATTTTGCTGCGGCTTTTAATATAAACTGTTTATTTTTTTCAGCGCCCCTGGCCCGACCAATAGGTACATACCATTCACTATTAAACCGCCACTTATGAAATTCCGGGAGCTTGTATTGGTTACTGGTAGATGATTCTATACCTATTAAAGAATAGGGTAAGGTGAACTGCCCGCTGAGCAAAAAGTTAGAGCCGCTTGTAGGGAATAACGGATTAGGACCTGCAGAGTTGCGGAGCAAGGTGAGCTTTAAACTTATGTTGGTAGAATTCCCATTACTAAGCCCCCTGAAAATGTTGGAATAATTTTTAAGCTTGTATTGCTGCACATTCACCGAATAAATAAGATTGAAAAAATCATCAGGCCACTTTAACTGCTTACCCAAAGAAACTCCAAAGCCAACGGTTTTTACAAATGAAGTATCCCCGCATGTTTTGCAATAACCGCCAAACTGATCATACGCATTTGCATATTTGGTATTAAAATAACTCACCGAAAATGAATTTCTTTTTCTGCCTCCGAGCCAGGGTTCAGTAAAGGAAAAATTGTATGACCTGTATGCCTTACCGTTAGACTGTATCCTGGCACTGAGTTTTTGACCGTCGCCGGAAGGTAAAGGATCCCAACTGGACCCTTTATTGATATTTTTTAGGGAAAAATTATTAAAGGTAACACCCAAAGTACCGGTAAGCCCGATACCGCCGCCAAATCCTGCAGAGAGTTCTAACTGGTCAGCAGATTTTTCTTCTACCTGCCAATTGATATCTACGGTCCCATCCTCAGAATGAGGAACAACATTTGGAGTTATTTTTTCCGGATTAAAAAAACCAAGTTGTGATAATTCACGCTGGGTTCGTATAATATCTTCACGGCTGAATTTTTCTCCCGGTATTGTCCGCAGCTCCCGCAGCACCACATAATCTTTTGTTTTTTCATTCCCTGAAACAGTGATATGGCCATAGGTTGCCTGGGAACCTTCTGTCATGCGGATTTCATAATCTATGGTATCATTATATACGGCTGTTTCTACAGGGTCTACCCTAAAGAAAAGATAACCATCATTTTGGTAAAGGCTTCCAATATCTCCACCTTCGGCTGATAATTGTTTGCCAAGTCTTTTATTTAAAACATCGAGGTTATAAACATCACCTTTGTTGATGCCCAGAAAATAGTTAAGTACCGAATCGTTGTACTTGGTATTTCCTTTCCAGGTAATGTTGCCAAAATAATATTTGTGCCCTTCGGACATTTTAATATCTACATTAATATTCCCCTTTTTATCATAAAACTGAGTGTCCGCCACAATTACAGCATCCCTAAAGCCCTGGGCATTATAATAATCAAGTATTTTTTCTTTATCTTCTGAATATTTTTTTTCACTAAACTTGGCGCTGCTGAACAATTTAAAACGGAAATAGGGATCAAGATATTCCTTGGTTTTTGAGGGAGAAAGATAGGCCATCTCTTTCAGGTATTGGTTAAACCCTGGGGTTCTTGCGCTATCGCCGTAAGGGCTGATAATTTTATCAGGGAAAAGGGTGATTTTAGTCATCTCTTTCGTTCCCTTCATTTGCTTTTTGAGCCTGTTATCGGCTATCTCATTATTATCAGTAAAATTGATTTCATTAACTTTTACTTTCTGCCCTTTATTTATAAAAAATGTAATGCCCAGCCCGTTGCTTGAGGTAGTAAGGGGCTGTTCCTGCATATCGATTGTAACATTTCTATATCCTTTATCAAAATAAAATTTGCGGATCGCCTCTACCGCACTAAGCTTCATATTTTCTGTAACAACACGGTCTTTAGCTAAGCCTGTTTTTGTCGCCAGGTCGTCCTGTTCACCTTTTTTTATTCCTACAAATTTAAAATCAAGTAACCGCGGCCTTTCAGTCAATTCAATTTCTACATAAATATCAGCACCTTCTAACCGGGTAAGGTTTATCTGAACATTTGATACCAGGCTTTGTTTCCACAACTTTGCTATGGCTTTACTGAAAACATCAGTACCTGGTATCTGCACGATATCGCCTACGGCAAGGCCGGAAATAGAAGTGATAAGATTTTGATCGAAAGCTTTAGTTCCGGTAACAGAAATGCCGGCAATTTTATAGGGTTTAGCAACTTTGGAATTATAAATTTCCTGGAGGGCAGGATTTACTGAAACAGGTGGCAAAGTATCGGTTTGAGCAAATATTTGCTGACAGGTAAAAAATAAAACAACTATAAGAAAACTGTTCTGGTAAAATCTTTGCATCAATTGTATTTAAGTGCGGCAAATTAAGCCCATTAATGAAAACTATTTGTTAAATGAAACACAATACCACCTTGGGTGGAAGGCGTCAACGACATTTCACTTTTACTTACTTGCTGAATTTTTAATTTGCTCCCCGGTTTTACCAAAGCGCCGCTCCCTCTGCTGGTAATCTGCAATAGCTTCGTATAAATTTTCTTTTTTAAAATCGGGCCACCGGGTATTGGTAAAATAAAGTTCTGCGTAAGCCAATTGGTAAACTAAAAAATTACTTATTCTAAATTCCCCGCTGGTGCGTATCATCAGTTCAGGATCCGGAAAGGCGCTGGTGGCAAGGTAATGCTGCAAAGTATCCTGGGTAATCTCTTCAGGCAAAATTTTCCCTTTTTTTACATCAGTTGCTATTTTTTTTATGGCATAGGCAATCTCCCACCTACTGCTATAGCTTAAGGCCATAATTAGGTTTAAGCCAGTATTAGTACTGGTATCCTTGATAGCATCCTGCAATTCTTTGCGGGCATTTTCAGGCAGCATTTCCATATCCCCTATCACATGAAGCTTTATATTATTTTTGTTTAGGGTAGGCACTTCATTTCTTATGGTATCTACCAATAATTCCATGAGACCCGTCACTTCATACTCCGGCCTTTCCCAGTTTTCAGTGCTAAAAGCATAAAGTGTTAAGTATTCAATATGTATTTCTGCTGCACCTTCTACAATATTCCTCACACTTTCTACACCATGAAGGTGGCCGAAAAGCCGCCCCTGGCCTTGCTCTTGTGCCCACCTGCCATTACCATCCATGATGATGGCAATATGCCTGGGCAATTGCTGCAGATTTAAATTCTCTAAAAAACTCATGCGGTATATAAAAATCAGTCAGGCAAAGGGCCTGACTAAGGGCGCAAAAGTAATAAAAATTGAATGAAAACGATGTTTACTTATATGTCCTCTATTTTTAAGACATAATAATATTTGCAGGTATATTTTTGGTGATAAGGTAACAGAAATTATACTTGAGCTTTGTAGTAATTAAAACTAAAAATATCATTAAAGGCGGAGAAGGAAAGTTTGGCTTGCATTGCGTGAAGTCAAAAGCGGAAAGTATATTTTTTAAAAGCGTGTTTGAAGTGGGGAAATGTAGATTGCAGATAAGCATTCGGCGCTTTATTCCCTTTAATTAGCCGTTGGGCACTTGTAAGTACTCAAATTGAATGAAATACCCACTTCAGCAATAATATATTGGTCTTTTTGTTTACTGAAACCTCTCTGTCTGCCCTGGATGCCTAAAGTAAAATTTGGATCTATTTCATAACTGCGGTCCTGCAGGAGGCCGGCTGTAGTAGGAACTCCATTTACATCAGGAAAATTTGACTTACCGGCAAAAGTGGTGCTTACATCATCTAAATAATCAGTACCTGTAAACCGGTTTGTTACTTCAAATGAAATATTTACTTTTTGCGAAATGTTATATTTTACACCTACGCCAAATGGAATGCAATAACTCGTGTTGCCATATTCTTTACGGCCAAGGTAAGCTGTGGTTTGGCCTTCTGTACCCAGCGGACGTAAAAATTGCTTTTCCCCTTTAAGGAAAGCATAGGGGTCGTAACTGAATAACCCTACCCCCAGTGTTATGTAGGGAGTGAATGAGTACTGCGTTCCAGGCACGAATTTAAAAAAATTGAAATCGCCTTGGGCAGAAATTTCCCAGATGTTGGTATTAAAACTCAAATTTCTTGTTTGCTGAAATTGATTTTTACTATAAATATCGCTGTATCCCAATTGGGCGTAATGTGCGGCCAGGCGCAGGCCGATATAATTTCCAAATTGTTTACGGTAAAAAGCGCCTAAAGCAGGTTTAGGGCGGTTTATTCCGGCCCGGGTATTTAAATCGCCAAAATAATGTGCGGCTCCGGCCGTAAGGCCAAATTCACCCAACTGTACATATTCAAACTGAGCTTTTGCATTCAGGTTAAAAATGAAGGTAATAAGTACAATGAAGATTTTAGGAGACACGAAATAAAAAATTTTAAAAGTGCTGTGATATTCAGAGACTATGCAAAATAAAGAATTGTTTCTTTATTAACGCCTGTAAATCGTATTTAGAGTTGCTATGGCTGTTAATTTTTTTTAACAACGCTTATTTAATTTTTTCTATTCTGAGGCCTGCGCTTAAAACATGAAGCAACGGGTTATCCCGCATTACCTGAAAAATCTCGAACCTGTAGGTTCCATTTTTTTTAAACCTGCGAGGCTCAGCATTTAATAATTTTCTTACTTCCCAGATATCATTCATACCGGAACCTGCCCAGCCCGCAGCATCATTACCCAGGCTCAGGTTTATTTTCTGAGCATACATGGTATCTCCCGGTGATTGAAGGCCCACACTTAACCAGATATTATTATACAGGTATGCATCAGTATGGCGCAGTACTATATAAAGATTGTAAGCTGAAACGGTGTCGGCTATATTAAAGTTTCCGGTAGCAGCAAAATTATTTTGCCATTTGTAACCGGGGATAGGCGTATCTTTTTCAAAAACATTAATTTGACGGCAGGAAATAATGGCCAAACAAATGGCGGTAAGGAAAATAAACCAGGCTGTTTTTTTGATATTAAAACCCATTGATAAAATAATTACTCAAAATATAAATAATAGAAACCTGATAAAATACCAAAAGGAAAAAATCAATTTTTCTTTTACTTCTTTATAGTACGTTCAATACCTGTTCTTTTGCTTTCTCCAATTCATCTTTCATTTTTACAACACATTTTTGTATACCTGCATCATAAGCTTTACTTCCCGTAGTATTTATTTCCCGGCCAATTTCCTGGAGTACAAAAGAAAGTTTTTTTCCTTTGCCTTCTTCAGGGCCGTTAATGATTTCATTAAAATATTCACAATGCTGCCGAAGCCTTATTTGCTCTTCATGAATGTCAATTTTTTCCATATAATAAATGAGTTCCTGCTCCATCCGGTTGTTGTCTATATTTTCTTTACCTACATGTTCCTCCAGTAGCTGATGTATTTCATCCTGTATCCTGGTTTTGCGGTTAGGTTCCAGGTCAAGAATACACTCTTCCTGTTCTTTTATATTTTGAATACGGGTGAGCAAATCTTTTTCCAATGAAGTACCTTCTTCTATTCTATGACCATTTAACTCTTTTATGGCAGCTTGTAACACAAGTATAAATTCTTTAAAATCATTTTCATTCAGGATATCATTGGTGGGGCTTACAACTTCTGGTAACCGAAGCAAGGCACTAAGTACTGAATTGGTATCTATATCTAATTCAGAGGCCAGGTCTTTAATTTGGAGAAAGTAGGATTTGATTAACTCTGTATTTATATTAACCGGCTTGGTAGTACCATTTTGTTTTATGTTAACATAGCAATCTATTGTGCCCCGCAATAAATTTTCCTGCAGTATGTTTCTTATATCAAACTCGTAGGGTTTAAGCAGGGGAGGTAATTTCAACTGTAATTCAAATTGCTTACCGTTCAGGGCTTTTACTTCTACCAGGAATGTTTTTTCACCTACTGTTTGTTCTGCCCGTCCAAAGCCAGTCATTGATTTTAGCATAACCCTTTTATTTATTTGCCTGCAAGATAATTGTTATTGTCTTGTTCATACAGATAATAAATCAAACAATTTATAGCTAAAAGAAGAACAACTTTGAATGCAAACGGGGAGAATTTTATAAAATAAAAAAGGGTGCGCTAAAGTTTTTAAAAAGACAAAGCCCGGCATTTTTAGAGCCGGGCTTTATTATATAGGTGGGTTAGTAAGTACCGGGATAGTAAATCCCTTACACAATATTAAAAATAATTTTCGCTAACAGGAAAATTATTTTTAATTATTTTATTCACATTTTTTTTTATCGTGTGGATAAGGGCCTGCATTTTTATCAACATTTATAATTCAACAAAAAAGCATTACCCTTTAAAATAAAAAATAAAAATTTTATTTACTGAAAACACCTGATAAAATGAGGCTTTCAACCACTTCAACTTTTAGTCTTTAATTTTTTAAAACGACATTCGAAAAAAAATATTATACAAAAATGAAAAAAAATATTGAAAGAAATTATTGATTTATAACTGAAATAAAATTTAGGGCAGCGGCACATTCTCATGAAATAATGCCATTTTAAATAAAAACAAAGCACAGTACCTTTGACAAAACATGTTACTATGCAGTTTCCCTCCCCTGTGCCGGTGCAATGGATTGGCAATTTAATACAAGCAAAAATTATTGGAAATGATAAAGGCAATGCCACCGGTATAAATGAATTGCATAAAGTAGAACCCGGCGATTTGGTTTTTGCAGATCATCCTAAATACTATGAAAGCTGTATAAACAGTAATGCAGATTTTATAATCATTAATAAAGAAACAAGTGTGCCCGAAAGCAAAGCGCTGTTGATTGTAGAAAACCCTTTTGAAGCGTATTGCAAAATTGTAAATCATTTCAGGCCATTTATAAGGGCTGAAAAAATAATAAGTGATACTGCAAAAATCGGTGAAGGCTCTTTTATTTACCCATCTGCATATATCGGACATAACGTAAGTATCGGGAGAAACAGTATTATTCACCCCAATGTAACTGTAATGGATTATTGCATTATCGGGGACAATGTTATTATACAGGCTGGTACTGTTATTGGCAGTGATGCTTTTTATTACAACACAAAAAAAGACAGGCCAATATGGTATAAAAAAATGCCGAGTTGCGGCAGGGTCATTATCGAAGATTTTGTAGAGATTGGCTCTAACTGTACGATAGACCGTGGTGTGAGCCATGATACTATCATTGGCAGTGGGACAAAAATGGATAACCTTATTCATATTGGCCATGATACCGTAATAGGAAAAAATTGTTTGCTGGCCGCCAACGTTGTGGTGGCGGGGGTGGTTACCATAAAAGATGGAGTAACTATATGGGGAGGGGTCATTGTAAATAAAACGCTAACCATTGGAGAAAATGCTGTCTTACTGGGTCGTACCGGGGTATCCGGTGACCTGGAGGGCAATAAAACTTATTGGGGTACACCTGCACAGGAGGCGGGCAAAGTAAAAAGAGAGTTGGTTTGGATAAAACGCATCCCGGAATTATGGGACAAAGTGATGAGTAAAAAAGTTCAGGAAGTTTAAAAACTTTTAAAAGGTATAACTTTTTAAACCTTTTAAAACACATAATCATATGGCAGCACATCTGCTACTTTGTCCCAGGTCCAGTAAGCGCTTATAGAAAGTTCATTTTGTTCAAAATAATATCCATTCTGTTCTATGGTAATAGAGCGCCCTGGCAAAAAACTGAGTACCGAAAATTGGAAATCTACAGGTTCCCCGGGATTAAAATTTATAAAATCCGCAGCAGGCTTTTCATTTTTATAAATTACGCCGACATCAACCTGGTTGGGTAAAATATTTACGGTATTGGTGCTGTCATTTTTTTCGTAATGGAGCGCTGCATAAGCATTTTTCAATGCCAGTGCTGACTGTCGGTTTTCGGTTTTAATAAGAAACTGAATTTCGAAGCCTTCCTCTTTTAAATTTTTATTGTAAATGCTCCGCATAAAATGCAGCACAGATCCTTTGTATGCCTGTTGCCTGGCATCGTTCCATTTATGATTTTGTATACTGTCTAACGCTATCATTTCTTCAAATAAGGGGAAGCCGGTGTATAAACTGATTTCAGAGGCATATTCATGCGTAAAAGAATCAAGAGCATATTTTATATTATAACCCAATGCTTTATTTTCAATTTGCAGAGGTTCTGTTGCCAAAACTTTCAACCTATTTTTCCTTTTAGAAAAATAAAATTTCAGTACCTCCGGGTTTTTTATACTGCAGTTTTTACTGTTGGAAGTTTTACCGATAAATTCATCCAGGAAAAAAGTGCCATATTTTTCCCACCCATCTTTTACTTCAGTGGTAGCAATGACAGAAACTTCCATCATTTCTTTTTCTTTTTGTTTTAATTGAAAAACAATATTCCTGTTTTCAGCATCGCCTGTGGTTACCCTTATGCTTTCAGTATTGTAGCCTGTGAATGTTACCACCAAATCATAGCCTCCGTTTGGCAATTGCAATTTAAAATTCCCTTCGGCATCAGTGGCTGTACCAATGGTAGTGTTTTGTGCAAATACTGAGGCACCTTGTAATGGCTGGGAGGTTATGGTACTAACTACCTTTCCGCTAACATAATAATTAGATTGTGCACTTGAAGTTATAGAGATTAATATAAGAGACAGGGCGGCTACTAATATTTTCATTTATTGAATTTTTTACAAGCCGAAAATAATCTATTGCTTGTTAAGCTTTTGTTGCAATGCATTGCAGGTGTAAGCAATGGTTTGTTCTATGGTATGATATTTAAATTGGGGTAAAAACCTTTGTAACTTACTATTGTCAAAATATACTTTAGTTAATGCGGTGGCTGCAGTTTCTTTGGTAATAAGAGGAGTATTACCAGTAAATATACTTTTGAAAGCCTGAAACCGCCATACAAATTTTGCAAGCAGAGGTGTTACTTTTTTATGAGGGGGTCTTTTGTTAAATGCTTTTGCAATCATATCAAACAGGGAATGATAACTGATATTTTCAGCGCTTATGATAAACCTTTCGCCCGAAATTTTACTTTCCATCAAAGCAATCATAGCGGAAGCCACATCCCTGACATCTACAAAACCGGTAGTTCCCTCTGTGTACCACGGAAATTCATCAATGGCCGATTTAAAAATTTTAGTTGACCCTTCATCCCAATCTGCCGGGCCAAGGATAATTACAGGATTCACAATAACCGCATCCAGCCCTTCTGCGATACCCCGCCACATTTCCATTTCGCCGAGGTATTTACTCTGGCCGTACTTACTGTTGCTGGTGGCAGGTGTCCATTGCATGGTTTCATTTATAACCTCACCTTCCCTGATGCGGCCAAGCGCCGCCACTGAGCTTACATGTACAATTTTTTTTACCCCTGCATACAATGCTGCATTTGCAATATTGGCAGTACCTTCTACATTTACTTTAAATAGTGCCTGCTCATCACCCGGTACAAATGAAACCATTGCGGCACAATGATAAATCTGTGAAATACCGGCCATACAATTTTCAAGGGCAACTACATCCAGGATATCTACCTGGGCTTGTACTAAATTATCACTTTTGAAATCGGGAAGCGCTGTTTTATTATAAATTGCTTTTACCTGTTTTCCCCGGGCAAGTAATTGTGTTATTAGTTCAGTACCCAATAAACCTGCACCACCAGTTACTAAAATCATACAAAGCTATTTTTTGCTCAAAAATTTTTAAAACTGTTTCATAAAATCAATAATAGCCCTGACACTAATCCACGACATCGCTGCTACCACCAGCCAGCCGGCAACACTCATCCATGTTGGATGATTATAGCCTGCAATAATTTTCTTCTTTAATACTGCCACTAGCACAATTGCTAAAGCAACAGGCAAAATCAATCCATTAATGGCACCGCCAAAAATCAACAGCGGAACAGGTTTACCAATGATTAAAAAAATAGTGGTGGAAAGCAATATGAAGCCAATTATATAAGCCCGGTTATTTTTTTGTGCCGAAGCACTTATGGCTTTTAAAAATGAAACGGACGTAAAAGCGGAGCCCACAATAGAGGTAAGGGCAGCGCTCCATAAAATCAACCCGAATAAACGATATCCGAAATTTCCGGCCACAGATTTAAATACGGTCGCAGCCGGATTACCTGCATCTAATTGTACATTTTTTACCACCACGCCCAGCACTGCTAAAAAAAGAATAGCCCTCATTATGGAGGTAAGAATAATACCTGTTACCGAACTCCTTGAAATTTTTGGCAATGATGCGGGGCCGGAAATGCCCGCATCCAATAACCGGTGAATACCTGCAAAACTTATGTACCCGCCCACCGTACCACCTACTACAGTTAAGATGATGGTTTCATTAATGGTATCAGGAATAAAAGTTTTTTGAAAAGCTTCTGCCACCGGCGGGTGAGATTGTATGGCGATATACAAAGTAAGACCAATCATAACAAAGCCTAGAATTTTGGCGACCAAATCCATTGCCTTGCCGGCTTCTTTGATTAAAAAAATGATGATTGCTACACTACAACTTATCATAGCGCCGACTTCTACACTGCATCCTGTTAGCACATTTAAGCCTAACCCTGCACCGGCAACATTGGCAATATTAAAAGCAAATGACCCAATAACGATCAGTATAGTTAAAAATACACCCGCCCCCGGGAAGACTTTATCAGCCAAATCAGGAGCATATAATTTTGACACACCAATGATGCGCCAGATATTTAATTGTGCACCAATATCCAGCAATAAAGAAATTAAAATGACAAACCCAAAACTGGCCAGTAACTGGTTAGTGAACTTTGTAGTTTGTGTAATAAACCCGGGTCCGATGGCAGACGTGGCCATTAGGAAAGCAGCACCTAAAAATGCCCCTGAATATTTTGCAGCATTTTTCATTACTTCATTTTTTGTTTACTTATCCCGGCTTTTTGTAAAGCTTCATTTAGCGCCATCGCAAATTCTAGAGCATGCTCCCCATCACCATGAATACAAACCGTATCTGCCTGTAATGAAATAGTTTCCCCGTTTGTTGTGGTAATTTTATTTGAGTGTATTATTTGCATCACCTGTTGTATTGCTGTTGCTGTATCTGTAATTAAAGCGTTGGCATTAGGCCTCGGTGTTAAAGAACCATCCTGCTGATAAGTTCTGTCTGCAAAAACTTCCCGGGCTGTGTGCAAACCCATTGTAGTTGCAGCCTCAATCATTTCCGAACCTGATAAGCCATAAAAAATCAATCCGGCATTTACATCTTTTACTGCATTTGCTATGGCATGAGCTAGTCGTGCATCTTTTGCAGCCATATTGTATAAAGCGCCATGAGGTTTTACATGATGCAGTTTAGCACCGGCAGCCAGGGTTATTGTATTTAATATTTCTATTTGCTTTTTTACCAACTGGTACACTTCTTCCGGCGGTAAATGCATTTCATTTCTGCCAAAATTTTTTTTATCCGGGAAAGATGGATGTGCGCCGATAGCTACCTTATATTTTATGCAAAAATTAACTACCCGTTTTATTTCGTCCTCATTACCAGCATGATAACCACAGGCAATATTTGCACTGCTGATAAAAGGCATTAACAATTCTTCATTACCGATGCCTTCTCCCATATCACAATTCAAATCAATGCTTCTCATAAAATTTTTGACAGCCGCTTTTTATTTCGCTCAATGTTTTATGAATTGAAATTAGCATTTCTTCCGCTGCAGCAAATGAAACCAGTTGAAAATAAATTTTATCGTTGACCTGTAATTGAGCCAGCTTAGGTAAGTCAGCTGCAATAACGGTTGCAACCCGGGGATACCCGCCGGTGGTTTGATGATCGGCCATTAATATAATAATCTGTCCATTAGGTAATATTTGTATCGTACCAAAATTAACGGGAGAAGAAATTAATTCTATTGGATTTTGTAAAGAAAGGTTTTCACCGGCCAGGCGATAACCCATCCTGTCTGATTGATTAGTAATAACAAATGGGGATTGCAAAAATATTTGTTCAGTTGGTGAACCCATAAAATTCCACTCGGGACCCGAAATGCATCGTATTGTATATGGGTTATTATAAATGGAACCGATTACGCCAGGTGAAATAAAAAATTTCTGACTGTTCTTTTTCACATTGGTATCCGTTATGGAAATTGTATCATCTTTTTTAAAAATTCTGCCTTTAAAACCTCCTGCTATTGCTTTTAAATGGGTACTGTAACTTCCCAGCCAATTTTCAGTTTCCATTACTCCATATATTGCCAGGTAAACCCTGGCGCCGGATACCTGTTTCCGGAATGATAAGACGGAGCCCTTTTGCACAAAAATGGGTTGGTACATTTCGATGGGTTCATGATCAATATGAGCCTCAAAATTTCCGCCTGTAACACTTAAAAGCACATCTACCTGAAACAAAATTTCTGCAGCAGGAAAATGCATTTCTATAACCGGTTGCTTTTCATTATTGCCCACTAAATAATCTGCAAGAGCAGCAGCAAAAAAATCCATTACGCCGCCCGGGCCCACGCCCAAAGAGCGGTAGCCTGTTCTTCCCAAATCCTGAACAGTGGAGCAAATGCCGGGTTTAATGATTTTAATACTCATTCAATTTTTCAAATTCGTGTTTATCAATGGAAATAAATTGCACGCTATCCCCTGCTTTTAATAAACAGGGATTGCTTCCGATTTTATTAAATAGCTGCAACGGAGTTGCTCCAATTATTTGCCAGCCTCCCGGTGAACTTATTGGGTAAATACCCGTTTGGGCCCCTGCTATACCCACACTCCCTGCAGCAACCAGCAGCCTGGGTTTATCTTTTCGTGGGGTGATTATTTTTTCGTCAACGGTACCCATGTAAGCAAAGCCGGGTAAAAAGCCGGTCATAAAAACACGGTAGTAAATGGAAGTGTGAATGTTGATTACTTCTTTAATAGTTAGTTGGTGCAAGTTGGCTACATACGCTAAATCTTCTCCGTTGTAAAAAACCGGAATAATTATTTTTTCATCATTGGTGTTTGAAGTTGTATTAGTTATTTCTGCAGCTATTTTTATTATATAATTTTTTACAAAATCAAAAGAAGTATCAATACCGGGATGAGTACTTTTTATAAAAACGGCATCATAAAAAACCGCCAGGGAGGCATAAGCAGGCACGGATTCTATAAACCCCGGAAAAGGTTTGGCGGCTAACAGTTTATGTAATGCAATTATTTTTTCATTGATGGCTATATCAATTATGTTGCCATAAGAAAGCAACAAAGCGCTTTCGCTAAGTGGTGCAATATGAAATTCAGTTGTTGAAATAAATCTTTTTTTGAGCTAAAGGACTGGGGATTTTATAGCTACAAGATAACAATCTTAGTACGCATAAAAACCCTGCCCGGTTTTTCTACCCAATTGGCCTTTAGCTACCTTATCAACCTGGAGAGGCGATGGTTTAAATCTTTCTATTTTATCAAACGCTTCATAAATAGATTTTGATACGGCCAGGTTTATATCCATTCCAATCAGATCCATCAATTTAAACGGGCCCATTTTAAAGCCTATTGATTCCATTACAGCATCTATATTTTCTATGCTGGCAATATTTTTTTCAACCAGGTACATGGCTTCCAGGTAATAATGACGGGCCACACGATTTACAATAAAGCCGGGTGCATCATTACATAACACAGGCGTTTTCTGCAAAGCCAAACAAATATCCATTACAGCCTGAGCTACAGCATCGGAGGTTAAAGATCCTTTTACCACTTCTACCAGTTTCATAATATTTGCCGGGTTAAAAAAGTGCATGCCCACTACTCTTTCGGGGTGAGGAATATATTTTTGTATTGTTGATATGGAAAGAGAAGAAGTGTTACTGGCAAAAATTGTTTGATGAGAATTGATTTGAGCCAATTTTTTAAATACATCCTCTTTGGCTTCAATCTTTTCTATGATGGCCTCAATGATCAAACCGGCACGGCAATCATTCAACGATGAACTAAATACAATTTTTTTAAGTATTGAAACCTTATCTGTCTCAGCAATTTTTTGCTTACCGACCAAAAAATCCAGGTTGTCATTAATGCGGACCCGGGCTTTGGCCACAACGATTTCATTAATATCAAATAAAACCACGTCAAAGTTATTTTGTGCAGCAGCCAGGGCAATACCGCTGCCCATTGTACCGGCACCTACAACACAAATATTTTTTATCATTCTGCAAAAATAAAAAACTGCAGGACGTTTAAAGTGTTTATTTTGGCCTTAACCCAAACCATTTTTGAAAGAGTGGGCTTCGGGCATGCCATTAAATCAAACATTAAAAATCATCCGGCAGTTGGGAGGTAGTACTGCAAAAAAGTTACTGTTTATTTTTATCTGCTTCAGCTTTTGCGTCCGCTTTCATTTTTTCATTGGCGGTAATGGCAAATTCCACCCTGCGGTTAAGTGCCCTGTTTTCTGCAGTGCTGTTATCTACTTTTGGTGCGGTTTCGCCATACCATTTTATGGTAAACCTTGATGCAGCAACACCTGCTGCTTTAAGGTAATTACCAACTGCGTTTGCCCTTTTTTCAGAAAGGGTCAGGTTATAAGCGTCTCTACCTACATCATCTGTATGCCCTTCTATTAGAATATTTGTTTCCGGAAATTCGGCAAATATTTTCACCATTTTATCCAGTGCCAGTTTTGAATTTGAATTGATATCAGATTGATTGGTTGCAAAATAAACTCCTGCCTTGCTGCCATCAGGATTGTTTTCATCAAAAGTTACATCAATACCTTCTCCGACTCTTTCTACCTTAGCGCCGGGTATTTCAGTTTTAATTTTTTCTGCCTGCCGGTCCATTTTACTGCCGATAATACCGCCGGCAACGCCACCAATTACTCCACCAAGTATAGCCCCAAGGGCTGTGTTTTTCCCTTTTCCAACATTGTTGCCTAATATGCCACCGATAACTGCACCACCCGCTGCACCAACAGCCACACCCTTATCCTGATTACTGGCTCTTTTTGTAGTTTCGCATCCGCTGGCAACTACCATAATAGAAGCGACAGATAAAATTGTATTTCTAACTAAATTTTTCATTTTTATAAGTTAATAGTGTAGGTAAATTAATTTTTTACAAAATTGTAAATAAATGAAGCCGGCTTCCCCTCAAAGGTTATATCACTTCTTAACTGCATGCTTACGTTATCTACTTTTACAATGGTAAACCTAAAGCCTCCACTGTTTTCATCTATTTCTTTTAGTTTATTATCTAACCTCTTAAATTGTAATAGTGTTGGCTGATCTTTTGTTTCGTAAACAGACCACCGTATATCCCTTTTTACAGCTACGCACTCGCCGCCATTTTTTGCAATTGTATAACTTCCTAAGGCGTTATTTTGATTAAAGCTCCAATTGCTTCCGACAAAACAATTAAAATCTGCTTCATTAAAAACCTTTGCTTTTATTTTACCGGTGATGCCTTCGGTTACTACTGTTTGTAATTGCCAACGCCCATTTATAGATTTTTTATAATTGCGGGCTTCTTTGGAGGTAGCGCAGGACGTAAATAGTATTATAAAAATAAAACTGGTTAAAAGTAAACTTGTTCTTTTCATTGTTTTGGCTTTAATGTGCTTTTAATTTTTCAATTTTAATGCCAAAGATTATTTATACTAACAATGCTGTTGTGTATTTCCGCAAATGCTTTTAGTGTGCAAGCTCTATGAATGTTTATTGTTCTTCCTGCTTGATCAAAAAAATCAAGTACAAATGATATGCAACTCAGATTGTTCAGCAGCCATGTTGAACAGTTGTAAAAAGTAAATTGACCAGCCGGGATTTATATTCTTTCAATAAAATTGAAATTTTTATTATTAATGCTTTTATGGTTTATCTAAACTGGGACTGGTCTTGAATTGTAAATACTGAAGCCACAATACTAAAGTACCTCAGGGCTCATCGCCGAAAGCCGGCGGTTTTCGATTTAAGAATTCTTTGTTTTTCTTTTGGAGAAGCAAAAGAAAAACAAAAACGAGGGGAATAATTTTCAAAGGACTTCACTAAAAATCCCTTCCTAAACAGCAAGGTTCTACAAAAAGTTTTGAATAAATAGCAGGGCCATAATATTGTTCATCTGTGCAGTATGCTCAGTGGCTGACGGATAGAAGCGGAAAGCCCGGAATAACGGTGGCGGCGGTTTTTACCCGGCCAGCCGGTATGAGGACTTGTAGCGTATAGCCGTAACTGTTGCTGATTATTGTATATGGCCGAAAGCCCAAAATATTTTTAATACTCCGCTGTAAACTGCTTTAAAAACCGGATATCATTTTCGCTGAAGAGGCGTAGGTCTTTTATCTGGTAGCTGAGCATGGAAATCCTTTCTACCCCCATGCCAAATGCAAAGCCTGTAT
>JBDSDN010000116.1:0-5156 GCA_039920545.1 Ferruginibacter sp. | reverse complement strand
AAATAATCCGCGTGTGCCACGTGAAGCGAGCGGGACAAGTGGTATGACGGCTGCAATGAATGGCGCAGTGAACTTTAGCACAAACGATGGCTGGATCTGCGAATTTATCAATCATGGTAACAATGGATTTTTAGTGCCCCCGGTAGATTATGCCGCAATGACCACCCATGAGCAGGATGACTATGACCTTGAAAAAATTTATGATATTTTAGAAAACCAGGTGTTGCCTATGTATTATGATAACCCCCATGTGTGGAGGCAGATTGTAAAAAACGGCATGAGGGATGTGCGGTGGCAGTTTGATAGCAACCGTATGGCCAAGGAATATTATGAAATTATGTATAAATAAGTTTACATAAATAATTTTATCAATCCTTTTCGTATTAATTATGAAAAGGATTTTTTTTAAATAATAACTATGAGGAAGTTTATCAAAAAAGTTGAAATAAGATGGTCTGACCTGGATCCTAATTTTCACGTGCTTCACTCAAGATATTATGATTTTGGGGCTTACTGCCGTATGGCCTTTTTGGTGGAGCACGGGCTCACCCCCGCTGTGATGCAACAATTTAATATCGGCCCAATATTATTCAGGGAAGAATGTATTTTTAAAAGAGAAATTACTTTTGGTGATCATGTTGAAATTAATGTAACCCTCCAAAAGATAACCCCAGATTATACTAGATGGAGCATGATGCATGAGATTTGGAAAAATAATAATACTCTTTCAGCAATTATAAAAATTGATGGCGCCTGGATAGATACCCAAAAGAGAAAACTTGCCATACCTCCCGGTATAGTTTCAGAAATATTTGACAAGGTGCCCAGGGACAAAGATTTTTTAGTATAATTGAAATAATTTTTATGATAACCGCAACCCGGCAATTATACCGCCAGGCATATACAGGGCTTACACATAAAATATGGCTACTTAGTATTGTAATGCTTATAAATAGGAGCGGCACAATGGTACTGGCCTTTATGACTTTGTATTGCAGGCATCTTGGGTTTAATATTCAACAAGGCGGATGGGTAGTAGCTATTTACGGTGTTGGCGCTGTAACCGGGGCATTAATCGGGGGTAAATTAAGTGATAAGTTTGGTTTCTATTATATGCAGTTCGCTGCTTTATTTACCGGGGGCATTTTATTTATTGTGCTGGGGCAAATGAACACTTACCTGTCAATCTGTATCTGCACGTTTGTATTAAGCATGGTTAATGAATCTTTCAGACCGGCAAATGCTTCAGCTATTGCCCACTACAGCACAGCTCAAAACCGCACCCAGTCGTTCTCGTTAGTGCGCCTTGCAATAAATCTCGGATGGGGTATCGGGAGCGCCCTAGGTGGCTTTCTTGCCTCTATAAATTATAAGTTATTGTTCTGGGTGGATGGCTGTACCAATATGGTTGCTGCGCTTTTGTTATTAATAATTTTACCAAGGGTGACACTCGCACAACAACAAAATACCGGCACAGGCAAAACTAAACCGGTGGAAAAGAATAGTTATTTTGCTGATAAAACGTTTCTATATTTTCTTCTTTTCCAGGTGTTGTTTGCGGTTTGTTTTTTCCAGTTATTCACCACCGTGCCTTTATTTTTTAAAGCGCACCTTCATTTAAATGAATTCTGGATTGGGGTAGTTATGGCTGCCAATGGATTTCTTATTGCAGTTTTTGAAATGGTACTTGTGTTTAAATTAGAAGGCCGCCGGCCATACCTGGTTTTAATGCGTTACGGTACTCTTTTAATGGGCTGTGCTTTTCTAACTTTGAATCTGCCCCTCCATAACGGACTGCTGGTTGCCCTGTTTGCAATGCTTGTAATATCGGTAGCTGAAATGATCTCTATGCCGTTTATGAATTCTTATTATATTTCAAGAAGTACAGAACATACCCGTGGGCAATATGCCGGAATGTATACCATGGCCTGGAGCGTGGCCCAGGTCATCGGGAGCAGCACCGGTTCGTTTATTGCGTTTAAATTAGGGTTCTTCAATCTTTGGTTTTTAGTTTGCAGCATCTGCCTTGCCGCTGCCGGAGGATACTATTGGCTGCAAAAAAAAGGTTCCATAAAAACTGCAGAAAATTTCTTATAAAATTGAATTTAAAACATCCGGGGCCTATTCATAAATAATAGTGCTGGTGGCAGTACCTGTTACAGGTAATGACTGACCCATCATTTCAATATTACTATTGATCTCGGCATTGGTTATGCGTTTTTTTACAAGAGAGGTATTGCTGTCCAGGATAATTCTACCCGAAGACACCGTATTTAAATCTACTTTCAGCTCAGTGCCCTGGGCTTCCATGGTTGTGTTACCGGTAACGCTGGTATTCACCAGAACGGTAACTATATTCTTTTCAACGGATTCAATGGAATAATTGTTTACAGTTTTCATCCCTTCAATAGAAGAAGAGTCGGACCATTTATCCCCGATTTTTTTGTTAGCAGGTACGAGAAAAAATGCACCTGAAATAATAGCATTCTCACCACCGGTGGCCATAGCGCCTAACATCCCCGACATGGGATTACTATCATTTAATAAAGAATTATTATCATCCTTTTGCGATTCGATACTGCCAGTCTTTTTGTTTACCAACACCAATTTTGTAGTGTCCAGGGCACTAGATACCGTTTTCCCAAACTCACTTTCCCTATCCTCTTTTTTGTCAGAGTCAAAATGCTGTTGTTGCCCCATCATCTCAGCATTAAACAGCATCTTGGTCATTCTACTGGCAACTTTGTAATCATTCGGCATAATCTCCAGAACGCTTAATTTATTTATAGTAGAAGAAGTACTATTCATTCCCATTCCCATTCCCATGTCGGCTTTAGCAGTTGCAGAACTGGTAATTGTAATTTGCTGCCCTTTATTTAAAATGATATTTTTTGCATTTGTAACATTTTTTTGCGCCGTACAAAGAGCTGACACAAAAACTCCAAATATTAATATTCCTTTTTTCATATTTTTATTTTTTCAAAAGTAAACCATCGCTGCCTTTTGCCGGATACATTTGGAGAAGTTTATAATAATTTTATTATAAGTTAAAATTATCTTTTTATAAATTCAGCCAGGGTTCAAAAGGATAAAATTAGATAGGGTGGCAGCAAAAAAAATGGGTTACTGTTTCCAGTAACCCTTAAAGAATTTAAATGACTTTACATTTATCCTACGACTGTTACATTAACAGCATTCATTCCTTTTTTGCCATTCTGAAGTTCAAACTCAACTTTGTCACCTTCTTTGATGTCATTGATAAGTCCGCTTACATGAACAAAAGTTTCTTTGTCAGAATCGTCATGTTTAATAAAACCGAAACCTTTTTCAGAATTGAAAAATTTTACGGTACCTTGATTTTTTGTGTCCATTTTTAAATTTGTATTGTATTAATAATGTGCAAAGATATGGATTTTCATTTTAATACTTGTATAAAGTTCTTTAACAGTAAGTTTTGGCGCTGTAATTCAATAAATTAGTACTTGTATGAACTATATTGTTTTGAGCATTTTTTGGATAGTGTATTGCTTTCTCCATAGTTTTTTAGCTGATGAGCGGGTAAAGTCAGTAGTTATACATCAAACAACTTTGAGCACGAGTGCCTATCGTGTTGTTTATAATATTTTTGCTATCGTAACTTTGGTGCCCATTATTTATGTCCAGGTAAATATCCAACGCTATTATTTATTTGGAGAATCTTCGTTTTTAAAATTCTTCTCTTATTTTTTAATAAGTGGAGGGTTATTTATAATGATTAACTGTATATTAAATTATTTTAAACAACTTAGCGGGCTTAAAAAAATGCAGCCCGTTTTGGTTACTACGGGACTGCACAGTTTTGTACGGCATCCTTTATATTTAGGCACATTTATTTTTCTTGCCGGTATATTGTTTGCATTCCCATACCTGTCAAATCTAATTTCGTTTTTAATCATTGTTTCTTATACTTTATTGGGCATCCGGCTGGAAGAAAAAAAACTGGTAAAAGAATTTGGTTCAAGCTATCTTAATTATCAACAGACCGTACCTATGATATTACCCGATTTATTTTGAAAGTTGTCACTCTCATTGCAGTCAACCTATAAAAAGAATTAATTTTAAAGGGTCGATTTTAAATAAATTATGATGAAAAAAAATGCGGTGATTACCGGTACTGGCAGTTATATACCCGACATTATAAAAACCAACGCAGATTTCACTATACATAATTTTTATGCTGAGGATAATGTAAAAATTGAGACTTCTCCTAAAGAGGTTGTGGAGAAGTTTGAATTGATAACAGGTATTGCAGAACGAAGGTATGCCAGCGCAGATATGGAATCTTCTGATATGGCGGCTATTGCAGCAAAACGTGCTATAGAAGATGCTAATTGCGATCCTGAAACCCTGGACCAGATAATTGTTGCACATAACTTTGGTAACGTATTAAAACATACCATCCAAACAGATGTTTTGCCGGCACTTGCTTCAAGAGTAAAACATGCGTTGCAAATAAAAAACCCTGCCTGTATTCCTTACGATATACTTTTTGGTTGTCCCGGGTGGATACAGGGTATAATCCAGGCCGATGCATATTTAAAGGCGGGTGTGGCAAAAAAATGTCTTGTTATAGGCACGGAAACTTTAAGCCGGGTTTTAGATATGTATGACCGGGACAGTATGATATTTTCGGATGGAGCAGGAGCTTGTATTTTAGAGGCCAGAGATGAGGATGAAAGTGGGCCCGGTATTCTTTCTACAGCTATGCAGTCACACTGCCTTCAGGAAATAAGCTACCTGAACATGGGGAAGTCTAACTACCCGGATAGCGACCCAAGGGTCCGCTACATAAAAATGAAAGGAAGAAAAGTGTACGAGTATGCCATGAAGTATGTGCCGGTGGCAATGAAAGAATGCCTGGATAAAGCAGGGATTGATATTAAAACGCTTAAAAAAGTTTTTATACACCAGGCTAATGAAAAAATGGATGAAGGAATAATAAAAGCAATGTATAAATTATACGGAAGTTCAATAGCTCCTGAAGGGATAATGCCGATGAGCATTCAGAAATTAGGGAACAGCAGCGTAGCAACCGTTCCTACTTTATTTGATTTAGTACGAAAAAATAAAATGGCAGGG
Source organism: Ferruginibacter sp. (assembly GCA_039920545.1). Classification (GTDB taxonomy): domain Bacteria; phylum Bacteroidota; class Bacteroidia; order Chitinophagales; family Chitinophagaceae; genus Ferruginibacter. The sequence continues at coordinate 38 of JBDSDN010000116.1, read as the reverse complement.
CATAATTTATACCCCGGGGATATTGTGTTGTTTGCATC
>JBDSDN010000115.1:0-6588 GCA_039920545.1 Ferruginibacter sp. | reverse complement strand
AATGAAATACAACCACAACAGATTTATTGCGCCGGAGATTTCGCAGATCCGCATGGTACCCATAAAGTCTGTTTTGATGTGGTGATAGAAGCATTGAAATTAATAAAAGCCGGTAATGCTGGATGGGTTAAAGACTGTTGGCTGTGGCTATACAAGGGAGCGTGGCAGGAGTGGGACATTACTGAAATAGAAATGGCAATTCCCATGAGCCCGGACCAGGTGGTGAAAAAACGTCATGGAATTTTTATTCATCAGTCGCAAAAAGACAGCGTGCCTTTCCAGGGCAGCGACGACAGGGAGTTCTGGCAGCGTGCTGAAGAACGGAATGCCAATACCGCCAAACTGTATGCCCAGCTTGGGCTTACGCAGTATGCTGCCATGGAAGCATTTGTAAGATGGGAGTTTTAAATTTAATAAATTATTTCAGAGGGTGATAATTTGCTAAAATTTATTTTTACTTTCCAACATCAAAAGATCAGCTAATACAAATGCCGTTACAGCTTCCAATACGACAGGCACTCTTAAGGCAATGCACAAATCATGTCGGCCTTTTACTGAAAAAGATTCTATGCTTCCCGTTTCCAGGTTAAACGTTTGTTGCTCTTTTGGTGTAGAAGAAGTTGGCTTTACCACTACCCGAAAAACAAGATCATTACCATTGGTGAGGCCGCCAACAATGCCGCCGGCATAATTGGTAATGGTTTTACCAGTTGCATTTTCTAACGCATCATTATGTTCTGTACCAAACATTTTTGCGGCACTAAAGCCAGTGCCAAATTCAATACCCTTGATCGCCGGGATTGAAAATACTGCATGGCTTATCAATGATTCTGCAGAATTAAAAAAAGGTTCCCCTAAACCAACCGGCAGATTCTCAACAACACATTCTACAATGCCCCCGATACTGTCTTTTGCATCTATCGCTTTTTGTAACCCTTTTTCTATATCAGTCTCTCCGCCAACTTCATTAATAATCGCTTTACAGGTTATCTTATCATCAACAAGCGTCAATATTTTTTTTGCCACTACCCCTGCAGCAACCAGGCACACAGTTAGCCTCCCACTGAAATGTCCACCACCACGGTAATCTTCAAAGCCATTAAATTTTTTGGAAGCCACAAAATCTGCATGGCCAGGTCTTGGGGTATTTCGCAATTTTTCATAATCAGCACTTCGGATATTTTTATTTTCAAAAATAATAGTAAGCGGTGCGCCTGTAGTTTTATTATTAAAAACACCGGACAAAAACACTGGTAGATCATCTTCTTTCCGAGGCGTAGTACCCCTCGTACCACCTTTCCTTCTTTCAATATCTTCACTAAAATCTTCGGCACTTAAAGCAATACCAGCGGGGCATCCATCAATAACAACTCCGACTGATGGCCCATGTGATTCCCCAAAAATATTGATTCTGAATATAGTTCCAAAACTGTTCAAAATAGAAATTTTTAATTAATTATCATTAAATAACAAAGGCTTTATCAAACACAAATATATTTATTCAAGACTATTGATTGACACACCAAGGCATCGCAGATGTTCATAAAATGCCGGATAAGATTTATTAATTGCCTCGGCACCATCAATAATAGTATCCCCATCCGCCTTTAATGCTGCCACGGCGCAAGCCATAGCTATCCTGTGGTCGTGATGTGAATGAACATTTGTCCCTTTAATTTTTTCACTACCGATAATAAGCATCAAATCATCCTGCAATTTTATTGTCACGCCCATTTTACCAAACTCTTCCTGTAAAGTTAAGGCCCTGTTACTTTCCTTGTGGGCCAGCCGGCTAACACCTTCAATAACTGAGGTGCCCTCACAGTAAGCAGCAAGTACAACCAGCGGCGGAAACAAGTCGGGACAATCAGTTGCATTAAAATGAAATGCCTGCATTGGTTTAGCTGAAACAATAATTTCTTCGGAAGTAATGCTGACGCTTGCTTTTGCCATTATCAATGCCTGAAGAATTTCTTTATCTGCCTGGGCAGAAAATACATCAAGACCCTTTACTGTTATTTTTCCTGCCACTGCGCCAGCTACCAATAAAAATGCAGCGCCGCTCCAGTCTCCTTCTACCGTATAATTAATAACTTCAGCGCTACTTATTGCAGGCTGAATTATAAAGCGTTGATAGTTTTCATTTTTTACTTTATAACCGAAGTGCAGCATCAGCTGCAAAGTAAGATCTATGTAGGGCTTACTTTTTAAATTACTAACGGTAATGATTACCTCTTCTGTGGCTGCCTTTGCAAAAGCCATTAAAAGGCCGGTAAGAAACTGCGAACTTAGTGACCCATCAATTGTAATATTTCTTGGTTCTAATGGTCCTTTTATCTTCAAAGGAAGTTTGCCTTTATTGGATTTAATACTTACGCCTAACTGAGGTAATATTTCGTCAAAGAAATCCATAGGGCGGCTTAGGAGGCTGCCACTGCCGGTAATCGTAATTTCATTACTACTCAATGCAGCAATAGGTGCGAACATCCTGATGCTTAAACCGCTTTCGCCGCAATTGATGGCCCGTCCCAACCCCTTCCCAGCGGGGAGGGATTTTAAAACATCTAATAATTCACTGCCAGTTATTTTAATTGAGGTGTCTTTCTTGTGTTGAATAGTTGCCCCTAAATTTTTTATAATAGATAATGCTGCCAGGTCATCATTGCTTTGCCCCGGGTTGGAGATAATGGTTTGCCCATTGTGCAGCAAAGCAGCAGCACAAGCCCGCTGCATGGCACTTTTAGAAGCGGCCGCATGTATCTCGCCCTTAATCTGCGATGGCTCTATAACAACTTTCATAAAATTGTTTGTTTAAGTTATCAGCTTTCACAAAGTTTATAGCTTTTGTATGGCCCGAACTTTATTAAAGGCATTCACTTATTAAACTTTTTAGCTGCACCAATGGAATAGAAATAATTTTTGCTTCCCCGATTTTGTTAAGCAAAATGAATGGCATACTGCCTGCTTCCCTTTTTTTATCCAGCAGTAATACATCCCATATTTTATCTGGATCAATTTCCATTTTTACCGGTAAATGATATTGCAGCAATAATTTTATCACCCGGGCTTTTTCTTCAGAATAAAAATTGTTTATATTTTCAGAAATAGTACAGGCTGCAACCATGCCCGCACTTACTGCATGCCCATGGGATAAATTATAAATGTTTTCTATAGCATGGCCAATGGTATGGCCAAAATTCAAAACTTTGCGCTCACCCGTTTCAAACTCATCGCTTAACACCACAGTAGTTTTGATAAAAACATTTTTTTCTATCAACCTGGCAACAGCTGATCTGTCTGTTTTAAAAAACGCTATTTTATTGGCTGCTAAAAAAGAAAACAAAGCTTCATCTTTTATACAGGCGTGTTTTATAATTTCTGCAAAACCGTTTATCCATTCGGCTTCGGGCAGGCTTGATAAAAAATTATAGTCCCATAGAATGACCTCGGGCTGGTAAACGGTACCAATCATATTTTTATAGAAGCCAACATCTACCCCATTCTTACCTCCGATTGCTGCATCTACCATTGCCAATATTGAAGTGGGCACCAGAGCAAGCTTTACACCACGTTTGTAAATACTGGCAACATAACCTACCACATCAGTTACTACGCCGCCGCCTACGCCAACGATGCAGGTCTGTTTATCGGCCTGCAAATGCAACAACTGATTTATACTTATATCTATCGTTTGTTGATTTTTATTAGCCTCCCCGGCGGCAATCTTTATTATTTTATAGCCATTAAATTTAGCAGCATGATGATGGTAAATATTTTCATCTGTAATGATGATCATTTTTTCTTTTGCAAAATGATTTTCTATTTCGCCGAAAGACGCATCAAAAAGATACTCCACTTTCTTCTGTGAAAAAACAAACGTTTCTTTTCTCATAAATTTTGAATACTAATGCCCTGATCAGGTCTTTAATGTTGACAATTGCATGCTGACAAAAGGATTGCAACGTAATGATGATGTTATAAAAAGAGATGCTGATATCAATATTATCCGGCTTCGACAAGCTCTGCCTGGTAATATAATTTTACGGCATCAATTTATTCTTCATTCATTATTTTATTCTGGTGATTGATACTTTCTAAATGTACAGCATCCATGTAACGGACAATGAATTCTTTACTAAGCCCCAGTTTCTCTCCCTTGGCTGCAGCCCTGTCCAGTATTTCGTTCCAGCGGTTTGTTTGCAGAATAGTGATATTATTGGTGCGTTTATACACTCCTATTTTATCGGCAATTTTCATCCGCTGTCCAATCAATGTCAACAGTTCATCGTCCACATGATTTATCTGCTCTCTCAGGGTAGCCAGGGCCGTTAAAAACTCCTGCTCGCTGGTATTTTCGTGCCGCCATACCAGGGTATCCAGCATTTCATTTAGGCGCTCGGGTGTAATTTGTTGCTTTGCATCGCTCCAGGCATTATCAGGATCTATATGACTTTCTATAATCAGGCCACCAAAATCAAGATCAATACTTTTCTGAGCTACAGACTGCAGCATGGTGCGGTTGCCACAGATATGCGAGGGATCGCAGATGAGCAGCATTTCGGGAAATCTTCTTTTCATTTCAATAGGCAAATGCCACATGGGTGCATTGCGAAATTCTGTATTGCCGTAAGAAGAAAATCCACGGTGAATCATACCAAGGTTTTTAAGCCCCACTTTTTGCAGGCGTTCGATAGCTCCCGTCCACAAATCCAGATCTGGATTGATGGGATTCTTTATCAGCACCGGTATATCCACTCCACGCAAGGCATCCGCCACTTCCTGCACACTAAAAGGATTTACGGTGGTACGTGCGCCTAACCAAAGAACATCTACATCAAACTGCAGCGTATCCTGAACATGCTTTGCGGTAGCCACTTCTACCGTAACAGGCAGACCTGTAATTTTTTTTGCCTGGGCCATCCAGGGCAACCCTTTTACACCAATGCCTTCAAATAGGCCAGGTTTTGTTCGAGGCTTCCAGATACCGGCACGCAGCATATCTACTTTACCGGTGGCGGCTAAACGCTGGGCTGTGGCTACCACCTGCTCTTCTGTTTCTGCACTACAAGGGCCACTTATGATCATTGGCCTTTTGTTCCATACCTGCATGATGTCTTCTCTCATTGTTGTTTGTGTTTGCATTGTAAATTTAGTTTATATAAGTAACTTTTATTTTTCTTGTTGTGCGCTTAGATTTATTTTAAAATCCGTTTTATCTTATTTGCCTGTTCCATCAGTTCAATTAAATATTCCATATTTTCTTTTTCCAGGCTGGCCTTAAACTTTCTCAATTGAGAAATATGTTCGTTTAATACATCCAAAACATTTTCTTTATTCTGCATGAAAATTGGTGCCCACATTGCAGGGTTACTTTTTGCCAGCCGAACCGTACTTTCAAAACCAGCACTGGCCATTTCAAAAATAGCATCTTCTTCTTTTTCTTTTTCCAACACAGTATTTGCCAGGGCAAAAGAAGTGATGTGTGATATGTGACTTACATATGCTGCGTGAGTGTCGTGGCTTACTGCATCCATATAAATAATGTGCATACCGACTGCGTTGTAAATCTCCTCAACCATTTTTACTGCTGCAGGATTACTTTTTTCTTGTTCACAAATTACACAGGACCGCCCAATGAAAGCATCTCTCATTGCGGCTTCCGGCCCGCTATATTCCGTACCCCACATAGGATGCGTCGCTACAAGATGCTTACGCATAGGATGATCTGCTACGGCGGTACATAATGCATTTTTTGTAGAGCCTGCATCTACAACAACCTGCATATCAATTACCATGTCCAGGATTTGCAGGATTACAGGTATCGTTGCATCTACCGGTATGGCGACATAAATAAAATCACTTTGCCTTACCGCATCTTCCAGGGATAATGCTTCATCAATAATGCCGAGCTCCATTGCTTTTTGCAAACTGCTTTCACTTCTGCCTACGCCGATTATTTTTCTAGCAAAGCCTTTTTCTTTCAGCATCAAGGCCATGGAACCGCCTATTAAACCCACCCCGACAATTGTTACTACCATATTTATGTATTCTTAATTCTGTGAATAGCTTCCTCAATTTTTTCTTCCGGGCTGCATAAACTCACCCTTACATATTTGTTTCCCTGGCTGCCGAATATTCCGCCGGGCGTAATAAATACATTTGACCGCTGCAAAACTTCATCACTTAGTTGATATCCGTCTTTATACTTTTCCGGAATTGCAGCCCACACAAACATCCCGGCCTGTGCCTGGCTGAAATCACAATTGATTAGGGTTAAAAATTCAAAAACTTTTTGCTGACGGTTTTTGTAAACAGCATTTACAGTAGTATACCATTCTTCACCCAAACTAAGCGCTTTTGCTGCAGCTAACTGCAGAGGTAAGAACATGCCGCTGTCCATATTGCTTTTAAATTTAAGCACTTCGTTGATGCGCTCTTTTGCGCCACATAACATACCTACACGCCAGCCTGCCATGTTGTGACTCTTGCTGAGAGAGTTTAATTCCAGGGCTACTTCCATGGCGCCGTCTACACTTAACAAACTCTTTGGCTGCTCATTTAAAATAAAACTATAAGGATTATCATGTA
>JBDSDN010000114.1:0-3042 GCA_039920545.1 Ferruginibacter sp. | reverse complement strand
TACCTGGATGCCCCTAATGGGCCAATACAGGTTTTTGAAAAACTCATACGGAAAGGTGTCCCGGTAAGGCGGCTGGGAAGTGCAGCCATTGATTTGTGCTGGGTTGCTGCCGGCAGATTTGATGGATTTTACGAACACAACCTCCAGGCATGGGACAGTGCAGCAGGATATTTATTGGTACAGGAAGCCGGCGGAACAGTAACAGATTTTGAGGGTAATTATTTTTCTCCCTACCAGCCTCACATTTTGGCAACAAATGGATTAATTCACGAAGAGTTATTGGCAATAGTTAGAGGTGGGGAAGTGGTAATAAGTTAACTCTATCAACTCAACCATATTTTAAAACAGATCACTCAAAAGTTACCCTTTTAAAAAAAATAAAATATAAGCAGCTGTCAGCTTTATGCCTCTGCGCTAAAATGTAGTATATGGAAGAACGTACAGAAATAGCCTCCCTGGGAGAATTTGGTTTAATAGATCATCTTACGGGTAATAACGAAATTAAAAATGTTTCTACTATTTTAAGCATAGGCGACGATGGGGCAGTGATTGATCATTTAGGCAGGCAAACCGTTATAAGCACAGATTTATTATTAGAGGGAATTCATTTTGATATGTCTTATACGCCACTTAAACATTTAGGGTATAAAGCAGTAGTGGTAAACCTTAGTGATATTTATGCAATGAACGCTACCCCTACGCAGATAGTTGTAAGCCTTGCTTTCAGCAACAGGTTTAGTTTGGAAGCCCTCGATGATTTTTATTCTGGTGTTTATACTGCCTGCGAAACATATGGTGTAGACCTGGTAGGCGGAGATACCAGCACTTCAAAAATGGGATTTGTAATAAGCATAACTGCTATAGGGGAAGTAGCACCAGATGAATATGTAAAGAGAAATGGGGCAAAATTGAATGACCTGGTATGTGTTAGTGGAGAATTAGGCAGTGCTTTTTTAGGGCTCACTTTGCTTGAAAGGGAGAAAAAGATTTTTGAAACAACAGGGGCACAACCAGACCTGGAAGGCCAGGCTGTTATTGTAGGGCGGCTTTTAAAACCGGAAGCACGGAAAGATATTATTGAATATTTTGCTGAGGCAGAAATAAAACCTACCAGCATGATTGACGTTAGCGATGGATTGAGCAGCGACCTTCTGCATATCTGTAAACAAAGTAATGTGGGCTGTGTGATATATGAAGACAAATTGCCACTTAATGAAGAAGCAAAGGAATTTGCATATAAATTACAGTTGGACCCTACTGCCTGCGCACTAAGCGGGGGGGAAGATTATGAGTTACTCTTTACTGTGGCCCAGTCCGATTTTGATAAAATAAAAGTAAACCCGGATATAAGCATTATCGGGTACATTGCCGAACCAGCAGAAGGTAAAAAAATTATAACCCGGGGGGGTAATAAACATGAATTGGTTGCACAGGGATGGAACCATTTAAAATAATCTGAATGAAACTGAATATATACCAGATAGATGCATTTACGGATAAAATCTTTGGCGGTAATCCCGCTGCAGTAGTTCCATTGGAGAAATGGATTGATGAAAAACTCATGCAGGAAATAGCCCAGGAAAATAATCTTGCTGAAACAGTTTTCTTTGTACCCAAAGACGAAGATTTTGAAATACGCTGGTTTACCCCGGTTGCAGAAGTTGACTTGTGTGGTCACGCTACATTGGCGAGTGCTTATGTACTATATAATATGTTGGGCTACAAAAAACCAGCGATAACATTTCATTCTAAAAGTGGTCCATTATTGATTTCTAAAACTAATGATATTTTTTCCATGGATTTTCCATCATGGATGCCCGCACCTTTAGTTCAATACCCTGATGGCTTAGTGGAAGCCCTGGGGGTTAAAGAAATTATAGCTGTCTATAAACATAGGGATTTACTAGTTGAATTAAGCAACGAAGACGCTGTTAAAAATGCCGAGCCTGATTTTTCCAAAATTAGTAAGACTGGCTATAAGATTATTATTACTGCTAAAGGAACAGATGTAGATTTTGTGTCCCGTTTTTTTGCACCAACCGTTGGAGTGAATGAAGATCCAGTTACGGGTTCTGCTCATGCTCAATTAATACCGTATTGGCATTATAAATTAGGAAAAAGAGAAATGAGAGCCAGGCAATTATCTAAGAGAGGGGGTTTTTTGTATGTAGCCCAAAACGGCGATAGGGTAACAATTGCGGGTAAAGCAGTATTTTATATGAAAGGGGAAATTGAAATAGAAGATTAAAATTTTGAAAGAATTCATGGAGAGCAAACCTGAATATGTCTCTAAGACTTTTTAAAAAGATTATGGTAAATAGCGGTTCCGTAAGCTTTTATCTTATCTGTATTTTTAAATACAGTGTTTGTTGCGGTAAGTTTAACTGCATTGGATAATAATTTACCAATTATAGATGGGGATTTACTTAATAATAGTTTGTTTGTGAGTAACCCAACTCCAATGCCCCCAGCAGCTTTTAGAATAGTTCCGCCAGCCCCGCCTCCATCAGTGGCTTTATGAAAAGCATTTTTAATAAGGTTAATAGGCTTAAGACTTTCGTAGGTCTCATGAAATTGAGACATCAAAATACTCTGCTGAACAACTTTACGTTTTTCCAGTTCTATTATTGCAAGTTCTAGTTCATTGGAATTATTAATCTGCATAAAATTAATTAGAGATTTTTTTAATGATCAAATCAGTTACCGGCCCCTTAACCAATTTATTTTTTGAAGCGTTGAAAATAAGCCCGGCGACAAGATATACTCCTGCTAATGCAAAAAAACCGTAGTAAGTTTTTCCTAACCACTCCCCAAGAACAAGGGCAATACCTATATTAGCAATCATAATGAAAATCAAGATAACAAAAATTGAAGCAAGCTTGGAAACCAAGCCGCCTACAACTTCAGAAATTTTATGAGTTGCCTTTAATTTAAATAACTCAAGACGTGTTTCCACATAATCTCCCGTCCTGTCAAAAAGTGATTCTAAATTGTTTATAGGTTCGTTTTGCATTCTTTAGAATTTTGTCGCCGGTTCTTATT
>JBDSDN010000113.1:0-5725 GCA_039920545.1 Ferruginibacter sp. | reverse complement strand
TAAGTGGTCAAAATAATTGTTGTCTTCAAACGAAAATATTTTGAACGCAAGGTTTCCATTTTGGGCATTTATTAAAGTGAAAACTTTTTGTGCTGTCATTTTACGAAGATATTTATTTTAGCTTTCGGTCTTTTTCATCAATTTCCAAATCGTTAATACTGGCAAACCGTTTTTTCATTAAACCGTTTTCGTCAAATTCCCATAATTCATTACCATAGCTACGAAACCATTGTCCTTCGGCATTATGCCATTCGTATTCAAAGCGAACTGCCATGCGGTTTTCACGAAAACCCCACAATTCTTTTTTCAATTTATAATCCAATTCCTTTTCCCATTTGCGCTTTAAAAATGCTTTTACTTCTTCCCTGCCGTTTATAAATTCAGTTCTATTTCTCCATTCCGTATCAATGGTATATGCCATGCAAACCTTATCGGGGTCTTTGGTATTCCATGCATCTTCTGCCAATTGCACTTTCTGTAAAGCAGTTTCCATGGTGAAGGGTGGTAATGGAAATTTTTTATTTTCGGATGTCATAAAACTTTTGATTTGTAAAATCATACTGGTTTGCTGCTTGCCAAACCAGTATGATAAAGGTAATTTACAATGCTTGCGCTACCGGAAAATCTACCGGAACTTTTGTAAGGTTGTGAAGGTAGTTCATTGCAGTTTTATCGCTTATTTGTAAAATCAAATCAACCAAATTTTCGTTGGTATATCCTTGTTCAAAAAAAGCCTCTATCTTTTCTTCACTTGTATTACCCCTGTTCTCGGTAATGTCGGCAGCTAATTCCACTAATGAATTTAATTTAGCTGTTTCACTTTTACCGTTTCGAATGTCTAATAATTGTTCGTCTGTAAAGCCATTCATTTTGCCTAAAACCAGGTGGGCACTTTGGCAATAGATGCAGCCATTTACCTGGCTTACGATAAGGTTTACAGCTTCTTTTTCCTTATTAGTCAACGAAGTTTTTGCGCCTTGATAGGCTAAAAAACGACTCAGCCCGTTTTCAGAATAAGCGATAGTTGCATATAAATTCGGGACAAACCCCACGGCTTTATTCAATGCATCAAAGTGAGCCTGGTTTGCAGGGGTTACATCATCTCTTGTGGGAACTGTAAAAGTTCTTTTTTCTGTTGCAGTCATTTTACTTTTCTTTAAAATTGTTGTGTCATTATTGACAATGCAAAGCTGTTGCAATATGTTGCCAAGTAAAATGGATAAAGGTTGCAATTAGATGGATAATTTTCCTTCTCTCTTTGGAAGTTACCGTGTCGCAATAGAATTCTTACTGTTGACTTGTAGCCATGGTATAAACTAAACTTGAACAAAACCAGGATGCTGAGCTTTGAAGGGACGACAATATTTGTAATCGTCCTTTAACTCATACCCGCTGCTAAATTTATAAATAAAAGGTCATCATCCTTTCTATTCCCGGGCTTTAAAAGCCAGACAGAACCGATACAGATTATCGAACAAAAAGTTAGATTTATTTATCGATCGCACCAGGCGCCAGGGTTTGGTGTGGGTAGATTTTATTTCAGAATCTTTTTTTTCTCATTTTTAAACTCCTCCAGGCATTCATCTAAAGCCGTACCCTTGGTATGAATGCATTCGCAAAATTTATATCCGGCAGCTTCATTTTTAGTGCCCTTAAATTGTTTTTTACAATCTGATATTGAATTTCTGGGCATAACGTCATTACCAAACTGAGCTATTGATACAGTGAGTAGAATTGCACAAATTACTCCCGTGAAAAACAAGAAGGGAAATTTGTTACTGTATTTTGTGGGTTTCTCAACTATGCCATAGTTCGGAAATCTTTTAAAGGGTAATATGTATTTTAGCTTGTCATAATTCCAAACCAGAATATACAAATTTGCAAGTACCATTAAAGGAGATGTTACAACAGAACCTTCAAAACGCACTGCCATAGACAGCAACCAGATATTCACAATGATGGGAAAATATATTAATGCTCCCAGGGTTATTGTTCTGGGGATCAACAACAACATTGCAGCAGTGACCTGAGCAATTCCTATGAATGTGTAATAATATCCGGTATGATGCAGAGCCTCCAGATAAGCACCCATTGGGTGATTGATTGATAATCCGATGGCAAATCTTTCACCTGTAATTTTTACCATTCCAGCTACAATAAAAGCGAAGGCTAAAGTCAAACGGCAAAAAATCGAAAAATACCAATACCACCTATTTCCTTTAATTTTTAAATAAACCTGATCGAATTTGGATAGATTATCCATTTTTAATTTTTCACTTTTTAATTGAACAAAATGTCCGTGGTTGATTGCAACTCTAAATATTTAATTTTATCAAAAGATTGCTACTTGGATTTTTCGCAAGTGATTTTTAAATTGATATTGAACCTTAAAGTCAGGCATTCGATATGGAGCATTGCTAAAATAGCAGTAAAGCAGCAGGTTCACCTGTAACGTTCTTTTTTACTGCCTGTTTTCATTTTTTACTGAAAAATGATTTCTTTTTTAAAACTATTTAAAAGCACTCTGAAATGCAAAGTAAAATAAATATTTTACACTTGAGAATATTTTTAGTCAAAATAATTTTGAATTGTTATTAGGAGATAGTCGGAATGCAATTACTACAACGAGACAGCCTGGCGAGGTGGCGACATTTGAAAATAGTGGGTAGCTGAATTTAAATTTATAAATAGCTCCATTGTTTTTCTATTGCCAACTTTATTAGCCGGTTGAAACTGAAGGAGGGTAGGGACAAAAGTTAAAAAAGTATAAATAGCCCCGGGGGGATTCGCACACCGCATGATAGCGGAAGGAGGTTTTATTGTGGTATCTGTTGTGTCCAACAATGGATACCACCACCCAGGAGATTTAGCCCTGTGGGATTAATTTGTATAATTTTTCTTTCCGGAAAATAAGTTGCAAATAATGCCTTTACCTGCTCATCTTTTTGTCTTGTGCTTCCTGGTAAACCAGGTTTCCAGTATTTTGGTATAAGAACCATTTTGTTAGTTACAAGATAATTAAGGTAACTCCTGGAGGGCACAAAGTATACGCTATCTCCTTTTTTAAACTGTGCGTATTTCTTAACACTGTTAGAAAAATGTTTTACATCTGGGTCTGCAGATGAAGAATCTAAAACATACGTAACCGTGCTGAAATCTGGTACGGGGATTTTTATTATATTAAAAGACTCACCGTCCTGGTCTACCGACTGTTTTAAAATATTAAAGTTTCTCTCCATCCTGTCATACGTCATTTTTGTCACCGGATCTTTCTGTGCTTCTGTGGAATCGGGGAAGGACAGGAATAAAGTATTTGTATTTACAAAACGACAAAATTCATCTACATGGCCATTCACTCCAATGCCAAAGTAATTTTTGATTATTAAGGTTCTGCCATCCGGATCGTCTGCCACACCTTCTTTTAACCAGATAATGTTTGTAACTCCCAGGATTCTTTTTAATTCAAGTTCCTGCTGTGACAAACTCATACCCGGATTACGTTGCCTGTTAACAGCTTCAACCTGTATAAGAGTACCTTTGCCATTTACTTCAATTGCTCCACCTTCATTAACCATGTTGGAAGAAAGTAATGGATAATTAAACAGCTTTGAAAAATTGTTCTGATAACCATTTCGATCCTTGGCAGATTGTTCATAAAAAGTATTTTTCCTTGCGGAATCAAAAGGTATGTATCCGTAATCATTCCAGGCAAAGTCTGCAATTGCCATTCCCCCATTTGTGTTTTTAAGAAAAAATAATGGGTCACGAATAGAGTAAGAAAATGAGGAACCGAAATTCATAAAGTGGATACTATCTTTTGTGATGCCTTCTTTTAAAAACCAATTTGAATAATAGGGAATCATGCTGTCGCTCATAATAACACAATAAACCTTCATCACAGGGCTAATGGCTTTTACAATTTCCACTGAAACTGAATCGGCAAAAGGGTCATTGTCATTAAAAGAAACCATCATAGCCTGGTGTGGTTCCCATTCAGCAGGCAGCATGAACGAGTTCTTAGGTTGGCATCCTGCGCCAAAAAATATTAATATAATAAAAATGATTCTCATGATTCTTTCATGGGGGCCAAAATTATGACTGAAGAAAATAAAATTGTGAGGCATGATATTTAATTTGCGGCAATAGAATTAGCTATCCGGGAACTGCTGCTGATAGCTATAATTCCCGGCAGAATTCCTCCCCAGGATCTAAAGTTTGGAGGTCCGAAGTTCCCACAACAATTTATTAAAGATGTTCGGTCAATATCCTTTTGGCTTTTTGATTTTTAATTCTGCAAAAACTTTGTCAAATAGCATTACATCATAATTGTGCTCTTTAAAATATCCAAAATCTACAAGCATCTGCTGCTGCCAGCTCTGGCTGGGACTAATGTTATCCCCTAGATGTGCTTTGTAAATAGCCATGGCGTTTTTATAATCGTTGCTGAATAAATACACATGCGCCATGTTCATTAACAGGTTAAGATCCCCTGGATATAATTGTACTCCCCGCTTGAAATACGCTATAGACTCTTTGTAATTTTTATTCTCAAAGTAATACCAGCCAATATCGCTGAACATACTGCTCTCCAGTTTGAGCGTGTCCAGGCTTGTTATTTTTGTGGATTTGGGATATTCCTTACCATCTACCGTTCGTGTATAACCGAGTATGTTGCCTTTATCATCTTTTAAAAATTCTTTTACTGCTGAGTATTCTTCATTAAAAAAACTAATGGGGGAGGTGTAATACATTTTTACATAACCGCCATTTGTGTAAAAATAAAATTCGTTCTCTTTTTTCCCTATTGCCGCCCATGAATTATCAAATAAATAAATTCCTTCGTACGATTTTAAAACGGTTTCGGGCACCTCGACACTTTTTTTCCTCTTCGGCTCACGATAAAAATCTTTCCAATTGTATGCTTTGGCAACACTGTTTATAATTTCATTTAAAAGTTTTCCATCTTCGCTATTTAAAAAAGCAACCATGCCATTACCATCCTCCAGGCTGCCATAAAATATCCCGCAAAAACCATCATTTCCTGCTGAATGTTGAAAATACTTTGTGCCATCATGGTCTTCAATAAAAGCACCCATGGAGGTAGGTCCGTTATTATAAGCTGTTAAATGCAGTTTTACCATGTCAGGATTCAATACTTTAGATGGCTTACCCTGCTGAGTCAATTGCATATCGATAATATAATTGCAAAGATCGCTTGGTGTCATCCACAAGCCAGCGGCAGCCTGCTCAGGGTAAACATGGAACTTATTTAAAACCGGTGAGCCATCACGATAATAAGCAGAAGCGCATAAAAGTTGTTTACCTTTTGAAGGGGGCTGTGCGTAAGAACTATTTATCATTCCGATTGGTTTTAAAACGTTCTCGTACATCCATACATCATACGCTTGCCTGGTAATATCGGTAAGTATTACTTGTGAAATAGTAGTGCCTCCACCGGAATACTCAAATTTTAAACCGGGTTCAAACATACTTCGCACCGCCGGTGTAACCGCCGGGGACTTTCCGTCTAAAACCTGCAACACCGTAGGAACAGGTCCATTGATATTATGACCAGGAAATCCATGCACTGATAAACCTGCGTTATGGCTAAGTATATCTGCCAGGGTTATTTTCTTTCCTTTAGAAAGCGAATCGTAAGGAAATTTCCAGGAAGTTAAATAGGTATTGATGTCTGTATAGAGGTCAACTTTTTTATCCTGTGCCA
>JBDSDN010000112.1:0-6399 GCA_039920545.1 Ferruginibacter sp. | reverse complement strand
ACCATTGTAGATGACCTGGCTTTGCCGTTGGATAAATTGCGCTTACGGGCTAGTGGGAGCGCTGCGGGGCATAACGGGTTAAAAGATATAGAAAGTATTTTAGGAACGAATGCGTATCCTAAATTGCGTTTTGGAATCGGCAATATTTTTCCAAAAGGGATGCAGGCAGATTTTGTTCTCAGTAAGTGGACAAAGGAAGAAATACCCCTGGTAAAACTTAAAATAGAAAACTGCGTAGATATTATCGAAAATTTTTCATCAATCGGTATAGATAGAACGATGACCATGGTAAATAACCTGGTTATAAAACTCTGATTAATAATTAGAAGGTTATATTGTTTTACAATATGTTTTTGTCTATTTTCGTAAGCCCAATCCTTGATAAAGACAAAACCAACGTAGAGTATGAAAATAATATGTATAGGTAGAAATTATGCGGAGCATGCAAAAGAGCTTGGTAATGCCGTTCCTACGGAACCGGTCATTTTTATGAAACCTAAAAGTGCCTTATTGCAAACTCATACCCCTTTTTACTATCCTGAATTTACAAATGAACTCCATTATGAGTGTGAATTAGTATTAAGGGTAAGCAAAAACGGAAAGTATATCCAGGAAAGGCATGCTGCCAATTATTATAACGGAATTACAGTTGGCCTCGATTTTACAGCCCGGGACATACAGGAAGACTGCAAAAAAAACGGTCTGCCATGGGAGAAGGCCAAAGCTTTTGATAATTCTGCAGCAGTGGGGAAATTTGTAAACATTACGCCAGACTTTAAAAAAGCCAACGTAAACTTTAGCCTTAAATTAAACAAAACCGAAGTTCAAAAAGGGAATTCTGCGGAGATGATATTTAGTTTCGATAGCATTATAGCCAATATTTCCAATTATTTTTCACTTAATATCGGAGATCTCATTTTTACGGGAACTCCGGCTGGAGTTGGAGAGTGTGTGGTAGGAGATGAGTTGGAAGCTTTCCTGGAAGAACAGAGCCTGCTTTCAGTAGAAGTAAAATAAATTGCTGATCTAATTTGCCCCTTTCAAAACTGTTTGCTGAAAGGGGCTTTTGTATTTCAGCCATTCATCATTAAATTATTGCAAAATATTTCCAGGTAAATTATATTTAACCTCTTAAAACAAACTGTTATGCGTATTAAAAAAATATTTTTTCCGCTCTTTTTTCTATCCATTAATTTTTGCAGTGCACAAAATTTAACTACGCCACCGAATGGAGGAAATAAAAAGGCCACTGTCTCAGAAAGGATTGGTATATCCGACGTCTCAATTTCCTACGACAGGCCGGCGGTGAAAGGGCGTGAAGGAAAAATATGGGGAACCCTAGTGCCTTACGGTTTTACTGACCTTGGATTTGGTACTAGCAAAGCAGCGCCCTGGCGTGCAGGTGCAAATGAAAATACTACCATAAACTTTAGTTCAGATGTTTTAATAGAAGGGAAGTCTTTGCCTGCTGGCCTATATGGTTTATCTGTAGCGATGGGTGAAGCGGATGCCACAGTTATATTCAGCAAAAATTCCAACTCCTGGGGTACTTTTTTTTATGATCCCAAGGAAGATGCCTTAAGGGTAAATGTAAAAACTGTAAAAACCCCTGAAAAAACAGAACGGTTAAAGTATGAGTTCTCTGATGAGACCGAAAACAGTGCGGTAGTTTCTTTAGTATGGGAATATCTTAAAATACCTTTTACTATATCAGTTGATTATACCAAAACGCAATTGGAATCATTTAGAAAAGAATTGCGCTCAGATAAAGGTTTTCAATGGGAATCATGGGTGCAGGCAATAAATTTTGCTGTTGCAAATAATACCAACCTGGAAGAGGCCTTGCAATGGAGCGATTATGCTATGAACGGGGTATTTGTCGGTCAAAAGAATTTTCAGACATTAAATGCTAAAGCTGCAGTTTTAAATAAATTAGGTAGAAAAGATGAAGCAGATGCTTTGCAAAAACAAGCTATCCCATTAGCGACCATGGCAGAATTACATAACTATGGCCGCCAGTTAATGAGAGAGAAAAAAAATGCTGAAGCATTAAATGCTTTTAAATTGAATGCTCAAAAAAACCCCAATACTTTTACAACAAATATGGGGTTGGCAAGAGGATACAGTGCCAACGGAGATTACAAAAATGCTGCAAAGTATGCAAAACTTGCTTTAGCCCAGGCACCTGACAAACAAAATAAAGAGGCCATAGAGGGATACATTAAAATGCTGGCGGAAGGAAAGGATATAAACTAAGAATGTGAGGTGCGTTTGCTATTGATGACTCACAATCTTGCTTCCGTAAAAAATTTCTTTGGTAAATGAAGGTGGTTACTACTTCCGAATAAAATCATTCTATATTTTCAATAACATTTTGTTCCCGGAAAACTGTATACATAAAGCCTTATAAATAAAGCAGTATATTAATCTTCATAAAAATTAATAAGGCTCCCAAAGTAAACCTCGTTCCAGCCATTTACAATATCATCGTAATCTGCCTCAGGTATATTAGTATGCCGTAATTCGGCAGAAGTTCCATTTTTATGCGGGTGCAGGAGAATAGTGACCACAGATTTTTCCTCCTGCTCACCAAAGTACCATTCCTGTATAATTTTCTTACTGGTTTCAAAAGAAATATTTTTTCCTTCAATACTTCCTTCCCAAAGTGAAAATTCGGAGCCTGCTACGGTACTCATTGTAGCTTTCTCTCCACTCCATAATTGTATGGTTGCCGGGTTTGTAAGGGCAATAAAAACTTCTTCGGGACTTGCACCAATGATATAATAATTTTTATAATCTTTCATAACCTGAAAATATGCTCCTAACAAATTAGTTACCTGCAAAGAACATGAAACCGATGTCATAGTAAATATTTTCGGCCAAAATATTATTTGTTTTTCATATCATCGTACGCTTTCTGCACTGCATCTAGTTTTGTTATATAAATGCTCCGGCCATGTGTACCTACAACTAATTCATTTTCCCGGTTTTGGATTACCAAATCATGCACGGGTACATTAGGTAAGTGATTGCTCATATTCATAAATGCCTTTCCCCTTGTAAAGGAAGTGTATACCCCGTTATCAGTGCCTACATACAGAATATTTTCATTTTTATTATCCTCCAGAATTACGTTAACCGGTTCTTCTGGTAAACCTGTATTTATTGCCGTCCAACTTTCCCCATAATCTTCACTCACAAATATATAAGGCTTAAAGTCATCATTGCGATAGCCATTAAGAGTAGCATAAACCCTGGATAACTTATACTGCGATGCTCTCACCCGGCTTACGTAAAGGCCTTGGGGTAATTTTTTGCTAACTAACGTCCAGCTGTATCCGCCATCTTTACTTAACTGTATATTCCCATCATCTGTGCCGGCATACAGGAGGCCGAACCGTAAGGGAGATTCACTGAGTGTTGTAAGGGTACCATAAGGTACATTACCTTCTTTTTTGCCGTTGCTCAGGTCGTTGCTAAGTGTTTCAAATTTTTCTCCTTTGTTCAGGCTCCTGTGAATGTGGTTACTGCCAAAATACACAACATCCTGGCTATGCTTACTTACCAAAATAGGGGTTTGCCAATTGTACCGGTAAAGTTGCTGACCCAGATCTGGCATAGGGTGTATAAAAACGTTTTTTCCGCCATCAGTATTTTTCCTGAAGTAAAAACCGAATTGAAACCCGCTGTAAACAGTTTTATTGTCCCGGGTGTCTACCTGTACCTGCATACCATCCCCGCCACCAATATTTTTCCAGGGGTAAGGCCTTTCATAATTCCATTGGTCCGTGTCTTTTGCTGCCGCAGAGCCGTACCACGAGCCATTATCCTGCAGGCCGCCATAAATATTATAAGGTTTGGCATCATCAACAGCAATGTTGTAAAACTGCCCAACTGCCGGCGTGGTTACCTTAAACCAATGTTCCCCGTTATCGTAGGTAATATTGCAGCCCCCGTCATTAACAGCCACCCAATGCCTGTTATTAAAAGGGTTTATCCAGCAGCCATGCCAATCAGGGTGTGTAGAATTTTTATCAGTTACCGTAAAAGTTCTCCCTCCATCTTTACTCATTTCCAGGTTAAAACCACTGATAACAATTTTATTCTCATCATTATCTGCTACCGATATTTTCCCAAAATAATATCCATAGGTATTGTATAAACTGAGCCCTTTTGTGTTCATTTTTTTCCAATGTTCTCCTGCATCATCACTCCTGTAAACTTCACATCCGATAATGGGTGTTTCAAACAGGGCCGTATTGGCATCAAGCAGGTAATCATAAATGGCGGTGGGCTTAATGGTATTTTCTTTAATTAATTTTTTAACGGTGATAGCGCTGTACTTTTCATCAAAATCATTATCCTTTAAAAAACTGTCTAATTTTTTATTATCCAGTAGTAAGAAGTCTTCCTGGTTTAGGGCTTTAAAATTTTTCAAAACATAATTGGTATCAGCTTTTTTTGAAGCAGTATCCGGCCGATGATTTTGATTATCTACAGTTGCATATACAATTTTGGGATTGCCGGGATAGACAGCTAATCCAATTCGGCCCACTTTATTACCAGTAGCAAATCCTGAGGCAGGGGTACTGATAATATTCCAGGTACTGCCACCATCAACACTTTTATAAATGCCAGAACTTGTGCCGGATTCTTCAAAATTCCAGGCCCTCCTGGTGCGGTACCAGGCAGCAGCATAAATTTCATCCGGGTTATTGGGGTTAAGGGTCATGTCTATTACCCCGGTATTTTCATTTATAAATAAAACCTGCTTCCAGCTTTTGCCGGCATCAACTGTTTTATAAACACCTCTTTCTTTATTGGCAGAATATAAATGACCTATTACACTTACCCAGGCAATTTTATCATCGGTGGGATGCAGGGTAATTTTTCCAATATGCTGGCTTTGTGGTAAGCCAAGATATTGCCATGTTCTCCCGCTATCAGCACTTTTATATACCCCTTTGCCGGCATAAGAAGACCGGCTGCTGTTTGCTTCTCCGGTACCTACCCAAACGGTATTTGTTTTCCAGTTTACGGCAATATCTCCAATTGTAAATGCATTCTCTTTCTCAAAAACCGGTTTAAAACTCTGACCATTATTGCTGGTATACCAAAGCCCGCCGCTGGCATACGCTATGTAAAACTCTGTGGTATTACCTGGGTTTACATCCATGTCTACTACACGGCCGCTCATAATTGAGGGACCTATATTGCGGAACTTTATATCCTTTAAAATTGGATTTTCCACCATGCCTACTTTCTCCTCCGATAGGGGTACACTTACATTTTTTTGCATTTTTTTCACCTGGGCCAGGGCAGAATTAACATTTATGAAAATGAGTAAAGTGGTAAATTTGAGGGCAATATTTTTTAGCATTTGCAGTTTTTAATTTAAGTAAGATAAAATTTTATTACATGCCACATTTAAAAATACGTCAATTAGCTTTTATAGCCATTGCTCAGTTTTTATTTATTAATTATACCAGTGCACAGTACAAATCATTTAAGATAAATAATAAGCGGGACACCATAAATATTATTAACCAAAAAGGCCTGAATCAGGGTAGATGGGTGCTGCATGTAGATGAATTACGTGGCGAACCAGGGTATGAAGAGGAAGGCATTTTTAAAAACGGGGTAAGAGAAGGAACCTGGCGCAGGTATAACCTTGGTGGTGATATTATTGGAGTAGAGAATTATTTAAAAGGTGGAAAAGATGGGTTACAACAATATTTTACTTACCTGGGAGATTTAATAAAAGAAGAAAACTGGAAAGGGTACAACCCCGATGCACCTTTTGATACCATTGCAATTTATGGTACGGGCAGCAATGAAATTGTAGATTTCAAAATTGTAAAAGCCGAACAGTATAGTGTAAAAAATGGTGAATGGCGTTATTATGACCCTGCTACCGGCCGCCTGCAAAAAACAGAGCAGTGGGAGAGAAATTACTTGGTACAGCCAAATGCTTCCAAAGATGTCGTAGCCCTGGGGCCAAAAAAGAAGGTGGAAAAAACTGCTCAGATGCTGGAGTGGGAGAAAAAAAATAAAGGTAAGAAGAAGGTAATCAGGGATGGCCGAACCGGCTTGTAGGTTTTATTAGTTTTATCATCTCTCATGATTTTCTTTTATATAATTAATATAGCGTGCTCTTAAATAACTGATTGTTGTTCTCCAAAGTAAATGATAAAAAAAGGCTGCCCAAATGGACAGCCTGTCTTTTTTTAAAAAAATATTTTCTTAGTTTACTACTGATAATTTTTGAGTAGTAGACTCACCCGAATTCTTATTTACAATACGGATCATGTACATCCCTTTTTTAAGGCTGTTTAATTCAACAGTATTGCTGTTGCTGATGATAACGTTTTTCAATACTCTGCCAGATAAATCTACCAA
>JBDSDN010000111.1:0-17560 GCA_039920545.1 Ferruginibacter sp. | reverse complement strand
GTCTTCATTATTATAAAATATTTTAGGAGCCAGGCCTTTTTTGTTGTAATTAAAATATTTAAAGTCATATTGATTTATGGCCTGGCTTTTAGAAAGGTTTACAACTGTTTCTTTTGAGGTAGAGATGTCATTGCCATAATTATCATAAATTTTTGTTTTATGCGATGGCCCGCCGACAGTAGATTCGTCCTGGTATTTATCTTTATCTACACCGCCAATGAGCCGTATCTTTATACCTTTCTTCACTTGGCCGGTAATTTTATATTCATCATTTCCTGCAATGCCATATAACCTGAGCTGGGTGGTTTCATTGGTTTTAAAAGTGCGATGGAAGAATGGTTTAGCTTTTGTATTTCCTTCCTTGGTAATCTTATAAAGACTTACCTCAGTTTCCTCATCTGATAATCTTTTTACTTCAAATAATTCCGCTTTTTCTGTTCCGGTTATTTCAACTTCGTCAGATAAAAACCTGTAATATTCGGCTGCATATTCCGGCAGCATTTCCCTTCTTGATTTTAATTTTGCTGTTATTTCAGCCCCGGAGATAGGATAAACTTCCGGTGGCATTTGTTTCACTGCATTTTCAATAATGTTATCTGTTAACCGTGTCTTAATATCAGTTGCAATTGCTATCCATTCCTGCAGAGTTACCTGGTTCAATAAATGATGATCGAGGTTTCTGGCTGGAAAATTAAGGCGGGCGACATCTTTTATTTTGTGATCGAAAGTCTGTAAATGTTTTGCATTGGCAGCGGGTATAATTAAGTTTAAAAGAAAGCCATCAAATTTGGTAAAAGCATTATCCCTATCCCGTGGAATAGGGGCATAAAGCGTTTTTTTATCATCTTTAAATGATGCCCACCTCCATTGATCTTCATGCCTGCCCCAATCCCCGATAAGCATATCAAACAGCCTGCTTCTTGCAAACAATTGCTGGTCTATAGTATTGTCATTATCAGCCAATATTTTTTCCAGCATTTTGTCGGTACTGATAATTTTTTTTGAATTGCCAAAATTTTGGGCAGTTTCCCAATCTTCATCCGGTCGCTGTTCAAATGAATAAAGTGTATTCCCTGCACTGTCATTGAATTTACCCAGAGCTGGTTGTTTAGGCACATAAAACAGTTCCGGGTTAGTGTGATAAATGTGTGCTGCTTCTGCAAGAGGCGCTACTACCATAACTGAATAGGGATGAGAAATAGTTACCTGGCCATCTGCAATACTTTCAATGAAACTGCCTTGTAAAATTTCTGGTAAAGCTTTACCAAATGATTTATCAATACTGCGGAAGACATATTCCCGGTTGTCCTTGTCAGTTACCCTTATAGATTTACTTTGCCTCCCACCGCCCAACTGGTAAGGTATTAGGCCACCTGCAAGAGTATCTAAAAGAACTTTTCTAAAAGTCACCGGTTCCTGCCACTCCTGCCGGTAGTGGTTACCCCAAAAAAAACGATGAATGGGCCCCCTGCTATATTTGTTTGAGGCTTTTAATCTTATGTAGTGGGAAGAGTCTTCAGTTTCAACAGCCTGGCCAATGCAAAGTGGTGAATAAAAGCAAATAAATATCCCATAAAACAGTTTTTTACATGATCTCATCAGTATAAAAATTTATTAGTAAAGTATAAATATATTTATTACCAATTATTTAATAAAACCATGCCATTAAAGTACCGTGCAAGGTGGCGATAGAATACCAATTTGTTGTTGTAAAATATCCCGTCTTATGCAAAAAAATACACAATAAGAATCTAGTTTTAAAAATGTTCCTACGGTATAATCATATTTACGAGACGGTGCTTGGTAAAAATTTTTTTAACCAGCTTTGCTGCACCGGGGTTATCCAATTTTCTTCTAATTGCGTACGGGTGAGGATAGTATTGTTAAAATAAAGCGTTTCTTGATCTATAAATTTATTTTGTACAGCGTAGGATAATTGGGAGAGTGGTAACTGCTCAATCTTATCTTTTACAATAAAGGCCAGTAATTCCCTGTTGAACATTTGTAACTGATATTTTTTTTCAATAGACTTTATGAGATGTACGGAGCTATCGGTGCTGCAGCCACTTACGCCTGTTGCGCTTTCATCTGCCATTAAAACAATAAAGCGACCAAAAAATAAATTTGCAAATCCTTTTACCGGGGTGCCATGGCTTTTCCAGGTGGTTACAAAGCCCTGAAGTATCTCCTCCAATTCCAAGGCCTCGCTTATTAAAAACAAGCGGCTGCTTTGATATATCCACACCTTAGATGACGGACTAAAATCCACGGGTAAATGTTGCTGAATATTTAAATCCATATTGCAAAGTTAAGGAGTGCGTGAAACATGGGAAGATTTAGTATAAACCTGGAATGAATACCAGGCTTCAAAAAAATTAGTTCATAGAAGCAGCCACCAATTCTGCAATGTCCATTACTGCAACATCATTTTCTTTTTCTTTATTTTTAACCCCATCAGTAAGCATGGTGTTACAAAAGGGGCAGGCCGCTGCGATAATTGCAGCTCCCGTATCAATAGCTTCGTTGCTTCTCTCTATATTTATTCTTAGGTTACCTTTTTCTTCTTCCTTAAACATTTGTGCGCCACCGGCACCACAGCATAAGCCATTGCTGCGGCAACGCTTCATTTCTACCAGAGCTACATCCATGGCTTCTAAAACTTTTCGTGGGGCATCATAAATATTATTTGCTCTTCCCAGGTAGCAGCTATCATGATAAGTAATTTTTTTGCCTTTAAAACTTCCTCCTTCTTTCAAATTTATTTTTCCTTCATCTATCAGTTGTTGCAAAAATGTTGCATGATGAATTACTTCATAAGTGCCTCCCAGTGCCGGATACTCATTCCCCAATATATTAAAACAATGCGGACAGGCCGTAACAATTTTTTTGATTCCGTAGCCATTTAAGAGCTGTATGTTTTGATAAGCCATCATCTGAAACATAAACTCATTACCTGCCCGGCGTGCGGGATCCCCGGTACACATTTCTTCTTTCCCCAGGATAGCATATTTAATTCCTACTTTTTCTAAAATGGTTACAAAAGCTTTGGTTATTTTTTGGGCTCTTTGATCAAAACTACCGGCGCAACCTACCCAAAATAATATTTCAGGGTTTTCTCCCCTGGCCATCAGTTCTGCCATTGTTGGAACATGCATACCATTAACTTTTATAACAACAAAGTAAACAACAATAGTTGAGGGATGTTTGCCGTGTTACAATTATTTTTGTAAATTAATTACACATTTGAGAAAATTACTGCATAATATAAAAAATTGGGAATCGTGGCCATTTAAAATAATATATGCACCCATTGCTCCAATGTGGGTGTGGTACATGATAAAATCACGGGCCTTTTGGTTTTTTACCCCCAGTAATCCTCAGCTTACTTTTGGAGGTATGGAAGGTGAACCTAAAAAAGAAATGTATAATCTTTTACCTCCTGAATTGTACCCTACCACTTTTAATGTGATGCCTTCTGATGACCTGGCTTCTATAATAAAAAAGATTCATGAGTACCGGATTTCATTTCCATTTATCGTAAAACCAGAGATAGGTGGGCAGGGGATATTATTCAGGAAAATTGATACCGAAGCAGAATTAATCCATTACCATTCCTTGGTACCAGTGGAGTATATTGTACAGCGCCTGGTGCAATATCCTATTGAAGTCAGCATATTTCACATTCGCCATCCACAAAACAAGAAGGGAATTATAACGGGTTTTTTACATAAACTTCCCTTACAGGTAACCGGTGACGGGGAGCATACCCTGGAAGAACTAATTTTAAAACACCCGAAAGCCGTAAATAGGGTAGGGGAACTGCACAGTAAACACAAAGAAAAATGGAATGCAGTTATTTTAAATCATGAAAAATATATGCTCAGTTATGCGGCTAACCATAACCGTGGCGCACATTTCATAGATCTGAAAAATGAAATTGATGATAGGCTGGTTACTATTTTTGATAAAATTAGCGTGGACGTGAATGATTTCTTTTACGGCCGGTATGACGTTATGTGCAATAGTATAAAAGAATTAAAGGAGGGAAAAAACTTTGTAATCCTGGAATACAACGGGTGTGGTGCAGAACCCAATCATTTTTACGATACCGGGTATACTTTAAGTGGAGCCCACAAGGAAATTTTAAAACACTGGAAAGCACTTTATGAAATATGTGCTTATAATGCTGCTAAGGGAATAAAACCCTGGCCATTTTTAAAAGGATTAAAATTCAGGAGGGAAACTAATAAAACGTACCGCATTATGCAGGAGGCAGACTTAAAAATCGGGTAGCGTTTTAGAATGGTTTGCCATGCGTTTGCCTGATAATACCTGTGGAGATATAAGGAACCTGTTTCATAATTTTTACAAATAAATTAGTAGTGGATGGTTTCCCAAAGAAATATTGTATAACCCTTCCAGCCCTCAGCCGTTTAAAAAAAGTTCTATTCCAGTTTTTTAAATATTTTTCCTCCATATCCTTTCGGCTGAAATCGTTTTTTAAAAACCCTGAAATATAAGTTGCAGCTATTTTTGACCCGTGCATGGCCATACTCATTCCGTTGCCGCAAAGGGGAGTAATCATGCCTGCTGCATCGCCAATAAGTAATACATGATCTTGAATCTGTGTTTTTTGCTTGAAAGAAATTTGTGAAATAGATAGTGGAGTGCTGTATAATCTTGTAGCAGTGGTAAAAATATTTTTCAAATGTGGATTGGTATACAAAACATTTTTTTCCATTTCAGCAATTGAATTATTATTTTCTTTTAAGTTGGCTGCAGTAGTAAGGTAACAGAGACAATATTTATCCTCTTCAATTTTAGAAATACCGCAGTACCCGTTTTTAAAATTGTGCAAAGCAATTGTATCAACAGCAAATTCAGATTTGATATGATATTTTATGCCAACATAATTATCCAGTTTGCCGGATGAGGGTTTCGTAAAACCCCTTTTCCATATTACATCCAGGTTACTTTTTTTGCCAAAGCTTCCGCAGCAAACCCTGGCATTGAAATCACCTTTAGAGGTAATAATACTAAAATTATCTTTCTGAAATATTACATTTTCTGCTTTGCAATTTTCTATTACCTGCACACCTTGGAGTCGGGCGATTTCTTTTAAAATGTTGTCTATTTTATAGCGGCTTATTCCAAAACCCCCTGAAGATAAATCCTGCTTCAGCTCTGTGCCATCGGGTGAAGTAACAATCAATTTATTTATTACCGGCAAATCCATTTCATGAAGTGGTACGCCTAATCCCTCTAAAAAGTCCCAGCTTTCCATACTTATATATTCCCCACAAACTTTATGAAAAGGGTACGATTCTTTTTCGAATAAAATTATTTTAAACCCCTGTTTCACCAATTGAATGGAGAGGCATAAGCCTGCAAGTCCACCACCTATAATAGCTACGTCAGCATCCATTGCTGAAGTGCCTTTTGGGATGTTGATATCCTTTTGTGGAAACTGGTTCATGATAAATTATTATCAGGTTTGTATATTTTCCGGGATAGAGTCCGTTATTATTAAATATCTGAATGCCCATTTCCATTGAATAGAGTAATGGCTTATGCCTGCTTTTTTAAAAATACTCTGCCATTCATTTTTAGTAAATCCCCGTGCAACAGAAAGTGGCGCATCATTTTTTACCAGGTACGATTTTGAAAACAACCAGGTAATAAATTTGATTCCATAATAAGCAATGCTGTTTCGCTGGAGGTCATTAATAAAGAAACCCTTACTACAATTGGCCTGCATCCAGTGCAGCATTTTTATAAGTTCTGTCTCCGTAAAATGATGGCAGAATAAGGAGGAAAAAATAACATCTGGTTGGCGGTTAATAAAGTTTACACTGTAATAATCATCTTGTATCCATTCAGCTTTTAATTCAGGATATTGTTTGGTTGCATAATCCAGACATTCCTTTTTAATATCTATACCAATAAAGTTAGCTGAAATTTTATTTTTGCCACACCAGGTGGAAATAGCTTTTAAATTGTCTCCGCCGCCGCAGCCTATTTCGCAAAATGTAAATGGAGAATTTTTGTGTTTATTTGTGAACGCTTTTATACCATCGAGGGTAATTTTATGTCCTCCTAACGTTGTATTGATTGTATTCAATTCCTCCAGGTTTTGCTTTATATCAGCAAAAGGGATATTTTCTCCATCTAATATTTCTTTTTTGTTAGAGCGTTTTGAAAGGTTAACCATATGTGCCTGTAAAGGTTTCCATAGTAAGTCCCGGGCCAAATGCAGCAGCAAATATAGTGGCAGGGGAATCACTATTCTCCTGTTCTAATTCGGCCATGATTTTTTTTAAGACAAATAAAATAGTAGGGGAGCTCATGTTGCCATAGTCTTTCAATACATCATAAGAATATTGTAAGGCATTATTGTCAATATTCATACTCAATGCGATGGCTTCTAATATTTTTTTTCCGCCCGGATGTATACACCAATGGGTAATATCACTTTCAGTTTTTCCTGCCGTATTTAAAGCATTTTTTACCAGGCCGCTAAAATCCTGTTTAATCAGATCTGGAATATACCCGGTAAGCGTCATTAAAAAACCTTTTGATGAAAGCTCCCAGGCCATATCCTTTTTGCCTTTAAAAGATACGTCGGAAAAAAAGCTGTCAATATGCAGGCCTTTTAGACTGTTGTCAGCTTGTACCAGCATCGCAGCGCACCCGTCACCGAATAATAATGAAGCTGTGATATTATCAACTGAAAGGTCTTTTTGAAAATGAATGGTACATAATTCAGTGCAAACAATAATCACCTTTGCATCTTTACTGCTTTTACAAAAGGCATCTGCCAGTTTTAAAGCATGCACTGCTGCGTAACATCCCATAAAATTTACAGAAGAACGCATTATATTATTCGGCAAATCCATTGCTTCCATAATCTGTAAATCCAATCCGGGGGCGCTCATTCCAGTACAGCTTACTGTAATTAAATGCGTGATGCTGTTTTTATCAATTTTATTTTGAATACAATCTATTATTGCATTTACTGAAAGCCCGGCCGCATGTTTATTATACCATTGCATCCGGGTTTCTAAAGTGGGAAATGGGTCCAGAGATTCATTATCGGGGAAAAAGCAACGTTCTGCAGAAGTGAAATCGGGCGCTACAGAATAGCGGTATTCAATCCCGCTTTGGCGATATAGAAATTTCAGCTTACGGCTGTCTGTTTCATTTTCACTGTAAATTTTATCTGCAAAAGAAAAAAGCAAGTCCTGTGCATGTTTAAATGCAGGTACAGCAGTTGCTATAGAAATAATTTTACTCAATATTTTTCAATTATAAATACGGTAATGAAAGCTGCATTGGTACAGGCCGAAGCCAAAATGTTCATACGCATCGTGTTTGTGAAATTTGCTTCCTTAATGTTCCGGGCTACTTTATAGAACCACCAAAAAAAATATACGAGTACCGGAAACATAAAGATTTGAATGAGAAAAAATCGATCCAATTCCAGGTTATTGCCAAAATATAATGCCAGTGAGCAAATTGCCAGTATGTAGATTACAGCTGTGAAGATAAAAGTGCCTTTGTATCCTAATAAATAACTCAGGGTTGAAACACCGTCTGCTTTATCCTGTTCATGCTGGTAAATTTGAGTCAAAGGGTAAAAGCCGCCGACAAGTAGTGATGCAGCAATCATAGGAAGGGCAGGCACATGCAGGGTTTTAATATTGCTGCTTCCGTGTTTAACTAAAAAATAGATAACAGCTCCCTGGAATACAATCACGGTTAAATAGCCGAAAATGGGATATTGTTTCAAACGGATTCCACGATAACTATACGCACGTGAAGCTAAAATGAATGCCAGGATGCCAGTAAAAAAGTAAATACTTATCATTAAACTGAGCAGCAATGCCGCCACATCCATTACAACAGTCAAATAAAATAAT
The DNA here is from genome assembly GCA_039920545.1 of Ferruginibacter sp. Classification (GTDB taxonomy): domain Bacteria; phylum Bacteroidota; class Bacteroidia; order Chitinophagales; family Chitinophagaceae; genus Ferruginibacter. The sequence continues at coordinate 9,641 of JBDSDN010000111.1, read as the reverse complement.
TGTTTGGTCGGTGGTAATGGATTTTTAAGGCCCCCAATACTTCCTGTATCCCTGTCCATATAACTATTGTAGCCATTACTGGCGGGGTAGACCAGGCAATGTAAGAGGAAAAAAATTATTAGTGCATCCCTGGTGTGGATTGATGCAACCTGGCTCAGTGAAAACCAGTAAACAGGCATTAAAAAAAAAGAAAAAGGAAAACGAAGTAATTGTATTGTGGAAGCTTTAAGCATATCTTATAAAATGTAAATTATGTAATGTTTGTTAAATCCTTTGCGGTGCTCTTGGTTAAATTAATATTGGTTGTATTTTGCATAAAATTATTAAGATGAAAAATACTTTATTTATAGCCATCCTGCTGTTTACATTTGTTGGGGTATATGCACAAAAAACTTTAACCCCTGTAGATGCAGGGAGTAAAATTCATTTTGTAATTAAAAATTTTGGTATAAACACCGGCGGGGATATCAGTGGTATGCTTGGTGCCATAAAATTTAATCCGGCAAAACCTGAAACATCTTCAATTAGTGTAACTGCCGCAGTAAAAAGTATTGATACCGATAATGAAAAGAGAGACACTCATTTACAACAGGATGAATTTTTTAATGCAGAAAAATACCCGGTGATTAGCCTGGAAAGTTCAAAAATAGAATCCACCAATACGCAGGGAACTTATATGTTTACCGGAACAATCACGATTAAGGGTACCAGCAAACCTGTACATTTTCCATTTACCGCAGTTGTTAAAGATGATGGGTATTTATTTAGCGGAGAATTTGAAATCAATCGTAGGGATTACCAGGTAGGCGGCGATAGCGCAACAATGTCAGATTCAGTAAGTATTTCTTTTAGTGCGCTCTCAAAATAATTTACCAGCAGTGGTTAAGCCTTTAATCTTAATGAAGCATTAAAAACTGACGTTTAGTGTAGTTGCATTCCGGTTATTTTTTACCTTTTTCGTAACCACATAGTTACGTTATATAAAGGTGGCACAGCTTCTATCCCAAGTTTTCAGAATTGAAACCTGCAACCTAGCACTTTTCCTCACATAGTTGAATTTAAAATAAAGTTTTTTTAAAACCAATCATTCAAAAATCTTTCACCTAAGCTATGCTCCTTATCTTTGGAAAATGGCTAAATATTTCCGGATATTTTTCTGGGGTCTAATGATTAGTTTCCTGGGCTCTTTGCCTTTAGGAACCTTAAATGTAGCAGCCATGCAGATCGGTATACAGGAAAGCATAAGCCAGGCTATATATTTTTCCCTGGGTTCCCTGCTGATTGAAATGATCTATGTGCGCATCTCATTAGTGGGTATAGATTGGATACGCAAACAGGAGCGTTTAATGAAAATTATGGAATGGGTTACCCTGGGTATAGTTACGGCTCTAGCGGTAGGAAGTTTTATAGCGGCTTTCAAAGGCGGAGAGAATGCCAGAAATCCGATCCTGGATAATAATATGAACAGGTTTTTCCTTGGTATGCTCGGCTGCGCTCTAAACCCGGTTGTAGTAGTATTTTGGTTTGGATGGAGTACGGTACTTTTTACAAAAAAAATATTACAACCAGTAAACAGCCAGTATAACAGCTACATCCTGGGCATTGGCCTGGGTGCATTTTTAGGTAACTGTGTTTTTATTTTTGGCGGGAAATTTTTATATGATAAAATAGAGAATGCGCAGCATTATCTGCATTGGGTAATAGGAGGAATATTTGCGATTACCGCTCTTATACAACTATTTAAAATATTAAGACATAAAGATGCGATAGATAAATTGCATCACATAAAAACTGAAGATGCGATGAGTGAAGTTGTGTGATGTTGATGGTAGATTCACAGATAATGCTGGTTGAACAGATCAGAACGGATTTTTTACACAATCAATTTTTTTAATTGCGAAGGTTTTCCAGGACTACGCCGATGCCTTACCTTGTAAGACAGGAAGTGCACTGTACTCACAGGCGAGCAGCAGACTTCACGCTGGTATTGATATTTACATAACCTTGCCTGATCTAATTATTCTTACTTTTCTGCGTTCAAAGAAAATCAAATATTATAACATGACTTCCACAATTAATGGTGCTACAAAAAATATACTGTTGAAATTTTAGCCCTGATAGCAGCGTAAAGCACGGTGAGGCATATGTGCTCCGGGCATGTGCCGGACTTGCAGCGCATAGCAGGACAAGTCTTCAATAAAGAAAATTTGTGCGGCTGCTAAATTTAATTTTCCATTTCCTGTGCCCATTTATCCCTGTCATCCGGGCTTAATTTCCAGGGAGCAAAATTATTTTCAATATTGCTGAACATGGCATTCCATTCCTGGGGGGCATTGCTGTCCTCCATAATTAGGCTGCGGCGGAGTTCTAAAATAATATCCAGGGGACTTATGCTTATCGGACATTCCTGCACACAGGCGTTACAGGTAGTACATGCCCGTAATTCTTCTACAGTAATATAATCGTTAAGTAAAGTTTTATTATCATCTTTAAATACGCCGTTGAGTTTAATATTTTTTCCTACTTCTGTCGCCCGGTCCCGGGTATCCATCATTATTTTCCTTGGGCTCAATAATTTACCTGTTTGTGTAGCAGGGCAGGCAGCAGAGCAACGGCCACACTCTGTGCAGCTATATGCATCTAACAAGCTCTTCCAGCTGAGGCCTTCAATATCTTTTGCCCCAAATTTCATTGCTGCTGTTTCCCCGTTGGTGGCCAGTTCTGGCTCCATCATATATTTTACTTCATTCTGCACATTCTCCATATTATCCATTTGCCCCAGGGGTTCTAACTTAGCATAATAAGCATTTGGGAACGCCAGCATAATATGCAGATGTTTACTGTAAGGCAGGTAATTTAAAAACGCAAATATTCCGGTAATATGTAACCACCAACAAGTGCGTTCCAGTACAATTAAATTTGCGGTGGAGTAATTACCGAGGAGGGTACTGAGCCAGCCTGAGATTAAAAAATTCCCGGTATCGCTATAATGTTCGCTTCCCTGCACCTGCAAAGCCCGGTCAGCGGCATTCATTGTAAGAAAAAGGGCCATTAAAATAATTTCAACAATAAGAATATAATTTGCATCGCTACGGGGCCACCCATCTAAATCTTTACTAACAAAACGTTTTAATTTAAGGAGGTTACGGCGAATCAGAAATACAATACAGGCACTCAAAACTCCTAAAGCCAGGAGCTCAAAAAAGTCTATTGTAAAAGTATAAAAAGACCCGAGGGTTCCCATAAAAAGCCGGTGGGTGCCAAAGACGCCATCAAGCCCAATTTCCAATACTTCTATATTAATTATGATAAAACCAGCGTAAATAACGAAATGCATTACCGCCACCAATGGGTTACGAAACATTTTCTTTTGGCCGAAGGCCAACAGCATTAAATTGGCCCAGCGCCGGGGTCTATTATCGGTTAAATCTTCTTTTTGCCCCAGCAAAATATTTCGCCTGATCTGCATTATATTTTTGGTAAATAATGCGATTGCAAAACCTGCCAGTAATACAAAAACGGCCTGAGGTAAATACTGCATATTTTTAAATTATTAAGGCTAAGGTATATTATTTAGTTTTTACTGGTTTACATTGAATATTTTTGATGAATTATATTCTCCTTTTTATGATTTTAGATAAACAAACCGCCGATAAAAAGCTTCGCCGTATGGCAATGGAGGTAGCGGAACGCAATTATGGAAATGATGAAATTATTTTAATTGGGATAAAAGAAAATGGTATTTATATCGCACACAAAATAGAGCAGTACCTGAAAGACGTGTTTGGTGGGGTGATACAAGTGCTTTCCCTGGAAATAGATAAAAAAAATCCCGGAGAAATTAAATTAAGCAAGGTCGTAGAGTTGAAAACTAAAACAATATTGCTGGTTGATGATGTGGCTAATACGGGCCGTACGATGCTTTATGCACTTAAACCACTATTATCCCAATATCCCAAAAGTATTCAAACGCTTGCCTTGGTGGAGCGGACGCACAAACAATTCCCCATTGAAGTAAATTATACGGGGCTTTCTATTTCTACTACTATTCAGGAAAATATTATAGTAGAAGTAAACAAAGGGGAAATATTGGGCGCTTCGTTTGGCAAATAATTTATTTTTTATTTGTTCCCGGAATCTATAACTTACTCCCTGGTTATTTAAAATCCAAACTTCCCCCTGAAACCCTATTAAGTTTCCCCGCTCCCTTTCAAATACTAAAGCTTATTTCTACCTAATTAGTTAACAGGTTTGCATGCTATTTTAAGCAGGCATGATTTTTTATTTGAATTATCATACTTATCAATAAAGCAAATATGAGCCAGGCCTTTGTAAAAGAAAATGATGAAGAATTATTGCACGAAATATCTCCCACCTTAAATGCTTTACAGGTTTATCTAACCAGGCAAAATAATGGCGTGTCGGTTTATGAAAAAAGTAACGGGATTACTCAGGCATTTTCCCAGGAAATTCATCTTATGAGTAATGGCCTGTCTTATGGTAAAGATGCTGACGGAAGGTGGCAGATTGTAGATTAAAAAATAACTTAATTACTTTTAAAAATTTTAAACATTTAATAAAAATAAATTCCTTTTACCATGCCAAACATTACCTACAATTTACCTGATAAAGAGCGTACCACCGAAGTTTTTTTTGACAATACTACCCGGGAAAAAATCCGCAAACACCTTTCTGATTTTAATGATATTATTACCGAACAAGACCTTAAAAATGTGAAGACTGAAATGACTGTTATCCCATTAGAGGCTATTGGGTAATTATTTTCATTTTAGGTTTTTACCGCTATTATATATTCAACCAATAATTCATTTTAAAAACAATTGCCCTGTTTTTATTTTTGAATAAGGGATCTGTAAAATAATTATCAGTATACACCAGGAAAAAATCACTCAAAGGTTTAAAGCGATACTGCAGGCGGCTGTTAATATTAAAATTATTTCTTTGGGTATTGTACTGTAAAAAAGTTGTCCAGAATATTGCCGTTGAAAAATTAATTTCTACCCGGGACGATAAAAGAAACAATTCAGTGTTGCCGTAAATAGTTGGGAACACCAGTTTATTATATTCTGCATTTAATCCAACATTCAGGTGGGGTTGTTTTCTCACATTTATACCGGCACGCAGGGAGCGATAAGTTCCATTATAGAACCCACCAATTCCTCCATTAAGATTAACAGAAATAGGCTTCCTGAAATCAGAACTATACCCGGCTCTATACTGAGTGTAAGAATACCTTGCAACAGGCAAAGGAGTGCGAGCGGTAAAAGAAATCGGGTAAATTAAATTGATAGTATTATTATTTGCATTGGCAGAAATATTGGAAGTATTTTTCAGTTGTAAAGAATAATTGAACCCGGTGTTTCGCTCATTAAAACTATTATCCGGATTAAACACAACATAATTGCTGAAATTAAAATTGTGCATGCCTACCTTACCCTTCTTAGGATAAAGACGGTAACCCGATTCTGTATAAATATCTTTGTATCCTACTCTCACGACCGTATCCCGTGTAGCATCATAGTTTTCAACCCTTGTGCTAAAGCCCATATCGGTAAAATAATTGGTACCAAGAGTACTTACATTAATTAGCGCAGAAAAATTCCGCCCATTGAAATTTCCTCCGGTATTAAAAAAATTATTATCCTTGATAATGCCCGGTTTTAAAGAATGATGATAACCTCCCCAGGCTCCCCAGGTGCTTTTTAAATTGTTGTAATTAAATTCAACACCGGCATTGCGGCCATAAGCTTCTAAAGGTTGTTGTTCTTTTTTTGCTATGCTGATAAAATTTTCTTTATTAAGAAAATAGGCCTGTAATGTAGAGTTTTTTAATACCCGCCTCTGAATTGTAGAAGCAGTGTAATTCTGAGCGGCCACGTCCCCTTTTTGTGCAGTTTGAATATTGAGTAAACCAATCCTGGTAAACTTATCTAAATTCCCGGATAGCCTTGCACCACCTATGATAGGTACTTTCTGGCCATCCTTATCAAGCCCTATCGTTCTGGAATAAAAAGGCCGTACACTGTTATTGCCAATATTTGAAAACAGGCCTGCATTTTCTAAAAAGAAAGTCCTTCTTTCAGGGAAAAAAATATTAAACCTGGTGAGGTTAGTCACCTGCCTGTCTACTTCTACCTGTGAAAAATCAGGATTAGCCGTAATGTCTAAATTCAGGGAGGAAGATAAGGCCAGTTTGCCATCGAATCCGGCATTGGCTGTGCCTTTCAGGCTGGTATTATTTTGCCTGTCCTGGCTCAATCCCCCGGTTATATATGGAATAAAAACCGCATTGCTTCCTGTTTTTGGCAGAGGTTTATCCCATATTAATGCGCCTGTATAGGTAAGCGTGTGAGAGGGAAAATTAACAGGGATCGGTGTCCACACACTATATTCGTTCGCCTTGGTATCTACCCGTAATAAGTTTAGGCCCCATAATAATTTATCACTTGTATAGCGAAGTGTTTTAAAGGGAATGGCTATTTCTGCCGTCCACCTGTCTTTATATCTTTTAGTGGCGCTGTACCATTTATTGTCCCAGTTCCAGGCACTTCCATTGCCCAAAGGCAGTTGATCTTCTGATTGGGCATTAAAGGCGTTTACAACAAAAAAGAAACCATTAGTCCTTTGATTCGTAGGGTCCAATATTATGGCAACACCATCATTTCCATCATGTCCACTATCCCGTTTTAAGGTTTGTATAAAACTTTTGCCAGAGTCGAAAGCCGTAAAACCAAAATAAATAAAATTTTCATCGTAGGTAATCCTCACCTGCGTTGTTCGCTTGGGCCTGCCAATGTCCGTTGGGTATTTTAAATAAAACGAATCAAGGAAGGCTGATGTAGCCCAAATATTTTCGTTAAAAACCCCATCTATAACAATGGGTTCATTCGTTTTAGTAATATTGCAGCGAAACTGCTTTTGCAGCATTTCTGAATCTTTTACCTGGGCTGTAGAAGAAAAACTAATTAAAATAAATAAATAGGAGAGGTGCCGTCTCATTGATAATTTTGGCAAAGTTATTTGCTGGGACCAACTAATAGTACAGTAAGTGAAATAATAAATACAGAAGGGTACAATCTTGGATAAGTGGTATGTACCGGCCTAAAACTATGTTGAAATAAAGAATGTGATATTTCAATCCCGGAACTTTGGCAAACTAATAACCACGAGATAACATCATTTTTAAACTTTATTGCACAAAAGGCATGTCCTTTGTAAGAGATATCTTTTATTAACCTAAAAAACAGTAAAATGAAAAAATTAATTTTAATGCTTGTTTTAAGTATGAGTTTAGGGTTTATGGCAAGTGCCCAGGAAACGGAGACTAAAGTAAAGAAGACTACTACCCCGGTTCAAAAAGTGCATAACACTTTTCACAAACACAAACATTACAAAGGGTATAAAATGAAACATACCCACGACGGACGAACAACAAAACGAAAAGTAAATAGAATGAATGGCAAAGTAGAAACGAAAAAAGGATAAGTAAAATCCGTAATACCTTAAATCCCATGTGAAGCATGGGATTTATTTTTTTGTATAGTTTGAAAATTTATTATAGACCGGGCTCAAACAATTTTTCTTTTAAAAGCCGTTGCTTCTTTCATTTTATCAATCCCATTTTTTGTAATACAAATTACCAGCGTATCCTCCTGGCTTGTCACGACAAGGCCTTCCTCTTCTAATAATTTCAGGTGTTGTTGAATCACTGACCAGTCCTGGAACTGCCGGAGAATAATTTCACGGGGGCGGCATTTATAGGTTTCAGGTTGCACATCATCTTTTGAAATAGCATAAATAGTTTGCAACGTTTTGTAATACGATTCCATTCGATAAATATATTTTAAAACTATTTACAGGGGAGTAAAACTTACTAACAATTTTTGAATAAAATTTTTCACCAGCTTTGCATCTTAGCGATGGATGGAAAATTTACCCAATAAAAAATCTCTCCAGATTATTGTACACCGGAATTATTTGCAAACGGTTTAAATATCAATTGCCTCGCCATAGGCCACGGCTGTAGCTTCTTTAAGTCCTTCGCTCATGGTTGGGTGAGGGTGTACTGCATTTAATATTTCTTGGGCAGTAGTTTCTAATTTACGGGCCACAACAACTTCTGCAATTAATTCCGTTACATTCATCCCAATCATGTGGCATCCCAGGAATTCTCCATACTTAGCATCATATATAACTTTTACAAAACCATCAGTAGCCCCAGCCGCTACAGCTTTTCCGCTGGCCATAAAAGGAAATTTCCCCACCTTCACCTCATAGCCCGCATCTTTGGCTGCTTTTTCAGTATAACCTACAGAGGCTATTTCCGGAGAAGAATAGGTACAGCCCGGAATGTTGTTATAATCCATCGGGGTAGGTTTATGTCCACTTAAATGTTCAGCTGCGTTAATTCCTTCTTTAGAAGCTACATGGGCAAGGGCCTGTCCGGGACTACAATCGCCCAGGGCATATAACCCTGCCACACTCGTTTGCTGGTATGCATCTACAATAATCTTACCCTTATCTGTTTTTACGCCTAAGGCTTCCAGGCCAATATTTTCAATATTAGCTACCACCCCTACGGCGCTTAATAAAATGTCGGCCTCGAGTGTGATTTCTCCATCAGCAGTTTTTACAGTCGCTTTTACGCCAGCACCACTTGTATCTACTTTTACTACTTCACTGCCAGTCATTATCGCTATCCCTTGCTTTTTAAATTGCTTTTCCAATTCTTTACTTATGTCTTCGTCCTCTACCGGCACAATCCTCGGCATAAATTCTACAATCGTAATCTTTGTGCCCATACTGTTATAAAAATAGGCAAACTCACTACCTATGGCGCCACTGCCGCAGATGATCATACTTTTTGGTTGGGTAGGCAAGGACATTGCTTTCCGGTATTCAATTATTTTTACACCATCAATGGGCATGTTGGGTAGTTCCTTAGCCCTGCCGCCGGTTGCAATAATAATATTCTTTGCTTCTTCTACCTTTTTGCTGCCATCTGCAGAAGTGATTTCTATTTTATTTGAAGCAACCAATTTGCCCGAGCCCATTATCACGTCGATCTTATTTTTTTTCATTAAATACTGGATGCCTTTGCTCATTTTGTCTGCTACGCCACGGCTGCGTTTTATAACTGCACTAAAATCCTGCGATGGGTTTGCAATGTTTATCCCATAATCCGCTGCATGCTTTGCATAGTCATAAACGTTTGCACTTTTAAGTAATGCCTTCGTTGGTATGCAACCCCAATTAAGGCAAATGCCTCCGAGGCTTTCCCTTTCCACTATTGCAACTTTTTTTCCTAACTGGCTTGCCCTTATTGCCGCAGGATAGCCACCCGGGCCACTGCCTAACACTATTACATCGTATGCCATAATTATTTTATTTTTTTTACAGATTGCTGGCAAAAATACTTTGAAATAGGGGATTAGCCAAAAGGATTGTTTCAGCAAAAAATTATGGCGTGCCCGCCCGGGGCGGTCGGGCTCATCCGTTACAAGTACGGCACAAACCCTTCCCACAAAACCCTCACCGGGCTTACCACTTCTATCCCTCACGCAAGTGCGATAGGCCGTAACAATATAAGTCCTTTAACTTTCAAAATATGCCGTTGATGG
>JBDSDN010000110.1:0-13285 GCA_039920545.1 Ferruginibacter sp. | reverse complement strand
TCTCTCCTGCGTATAAGAAAAGCTGTGTTATTCTTTACCAGAACTTCCGGCGGCTTAAGCCGTGAATTAAAGTTTGAGCTCATCTCAAAACCATACGCACCAGCATTATAAAAAACGAGTAAATCTCCCTCCCGGATCTCGGCAATTTTTCTATCCCAGGCAAAAGTGTCGGTTTCACAGATATTACCGACAACGGTATATAATTTTTCTTCTCCGCCGGGATTTGAAATATTTTTTATGGTATGGTACGAATCATAAAACATCGGCCTGATTAAATGATTAAAACTGCTGTTGACTGCAACAAAAGTAGTAGCAGCCGTTTCTTTTATCACATTAACCCGGGTAACGAGGTACCCACTATCACTCACTAAAAATTTTCCGGGTTCAAACCATATCTGAAGGCGCTGATGATAGGGATGATTTTCGAAAGCTTGTTTTACTTTTTCTGCCAGTAAAGAAATGTCCGTTTCTGAATCTCCCGATTGGTACGGAACTTTGAAGCCACCCCCCAAATCTATAAATTCAAGTTCTTTAAAATGCGGAATAATATCAAACAAAACCTCAATGCCCTTTAAAAAGGTTTCTACATCTTTTATATCGCTACCGGTATGGATGTGTAACCCATTTATGAGGAGGTTATATTTTTCTGCAATCGTTTTTATTTTATCTATCTGCTGCACGGGAATGCCAAACTTACTTTTATCATGCCCGGTAGAAATTTTTAAATTGCCCCCCGCCATAATACCCGGCCGCAGGCGGATGCCTACCGGGTACGTGTGTCCGTATTTTTTGCCAAATTTTTCCAGGTTACTTAAACTGTCAATATTTATATGAATACCCAGGTTTTTTGCTTCCTCAATTTCAGTAAAATCAATTCCGTTTGAAGTATACAAAACCCTGCCTGGCGGGAAACCTGCAAGTAAAGCCAGCCTTGCCTCATTAATACTGCTACAGTCAACATTTGCGCCGAGAGAAAAAATATGTTTTAAAATATTTACATTGGTAAGCGCCTTGGAAGCATAAAAGAAAACCACATCTGCGCCAGCAAATGCGGAGGTAAGTTTTAGATATTGCTGTTCAATTTTTTCAGCATGGTATACATAGACCGGGGTATTAAATTCCCGGGCAATATCACTAAGAATTTCTTCAGATAATTCTGGCATAAATATTTTTACAATTTATAAAATAAAAAAAGGCACTTCTTAAAAATGCCTTTATAAAATAGATAATCAATTTTATCAGGCTTATTCTTCCGCTTTCTTATCTGTTGCATTGTTCAATTCTTCAACACTGATTTTATGTTCCACAATCTCCGTTATATCATCTATTCCAGAGTTTTGGAATTGCCCTGCTGAAAGCGGACTTTCCGCAGGAGTATCATCATCATCGTTACGGCTCATCCCCTGTTCACTTACGCCAGTAGATTTAATTAATTCTTCCATCAATACTTCATTAATCCTTGGCAACTCATCGGCACTGTTTATACCAAAATAGTCCATAAAGGATTTTGAAGTTGCATAAATTAACGGTTTGCCTACAGCATCTTCATTTCTGCCGGAAATAATAACTAAATCTTTCTCCAACAATTTTTGCACGGCATAATCGCAATTTACTCCACGGATTGCTTCTATTTCGCTCTTTGTTACAGGCTGCTTATAAGCAATAATAGCCAGGGTTTCCAGCGATGCCACTGATAATTTTTTTATAAATTTATCACCATTTATAAGAGCGACAGTTTTATGGTATTCGGGTTTTGTCAGGAACTGCCAGCCACCGCCAATTTGTTTTAATTCAAATGCATAAAATTCGGCGTCATATTTTTCACGGATACCGTCAATAGCAGTTTGTACCTGCTCATCACCGGCTCTGTCTTCAATAAAACCCAGGGCACTGTTTACAAGTTCAGTTAGCTCGGGAGCAGTCAACGGTTTATCGCTTGCAAAAATCAAGGCTTCAATATGTGGGATTATAGTACTTATTTCCATGAATGCTGCTGTGTCATTTGACAAGTGAAGTCTTTCAATTTAAATTAACCTTGAAGCGCTGCAGCCCCGCTTACAATTTCAGTAAGCTCTGTAGTAATAGCTGCCTGCCTGGCCCGGTTGTAACTTATTTTTAAGGATTTGAGTAATTCGTTTGCATTTTCACTTGCTTTATCCATCGCTGTCATGCGGGCACCATGTTCGCTGGCATTGGCATCCAATACTGCTTTATATAATTGCGTATTCAATATTTTTGGCATCAGTTCTTCAATTAAAACTGCCTGGCTGGGCTCAAATATAAAATCAGCTTTAGCCTGTCCTTTGGAGTCTTCTACTCTCTTTACCGGTAAAAACTGCTCAGCGATAAACCGTTGCGTGGCCGCATTTTTAAATTCGCTGTAAATAACATCTATTGCATCTACTTCCTTTGCAGCAAAAGCTTCCATCGCATATTTTGCGGCTGCCTGAACTTTATCAAAGCTTAGACCATTGAAAATATTCCAGTAAGCATCCACCACCTTAAATCCATTTTTTGTAAAATATTCATACCCTTTTTTTCCAATAGGCAAAACGGTTACATTACCAGCCGCATTTTGAGCCGCATATTTCTCTGCTATTGCCAGCTTTGTCAGTTTTATCAGGTTACTGTTATAGCCACCGCATAAACCCCGGTCACTCGTAACAATAATAATCAATACTTTTTCAATTGGTCTTTCAATGGCCAGGTCCATTTTTACATCCCCGTCGCTATTGCTAACAATATTACTAAGCATTTCCTGTAATTTCTGGGCGTAAGGCCGCATCTGGGTTATCGCATCCTGGGCCCGTCGTAATTTAGCTGCGCTTACCATTTTCATGGCTTTTGTAATCTGTTGTGTACTCTGCACACTTTTTATCCTGTTTCTTACCTCCTTTAATGCACCGCTCATGCTGTAATATTATTGTATGCTTGATATTAAACCGATGCCGAAAAGTTTTATCTGCACCTATTTTTGGAGGGCAAAGGTAGGGCAAAACCATTAAAATTCAAGGCCATTCTAATGCTGAAGCGGGCCGAAAAATCCCATAGAACTGATTAAGAGAATTTGAATAAATGTCATATAAATATGTCTCCAACATAAATTGAGGATCTTTGTACCTTTGGCGCCCAATGAAACAGAAGGAAACAGCTCTGTCAATTTGACGAGTGGGGTATGATAGCATCATATTTGACCAAAAGAAAGACATTGAACCCGGTTAATTTAAACCATAATACAATCTTATAATTTTATGTTAGGGATAATCTCCAAGATTTTTGGCGGAAATAAAAGCGAAAAAGATGTTAAGCTGATTTTACCAGAAGTAGATAGTACAAACCGGTTTTATGAAACCTTCCGGTCATTAACCAATGATCAGTTGCGGAGCAAAACAACCGAATTTAAACAGCGCATAAAAGAATACCTCTCCCAAATTGAGGTTGACATAGAAAATAAAAAGCAGGAAGCAGAGGCACTTCCTGTATCAGAAATAAGCGGCAGGGATAGTATTTACAAAGAAGTGGATGCCTTAAAGAAAGACCGGGATGCCAAAATTGAAGAGATTCTTAAAGAGTTGCTGCCAGAGGCTTTTGCCGTGGTAAAAGAAACCAGCAGACGTTTTAAAGAAAATGATTACTTAGAGGCAACAGCTACCGAATTGGATAAAGAGTTGGCGGCTAAAAAAAATAATATTACCATACAGGGCGATAAATCATTGTATGCTAACACCTGGATAGCAGGCGGAAGTTCTGTTACATGGAATATGGTACATTATGATGTTCAATTAATTGGTGGTGCGGTATTACACTCAGGCCGCATTGCTGAGATGGCTACCGGTGAAGGTAAAACGCTGGTAAGTACTTTGCCTGCATACCTGAATGCCCTGGCCGGGGAAGGCGTGCATATTGTAACCGTAAATGATTACCTGGCCCGGCGGGATAGTGAGTGGAACGGGCCTATTTTTGAATGGCTTGGGTTAAGGGTCGATTGTATAGATAAGCATGAACCTAACAGTGATGCCCGCCGCAATGCCTATAATGCAGACATAGTATATGGCACCAACAACGAATTTGGATTTGATTACCTGAGGGACAATATGGTACATACTCCTGATGAAATGGTACAGCGTAAACATCATTTTGCAATGGTAGATGAGGTAGATAGCGTACTGATTGATGATGCCCGTACTCCTTTGATTATTAGCGGACCTGTAGGCCATAATAATGATACACAACAGTTTTTTGACCTGAAGCCGAGGATTGAAAAACTGGTAGAAGCCCAAAGAAAAGCCACTAATCAATACTTAATAGAAGCAAAGAAAAAAATTGCAGAAGGCAATGATGATCCTAAAGATGGTGGCCTTGCCCTGATGAGGGCCCATCGTGGCTTGCCAAAATCCGGCGCTTTAATCAAATTTTTAAGTGAGCCCGGCATAAGAGTTAAATTACAAAAAAGTGAAAACTATTACCTGGCGGATCAACAAAAGGAAATGCCTAAAGTAGACCAGGAACTTTATTTTGCTATAGATGAAAAAAATAACCAGGTTGAACTGACTGATAACGGGATAACGCTGATAACCCGTAGTGGCGAAGACCCGGAATTTTTTGTGCTCCCGGATATTGCCATTAAACTAAGCGAAATTGAAAAAACAGATTTAACTGCAGAAGAAAAATTACACCGTAAAGAAAATCTCATTAACGAATACGCTTTAAAAGCAGACCGCATTCATACCGCTCAACAGCTCTTAAAAGCTTATACCTTATTTGATAAGGACATAGAATATGTCGTGATGGATGAAGCAGTAAAAATTGTAGATGAACAAACGGGCCGTATTCTGGATGGCAGAAGATATTCTGATGGCCTGCACCAGGCCCTTGAAGCAAAAGAAAATGTAAAGATTGAAGCCAGTACACAAACTTATGCCACCGTAACACTGCAAAATTATTTCCGCATGTACCACAAGCTTGCTGGTATGACGGGTACCGCAGAAACGGAAGCTGCAGAACTGTGGAGTATTTATAAATTAGATGTCGTATCAATCCCTACCAATGTACAGGTTATTAGAAAAGATGACCAGGATATGGTTTATAAAACCAAGCGGGAAAAATATAAAGCCGTTATTGAGGAAGTAGAAAAAATGCGCACTGCCGGCAGGCCAACGCTGGTGGGTACCACTTCGGTGGAAGTGAGCGAATTGCTTAGCCGGATGCTGAAGCAAAAAAATATTCCTCACAACGTATTGAATGCAAAACAGCATAGTAAAGAAGCCCAGGTAGTAGCAGAGGCTGGGTTTGCAGGGGCTGTAACCATTGCCACCAACATGGCCGGCCGGGGAACAGATATAAAACTTGGTCCAGGAGTAAAAGATGCAAACGGGCTGGCCATACTTGGCACCGAACGCCATGAAAGCAGAAGGGTAGACAGGCAGTTGCGTGGGCGTGCAGGACGACAGGGCGATCCCGGTACTTCAAGCTTTTTTGTAGCCTTGGAAGATGACCTGATGCGGATGTTTGGTAGCGAAAGAATTGCGGGACTTATGGATAGGATGGGCTACAAAGAAGGAGAGGTGATACAGCATAGTATGATTACCAAAAGCATTGAAAGGGCCCAGAAAAAAGTAGAGGAAAATAATTTCGGTACAAGAAAAAGGTTGTTGGAATATGATGATGTAATGAACAAGCAAAGAAATGTGGTGTACGGAAAACGCCATCATGCCTTGTTTGGAGAAAGGCTGGCCCTTGACCTGGATAATGCCTTTTATTCTGTAGCAGAAGGATTGATTAATTCTTTTAAAGAAGCAAATGATTTTGAAGGTTTTAAATTATCTGCCATTTTACATTTTGGCATTGATACAAATATTGAACACGAAGAACTGGACAAAGAACCTGCAAATGCTTTAACTGAAAAATTATACCAGCAGGCCATTGAGCATTACAATCTTAAAAAAGATGCCCTGGCCCGGCAAACTATGCCCATCATTAGCAACATAAGAAAAGAACAGGGCACGCAGATTGAAAACGTAGCTGTGCCATTTACCGATGGAAAAAAATCTATTCAGGCCCTCGCAAATCTTGATAAATATTTTGAAACCAAAGGTGCTGAACTGGGCAATTCCCTGGAACGCAGCATAACCCTTGCGTTAATCGATGACGCCTGGAAAGAGCATTTAAGAGCGATGGATGATCTGCGCCACAGCGTACAGACAGCGGGTTACGAACAAAAAGATCCATTGGTAATTTATAAAATTGAAGCATATAATGCCTTCAAACAAATGGATGACCAGGTAAATAAAGATGTCGTTAGTTTTTTATGCCATGCCGGTATCCCGATGGAACAAACCAATGCAGGGCAAATAAAAGAAGGCCGTGAAAAGAAAACGGATATGAGCAAAATGAACGTCAACAAACAGCAGATACAAGCTGCAGGCGGCGATTATGCAGCAAATGAAAATGATTATTACGACCCCTCCGTACCCGTGAAACAGGAGCCTATAAGAGTAGAAAGGAAAATAGGCCGTAATGACCCTTGCCCATGCGGCAGCGGAAAGAAATTTAAGCAGTGCCATGGAAAGGAAGCATAAGTAGAAAAAAGTATCTAGGGTAGAAAAAGTAAATAAAGTAAAAGCATTCATTTTGTGGATGCTTTTTACATTCGTCCATTTTAAATGGCCATGCAATATTATTTTTTAGCCAGGCGATATTCCTCTTTTCAACTTCATTGGCACAGTTTATCCTGAGCAACGAAGGGCACTCTTATAGAGTATTGCTTTATTGAGCGGCGAGCAAGGTTACAATATTTTACAGGCGTTTTGCTACATAACTAATAAGATAATTTATGTAAGTCGCAAGGCATTGTAAATAGTAGTATAACGTTACGATAACCCCGAGTTTTCATCAGTACAGGCATAAGCATTCGCTTTTAGTCGGTACCGCCGCAGTCGCTATTAATCCCGATACATCGGGATTGAAAGAAGCAAAAGCCGGGCAGGTCAGGAGCGCACGCTGCCTTTGGGGAGTTAATGCTGTCCAGTTAAAGTGAATTGAAAATTTGGGAACCTTTGATAATAAAATATATAATATTGATAATAAAAAATTGTACATGAAACCAAAAGCTTTTCTTTTTGATATGAATGGCACCATGATAGACGATATGCAGTTTCATGCAGAAGTATGGCACGACATTTTAAACAACGATCTTAAAGCTAATCTTACCAAGGAAGAAACCAAGAGTCATATGTATGGCAAAAATGAAGAGTTGTTTGAAAGGATTTTTGAAAAAGGAAAATTTACGCATCAGGAGATGGATGAAATTTCCCTGGAAAAAGAAAGGAGGTACCAGGCCAGTTACAAGCCCCATTTAAAACTGATAAATGGTTTAGATTTTTTTCTGGCAAAAGCCAGCCAACATAAAATTGCCCTGGCCATAGGGACGGCCGCTAAACCTTTTAATGTAAATTTTGTGCTGGATCACATTCCCATCAAAAAATATTTTGGCGCCATTGTTACAGCAGATGATGTATTCACCAGCAAACCTCATCCCGAAGTATTCATTAAATGTGCCGATGAATTAAAGATTGCTTACGGTGATTGTGTTGTTTTTGAAGACGCTCCTAAAGGCGTAGAAGCGGCTTTGAATGCAGGCATGAAAGCAGTAGCAATTACAAGTTATCATCAGCCAAACGAATTCATCCACCTGCCTAACATATTAATGTATGTTGCAGATTATACAGACCCACAGTTGGATAAACTTTTTAAAGAATATGAATGCTGAAACTCACGGTGATTTTCCAACCAATTCAGTTTACGATCCATTGATTCTCTTATACAGCTTGTGTGGAAGTCTATATTCCATGGTTAATGCTAATTATTCATTTTACTGCTCATAAGTGCCCTTCGTTACCCAAGATAAACTGTCCCAATGAAGGTAAATCAGCCCTATCCGGCTGGGTAACAAAAATTATCAGCCAGGGAAAAAATTATCTCTTTTACCAACAACGGCTCTCCCTTATCTTTGGGGCAAATTTATGATTGGCCAAAATCACACATCATAAATCACACATCATAAATCTTATACCAGATCATGTCAGTTTTAGTAAACAAAAATTCCAAAATAATTGTACAGGGATTTACAGGCACAGAAGGAACTTTCCATGCAACGCAAATGCTTGAATACGGCACACAGGTTGTTGGCGGCGTTACCCCAGGAAAAGGCGGTAGCATGCATTTAGAAAAACCCGTTTTTAATACTGTGGCTGATGCTGTAAAAAATACCGGTGCAGATGTGAGTATTATTTTTGTGCCGCCGGCATTTGCAGCGGATGCAATTATGGAAGCAACAGAAGCCGGGATTGGTTTAGTAATCTGCATTACCGAAGGCATTCCTGTAATGGATATGGTGAAAGTGAAAAATTATTTACAGGGCACTAATACAAGACTTATTGGCCCCAACTGCCCCGGGGTAATTACGGCAGATGAATGTAAGGTTGGTATCATGCCCGGTTTTATTTTTATTAAAGGCCGAATAGGAATAGTTTCAAAAAGTGGTACGCTAACTTATGAAGCAGCGGACCAGGTGGCGAAAGCTGGCCTTGGTATTTCTACTGCTATCGGTATTGGCGGCGATCCTATTATTGGCACCACCACAAAACAGGCTATAGAATTATTTATGAATGATGATGAAACCGATGCTATTGTTATGATTGGCGAAATTGGCGGCGGCATGGAAGCAGAAGCTGCGGAATATATAAAAATCACGGGCAATAAAAAACCGGTCGTCGGTTTTATCGCTGGCCAAACGGCGCCTCCGGGCAGGCGAATGGGGCATGCGGGGGCCATTGTAGGTGGGGAAGATGATACTGCTGTAGCCAAAATGAAAATTATGGCAGCGTGTGGCATTCATGTGGTGGCAAGCCCTGCTGATATTGGTAAAACAATGGCTGAAGTAATGAAAAAATAATCTGGTTTGCCCCTATTAAAGCGGGGGGCAAATCAATAAAAAGGGCGAAGCCCACGCTTCCGCCCTTAAAGTATAGCCACCAAAAAAAACTATCTTCTTTGTTGTAAATAATAGGCAGGTCTTCTCTGCTACGTCGGTACCATAGTGCATCGTCTACAATAAAATATTTTTGCTTGTTTATTGTACAAGCATACCTGAATTTCGCATTACCAGGAATATCTGTTTCATTACTGCAGAATTGAACGAGGCCTTTAACCTGTGCTAATATTTTTTCATATTCATAGACTTGAATGAGATAGCAGTTTTACTGAGATGCTACCTGCATGCAGATGTAAAAAAACAAACACGTAAAAAAAAGTTAAAGAAATAATTATGCATTTGAATTATGCAAAACTAATGATGCTTTCATCTAATGGCATATCACTTGCTTAGCAAGGTAAAACAGGTACGAAATGGTAACTTGTATTTTATTTCTTTTAAAAACCCTTTATGAAATTTAGAAAAATATTTACACTTCTCTTTTTATTATTTTTTAACTTATTAATCGTGCAGGCGCAATCTAATAACGAATATAATGCAGAATGGAAAAAAGTAGATGAGCTAGAGAAGAAAGGCCTTACCCAAAGTGCCCTTCAGCAGGTTATTAAAATATTTGATGCCGCTACAAAAGATGGGAATGAAGCCCAGCAAATAAAGGCCGCCATGTACCAGATGAAATACCGTAATATGGTACAGGAAGATAATAAAGAGAATAATATTTTTTATATAGATACGCTTATTGCAAAAACAAAAGCCCCGGCAAAAAACATTCTGCAAAGTATGCAGGCCCAGCTTTTTGAATCTTACCGGAATAATAACCGCTATAAATTATATGGCCGCACCGCACTTAATGAAGAAAAAAGCAATGATATAACTACCTGGAGTATTGAAAAATTGAACGCCACTATTGGCAGCCTTTATAAAGTCTCACTAAAAAACGAATCGATATTAAAAAGCACTTCACTAAATGGGTTGGATGCTATTATTGAGAAAGGTAAAAACACCCGCAACTTACGCCCGACCTTATACGATTTTTTAGCTCACCGGGCGCTAAGTTATTTTATTAGTGAAGAGAATGATGTTACCCAACCGGCGTATAAATTTATTTTAAATGATGAAAAGATATTTGCGCCGTTAAATTCTTTTATCAGCACAAAGTTTTCCACTAAAGATTCTACTTCGCTTTATTTCAATGCAATTTTGTTACTACAGGATATTTTAAAATTTCATGCAGCAGATGTAAATAAAGATGCACTGATTGATGCAGATTTAATCAGGCTGGCTTTTGTAAATGAGCATGGCATTTTCACCAACAAAGAAAAATTATATGAAGAAGCCCTGAAAAATATTGAAACTAGTTACCCCGGCAATCTATTATCTGCCCAGGCGATATTTTTAAGAGCCCAATTATATTACATAAAAGGGCAAACATATAATCCCCTTACCCAGAAAGAGACACAGTTCGACATTAAGAAATCGGTAGAATTATGTGAACTCGCTATCAGTAAATTTCCGAAATCCAAGGGCGCACTGAATGCACAGAACCTTTTAATAGAAATTGAACAACCTTTACTCACGCTGACTACTGAAAAAGTAAATATCCCAAGCCAACCCTTCAGATCGTTAGTAAAATATAAAAATGTTAAAACAATATACCTGCGCCTAATAAAAACCAGTCGGGATGAAATACATCGGATTGAAAAAGATGGCTATGATAAAATATGGCCGGCCATGATAAATTTAAAATTCCTGAAAAACTGGAGTGTTCAATTACCAGATGAGCAGGACTACCAGCCACATTCCGCTGAAATAAAAATAGATGCTTTACCGGTAGGTACTTATATCATTCTTGCAAGCCTGAACGCAAATTTCAATTTAAGTAATAATTATCTTGCCCGCCAGGTTACACATGTAAGCAACATCAGCTATATCAATAATAATAAAGATGAATTATACGTACTGGATAGGGATAACGGCCAGCCGCTTGCCCGGGCTGAAGTACAACTTTGGCAACAATCTTATAATTACACGACAAGGAAATATGAAGAAGTTAAAAAAGAAGTGTATATCGCTGATAAAAATGGATACATAAAATTTAAAAAACCAAAAGACAACAACTACAATAATTATATGCAGGTAAAATATAGCGGCGATGAACTTTTTACTGATGATACCTATTACAGTTATTATTACAACAGCAACGAAAGACGCAGTTTCAAAAAAACTTTTTTATTTACCGACAGGAGTATTTACCGGCCCGGGCAAACTGTTTTCTTTAAAGGCATTGTAGTAAGTACAGATAGTACCGGCAAAAAAAGCAGCATAGTTACAAATTATAAAACCAGCATTATTTTATTTGATGCAAACAATCAGAAAGCAGCAACTATAAAGGTAACATCAAACGAATACGGTTCTTACAACGGCAGTCTTAGATTGCCTGAAGCTGGCCTTAACGGGCAATTTTACATCCGTGATTCTGCCAATCAATCCACGCAATATTTTAGCGTAGAAGAATACAAACGGCCTAAATTCCTGGTAGAAATAAAAAAACCGGAAGGCACTTACAGAATTAATGACAACGTGAAAGTTACCGGTAATGCAAAAGCCTATGCCGGCAATAATATTGATGGGGCCAAAGTAACGTATAGGGTTGTACGTAAAGTGCAATGGCCCGTTTGGCTCGGTTGGGGCGGCTATAGAAAAATATGGCCACCTTATGGCAACCGGGAAGAATTGGAAATCACCAATGGAGAGACAACAACGGATGCAAACGGGGATTTCTTTATAACCTTTAAAGCCATACCCGATGAAACGGTTGATAAAAAAGATCAGCCAACTTTTTATTACGAAGTAAGTGCAGATATTACTGATATCAATGGCGAAACCAGGAGCAGCAGCACTTCTGTAGCAGTGGCCTACCAGGCATTGCAATTAAATATTATTGCCACGGATAAAATGCCGGTAGATAGTTTTAAGAATATAAAAATAACCAGTACGAATACCAATGGCCTTTTTGAAAAAGCAAGGGTAAATTTCAGCGTGTACAAATTGCAATCGCCCAACCGGATTTTTAGGGAAAGGTATTGGGAAATGCCGGACCGGTTTGTGATGACAAAAGAGGAGTACACTAAAAATTTTCCCTACGATATTTATGCAGATGAGGACCAGGTGGCTACATGGCCGATAGGAGAAAAGGTTGTGGATATTACGGATACTACAAGTGTCAGCGGGCAATGGGCAATGGGCAATAAAAAATTAGAATCAGGATGGTATAAAATTATTGTTACAACAAAAGATAAATATGGGGAAGAAGTAAAAGCAGAAAAATATATTCAATTAGTAAATGCTGGAGGGGCAACTTCAGAACCTGTTACCATCAATGTAAAAAATGCTTCTGCAGAAGCAGGGCAGAAAATTAATTACAGTATTGCTACCGGTTTTGAAAAAATATGGGTCATCCATTCTTTAAGTAAAGTAGATAATTCTACCAATACTATATACCCAACCATAAGTAATAATAATCCATACAATAATGAAATTAATGTCATAGAAAATGACCGTGGTGGCATGGGTATGAGCTATGCATTTGTGCAGCACAACCGGGTTTATAGTGGCAATGAATTTTTCTCTATTCCCTGGAGCAATAAAGACCTGAACATTAGTTATGAAACTTTCCGGGATAAAATTTTGCCTGGGAGCGAAGAAAAATGGACCATAAAGATCAGTGGAAATAAAGCAGAAAAAGTTGCAGCCGAAACCTTAATCAGCATGTACGATGCCTCACTTGACCAGTTTAAAGCGCATAGCTGGGTTTCGCTAAAATCTATCTGGCCCACATTTACAGGGGCAATTACCTGGACAGGAAATAATTTTGCTTCTGTAAATTCAGAAGGAGTAAATAATATAATAAGAAGTTATATTGAGTTGCCTGAAAAATCTTACGATGAGTTGGTAAATAATGGATGGAACGAAGGGTATTATGGGCGTGGAATTTTCCTCAGGGGTAATAGATCGATAGGTGAAGCAATATCAGTGGAAGACAAAGGAACACAAGTATCTGCTGCTAAACTCGCCGCTCCGAGAGTGGTTAAAGATGAAGAGGTGAAACCCGGTGTGAAAATATTAGATTCTATCTTTGTTAAAAATGAAGAACAGCCTAAAACTAATGCCATTCAAATCCGAAAAAACTTTAATGAAACCGCTTTCTTCTTTCCATCATTAATCACCGATGCAAATGGGAATATTTCGTTTTCATTTACTATTCCTGAAGCATTAACGCAATGGAAGATGATG
>JBDSDN010000109.1:0-7625 GCA_039920545.1 Ferruginibacter sp. | reverse complement strand
CTATGCTTCGCTGCGGAACGATATTATTTTCTGCAAGTGTGGTTACCACTTCGATGGCACACAACACTCCTGCCACGCCATCAAATCTACCGCCATAGGGTTGCGAATCTAAATGCGAACCCATCATCAGTACCGGCAACAAATCATCCTGCCCTTTTAGCCTCCCGATAAGATTTCCAAAATTATCAATCCGGGTTGTCATGCCTGCCTGCTGCATCCACAAAGCTGCTAATTCAAAAGCTTTTTTTTCATCTGGAGAATGAGCCGGGCGGTTGGAACCGGTTTCGCCAATTTTGCCGATAAGGCTAATGGCTTCAAAATGTTGCTGCAGGCGGATGGCATTTATTTTCATGAATTATATTTTTATTTAGAGCAAATAAATTACGCTTTAATTATTCAATATGATTTTCAGTTTATAAAAATTGCGCCAATCGTCTATACGGAACGTATACATTTTTAATTGGTTTACTACCCACCAAATGTTCCTTCGGGACATTTTTTTGTTATAGATAAGCTTCAATAAAAGTTGAATTTTATTTTGCGGTACAAGAGGGCGATGCAAGTATGATGCTATGAAATGCTACAGCCCGGACTAAAAAAACAATTAAATGAGCAGATCCCTCGTGTCTATGGATGACAGCATCAATGATCATTCAGCGGCAGGCCCTGCTTTTGAAACTCAACCCAGTTAAGGTATTCAGGTGCTACCCGGTGCTCTTCCATGGTAATACAATTATCTACCGGGCATATTAACTGGCACAAATTACAACCCACACATTCTTCTTCTTTGATAGTATAAGTATTGTAGGGGTTGCCATATTCTAAATTGATAGACTGGTGCGATGTGTCTTCGCAGGCGATATAGCAAAGCCCGCAATGCACACATTTATCCTGGTTTATTTTCGCAATATGATGATAGTTGATATCGAGATCTTCCCAATGGGTAATATTGTTTACAGATTTGCCGATGAAATCTTCTACAGTATTAAATCCACGGTCATCCATCCAGTTGTTCATGCCTTCGCACATATCTTCTATAATGCGGAAACCATATTTCATTACCGCCGTACACACCTGTACGTTAGTAGCGCCGAGCAACATAAATTCTACCGCATCTTTCCAGTCGCTTACACCGCCAATGCCGGAAACAGGAACTTTATTGGTGATAGTGTTTTGTGCAATGGTAGTTAAAAATTTTAAAGCAATAGGCTTAACAGCCGGCCCGCAATAGCCGCCAAACACACTCTTGCCTGCCACGTAAGGATTAGGCACCAGCGTATCAAGATCTACGCCTGTTACAGATTGTATAGTATTAATGAGTGACAGTGCATCGGTACCTGCCTGCACCACGGCTTTGCCGGTTGGCACCACAGAATGTACGTTGGGCGTTAGTTTGGTGATGACAGGTATAGTTGCTTTTTCCATCACCCACTCTACCACCATCTTGGCAATTTCAGGATCCTGCCCTACGGCTGCACCCATGCCCCGTTCGGTCATTCCATGCGGACAGCCGAAATTTAACTCAAGCCCATGTGCACCGGTATCTTCTACTTTTTTTATGATCTCATGCCAACTGTTTTTATCATTGTCTGCCATCAGTGAAACAATCATGGCCCGATCCGGAAATAATTTTAAGCACTCTGCAATTTCTTTTAAATTAATATCCAGTGGGCGATCGCTGATGAGTTCAATATTATTAAAGCCCATTACTTTTTGTCCGCCATAATTTACCGCCGAATACCTGGACGAAACATTTTTTACCTGTGAGCCAAGCGTTTTCCAAACCACACCGCCCCAGCCTGCTTCAAAGGCCCGGAGCACATTTATTTTTTTATCTGTCGGTGGCGCACTCGCCAGCCAGAAAGGGTTGGGAGATTTAATGCCTAGAAAGTTCGATGCAATGTTTGCCATAAAGTTTTATGTGTTTTGCCACGAATACACGAAATTATTTCTTAATATATTTGTATTAATTCTTTTATTGGTGGCATTAATATTTTTTGTGTTTACGAATAAATAAATTTATAAACGTATTTGCATTTGCTTTTATTCCTGCATATCTTTTTTATTATTAATACACAAATTATTTAATAAATGACTCTTTTATATTGCAATTTGCCCCTTGCAAAATTTACCACTAATGCAAGTTTTTTATTAGCTACCCTTAAGTAATTTATAGCTTGTGATATATGTTCATCAGCTATTTCTTTTGCCGATTTTATCTCTAATATAATCTCGCCAAAAACGATAAAGTCTGCATAAAATTTATGTGAAAGCAGATTGCCTTTATAATTAACTAAATACTCTTTTTCTCTTTCAAAAAAAATATCGTTAGCGTTAAACTCAAATTCAATTGCGTCTTTGTAAACAATTTCGGAAAACCCATGCCCTAACTGGTTATATACTTCCATACATAACCCAATAATAACATAGGATTCATCTTTATAAATTATATCGCTCATGACTTTTTTTTGCCGCTAATTCACGAATTATACTCTAAATATATTTGCTTTCATTCGTGTATTCGTGGCATCATAAATTCCATAATTGCTGCCGCTCCGTCTTTCCCTGCCTGCACTGCATCCACCACTTCTTTGCCGCCATTTACACAATCGCCGCCGGCAAATACTCCGGCAATATTTGTTGCAGTATTATTTTTTAAAGCAAGTTTGCCATTTTTATTTTCTAGTTCATTACTGTTTACCAATTCCTCAAAAGGCATTTGCCCTGCAGCTTTTATAATCATATCAACATCAATAATAAATTCTTCGCCGGAGGGAAATGGTGATCGACGTCCACTTGCATCTTGCTCGCCCATTTTCATTATTTCGCATTTTAATGCAGCAGCTTTACCATCTACACCCAATACTTCTTTAGGCGCTGCCAGCCATATTATTTTACAGCCATCTAATTTTGCAATATTTAATTCTGTTTCTGTGCAAGGCATCTCTTCGTGGGTACGTCTGTAAAGGATAGTTACTTCTTTTGCCCCCAGGCGCTTTGCCTGTGTGGCAGCATCAATAGCCGTCATGCCCATACCAATTACAGCAACTTTTTCGCCAACAGGCACTTTGCTAAATCCATTATTCCGGATATCATAAATAAAACTGATGGCATCTATTACTCCTTCCAATTGTTCGCCCGGTATTTCCAGCTGTCGGGCAAGACCTACACCAAAGCCAAGGTAAATGGCATCATATTTTTTTTGCAACTCATCCAGTTCAATATTTCGCCCCAACTCCATTTCATACTTAATTTTTATACCGCCGATAGAAGTAATATATTTCACTTCATCTTCGCAAAACTGTGGAGTTACTTTATAAGCTGCAATGCCATAGGTCATTAAACCCCCACCCTGTTTTTCTTTTTCATAAATGGTAACTTCTACCCCCTCACGACTAAGGGTATGTGCACAGCTAAGGCCAGCGGGGCCGGCACCGATAATGGCAACTTTTATTGCTACAACTCCTAAAGGAGTTTTTTTGCGTTCAAATAATTGCCAATTTTTTTTCATAGCAATCTCTGTTGAGTACCGCTGCAGTTTTGCAATAGGTATTGGCGGTTCAGCCATCAGGTTAAAAACACAACTCCCCTCGCATAATTTTTCTACCGGGCACACCCTGCTGCAACCTGCTCCCATTATATTGCTGATAAAAATTGTATGTGCACTGCCCTTGATATTATCTGTCGTAATCTGCTTGATAAATTTCGGCACATTTATGCTGGTTGGGCAGGCTTTGATACAGGGTGCATCATAACAAAACAGGCAACGGTTGGCTTCTACCAGTGCGGCATCCTTTGTTTCGAATGGTGGATGGATGTCAGAAAATTTTTCTTTATATTCTTCTGTAGAAAGCCTATTTGATTCTATCATTTTTAGAATTTTCTGTTTCGGGTTACGGGTTGTTCTAACACGAAACCGTTAACCCGAAACACATAACCATTTTATAATTCTATTATCTTACCATAAGTTTCCGGCCTCCTGTCACTGAAAAATTGCCACTTACTTCTTATTTCATCAATCATATCCAAGTCAAATTCTGCAATCAATAATTCATCTTTATCTTCCGAGGCTGTGGCAAATATTTCTCCCAGAGGATTTACAAAATAAGAACTGCCATAAAATTTACCCAGGTTCCATGGCGCTTCTGTGCCCACCCGGTTAATGCATCCCATAAAATATCCGTTAGCAATTGCATGAGCTGGCTGCTCTAATTTCCATAAATTTTGTGATTGTCCAACGGTTGTTGCGGAAGGATTGTAAACGATCTCTGCGCCATTTAATCCCAGGCATCTTGCCCCATCCGGGAAGTGCCGGTCGTAACAAATATATACACCCACTTTTGCATACTTCGTCTGAAACACAGGATAGCCCAGGTTCCCGGGTTTAAAGAAAAACTTTTCCCAAAAACCGCCAGTGTGGGGGATATGATTTTTCCTGTATTTGCCTAAGTAAGTTCCATCTGCATCAATAACTGCAGCAGTGTTATAAAAAATACCTGATTGTTCCTTTTCATAAAACGGTGCAATAATAACCATATTGTATTTTTTTGCATAAGCCGCCATCCGCTCTGTCGTAGGGCCAGGCACCGTTTCAGCGGATGCATACCATGCGGCATCCTGTCCCGGGCAAAAATAAGGCGTGTTGAAAATTTCCTGGAGGCATAAAATCTGCACGCCTTTTTCACCAGCTTCGTCTATCAGCGGAATATGCTTTTGTTCCATCGCCTGCATAATTTCTGCAATTGTTCCCTCGCCTTCTGTTTTAGGAAGGCTCATTTGAATAAGGCCTGATTTAATTATTCGGGGCATAATAAAACTTTAACTATTTTTTGAAACTAAAGAAACAATATAAGAGAGATATTCTTTTGCAGGGAGAATATAAGCTGCTATCTCTTCTAAATCTTTTATTATAAAATCATTATAGTCATCCTCAATTCTTTCTTTCATTAATCTTGAAAAAAAGGCAGCATGGATTTCATCAAATTTTCCTTCCGCAACAAAATGTTTATGAAGCATAGAAATAACACCACTGTGTGTTTTTGGCGTAAGTTCTTTTGTAAGCAGTAAAGCTCTTGTTGCATGAAAACAACTATAATACAAACGGCTTACCGCTGTGTTGTAAAAATTATTTTCAATAAGAATTTGCACCTCATTCATCAGAACTTTAGCTTTATCAATTTTAAGTTTTATCGCAAGTTCTTTATCTGTCATAGAGCAAGGGATTTATTCTTTTGAATATCCAGTTTGAGGGAATAATATTCAGGGGCAGAATTCCATTCGGATTCTTTTGCCAAAGTAATATCTATATAGGTATGCAATTTTACACTCAATGAAAAAAGACTATCCTGAATTTGCCACCGCATTGTTTTAGGGTATTTTTTTTCTGTAAGAATAAGAATATCCCAATCGCTTTCTTCATCTGTTTTACCACCTGCCCTGCTACCAAATAAAAATATTTTTGCACCCGGTACAGACTGGTGAACAATTACCTTTATTTTTTTTAATATTTCGTTTTGATTATTCATGTATCAAATAATACTGCCCTCTTTATTTTTTATAAATTTAATATAACCTTATGATAGTTTAATCCTCACTTCTTCTTTGTGTTTAGAAAGAGCTAAAGTTTTACATTAATCATATCTAAATATTATTTTTCTCTTACATCAACTATAAATTTCCCATCATCAATCTCCAACTCTATAATTTATTTTTAGCGATCTTCTCCATTTCCCTACCCCTCGGGGAGGATAGGTGGGGCTTTAAATCGTTTGTGATACTTTATTTCTCTTAATAAACTTACCAAAGCCTTTATCAATAAGACACTCGTCATTATCTATTGCAACTTCGCCTCTTAATAAAACTGTTTTTACTTTACCCTTTAATTTCCAACCTTCGTAACAAGAATAATCTACATTCATGTGATGTGTTTTTGCAGATAGTGTATGTATTTCATTGGGGTCAAAAATTACAATATCTGCATCGCTGCCAATAGCAATTGTTCCTTTTCGTGGAAACATCCCGAATATTTTTGCAGGGTTGGTACAGGCAACTTCTACATATTTATTTAAAGAAATTTTATTTTTCGCTACGCCTTCACTGTACAATAATTCCATCCTGTTCTCCACCGCCGGATGCCCATTTGGTATTTTACTAAAATCATCTTTGCCCATTAATTTCTGTTCCCACATAAAAGGGCAATGATCTGTTGCTACAACATTTACCAATCCCTGATTAATGCCCGCCCATAAAGTTTGCTGGTCTTTTTTTTCTCTCAATGGCGGACTCATTACCGATTTCGCACCTTCAAAATTATGTTCATATAAAGATGCATCCAGCAGTAAATACTGAATACAGGTTTCTACAAAGATTTTCTGGTTTCTTTTTGTTGCGTTACGCACTGCGTTCAATGCACCTTCGCAAGTTAAGTGCACAATATACCCGGGGCAACCTGTGTAATTCGCCATATCCACAAAGCGCTCGCTAGCTTCTGCTTCTGTCACCTCAGGCTGGGACAGATAATGGTACAACGGTGATAATTTTCCATCTGCTCTGTGCTTTTGCGTCAGGTAGTCAATCATGTCACCATTTGTGGCATGCACATTGATAAGGCCACCGCATTTTTTTACTTCATCCATCAGACCAATCATTTGCCGGTCATCAATCATCAAGGCACCTTTGTATGCCATGAATGTTTTAAAAGAAGTAATGCCTTCTTCTTCTATAAAATGTTTAATTTCTTTTTTAGTGTCCTCATTAAAATCAGTAACTGCCATGTGAAAACTATAATCGGCTACGCAATTATTATCAGCTCGGCTTTTCCATTCAGTTAATGCAGCTTGCAGGCTATTGCCTTGTTTCTGTAAAATAAAATCTATCAGCATGGTAGTACCTCCATACAATGCAGCACGGGTACCGCTTTCGTAGCTATCGCTTGAATAAGTTCCCATGAATGGCATTTCTAAATGTACATGCGGATCTATGCCACCGGGGAAAACCAGTTTACCAGACGCATCAATTTCTTTATCGGCTTTTACATTAAGGTTGTTCCCGATTGCTGAAACTTTTTCGCCTTCAATAAAAATATCTGCTCTATAATCATCAGTAGCAGTTATTACTCTTCCGTTTTTAATTAAAATAGACATTGTTATTTTTTTTGAACCGCAAAGACGCAAAGGAAATACAACGAAAAGATCGCAAAGACTATAAGCCGTTCACCACTCTTTTTATTCCTTCCTTTAATCTTGTAACATTAAAATTAATAAGCAATCCCAATTTGTAATTACCCAATTTCATATAAGTAAGTGTTTGCGCCAAATGAACATCATTTAATGCTTCCACACTTTTTATTTCAATAACCAATTTGTTTTCAACTAATAAATCTATCCTGTATCCACATTCTAATTTTACCTCCTCAAATACTAAAGGCATTGCCTTTTCTTTTTCAACCCACAAACCAGATTTTGCTAACTTATAGTAAAAACATTCTTTATAGGCACTTTCTAATAAGCCTGGGCCTAAGGCTATATGGATTTCTATCGCACTACCAATAACTTTATTTGAAATTTCATTTTCAGTCATTTTACTTCGTGTTCTTTGCGTAAAACCTTAGCGCTCTTTGCGGTTAA
>JBDSDN010000108.1:0-7652 GCA_039920545.1 Ferruginibacter sp. | reverse complement strand
AGCAATAATATTATACTTCCAGTTGTAATAACTTTGGAGCTGTATATTCATTATTTTTGAACAAAGACTTCTGATTTGAAAAAAATCCTGTTACTAACATTTCTATATTTGATTATTCAAAATACCATCGGCCAATCTTTATCATATTGGCAACAGAAAGTTGATTATAACATACAGGTAGCGCTTAACGATGTTGATCATTCACTCGATGGTTCTGTTCAAATAAAGTATTAC
The DNA here is from genome assembly GCA_039920545.1 of Ferruginibacter sp. Lineage (GTDB taxonomy): Bacteria > Bacteroidota > Bacteroidia > Chitinophagales > Chitinophagaceae > Ferruginibacter. Next base: position 7,418 of record JBDSDN010000108.1, on the reverse strand, counting down.
AACAATTCCCCTGATACGCTAAAGTTTATATGGATGCACTTGTGGGCAAATGCATATAAAAATGATAAGACAGCCTTCAGTGATCAACTGCTGGAGAACGGACGGACCGATTTTTATTTCAGTAATGAAGAAGCGAAAGGATACATTAACCGCCTGAACTTTAAAGTAGAAAATCTTTCGGCAGAGATTCAAGATCATCCGGAACACCAGGATATTGTAAAATTAATATTACCCCATCCGCTTGCGCCTCATACACAAATTATCATAACAACTGATTTTCATGAAAAGCTGCCATATAATTTTTCCCGGGGCGGTCATATAAATCAATCTTACCAAATTACTCAATGGTACCCAAAGCCTGCCGTATATGATAAAAACGGCTGGCATCCAATACCTTACCTTGATCAGGGAGAATTTTACAGTGACTTCGGGGACTACCGGGTAGAGATAACTGTTCCGTTAAAATATATCGTTGCAGCAACAGGCGACCCGGAAAACGAAATTTTAAACGCTACAACAAAAAAAATAACTTTTGCTCAGGCGAATGTTCATGATTTTGCCTGGTTCGCTGATAAAGATTTTATTGAAAATCAAGATACGTTACAGCTTTCGGATAGGGTTATTCGCTTAAAGGTTTATCACCTGGAAGATGGAAAAAATATCTGGCAAAACAGTATGGCCTACCTTAAAAATAGCATACGAACAAAAAATAATTGGGTCGGGGAATATCCTTACGATGTTGTGTGTGTAATTGATAATGCAGCTCCTACCCCGGGTGGCATGGAGTACCCAACGATTACTTTACTAAGGTCCGGCGGCTCGCCAGCTGCGCTGGAAAGAGTTATATACCATGAGGTAGGGCACAACTGGTTTTATGGTATTTTAGCCACAAACGAACGTGATTTTCCATGGATGGATGAAGGTATGAATACATATTATGACCGACGATATGCGGAAACTTTTTATGATGCAAAAGATGGAAATATGTTTGTCCCGAAAGAAAAGTTTCTTAAAGCTAGGTTCCCTGCTTATCCTGAAAAACTTCTGCTGTCAACAGTGACTAAACAAAAAAAAGATCAACCGATAAATACAACGTCAGGAGTTTTTTCAAAATTAAATTATGGCCTGGTAGCATATGAAAAAACAAGTGAGTGGATGAAATTGCTGGAAATTGAAATGGGTAAAGAAGTTTTTGATAGTGCTATGCAGACTTATTATACCCGCTGGAAATTTAAACATCCCTACCCTGAAGATTTTCAAAATATCCTTGAAGAAATAAGCGGCAAAAACCTGCAATCCTATTTTAACCTTCTTCAAAATAAAGGCACCCTTAATATGTTGACAAAAAGGAGTTTAAAATTTGCATCTTTTTTTAACTTCAAGGAAACCAATAAGTATAATTACATTTTTATTGCACCTGCGGTAGGTTATAATTATTATGATAAAATAATGGTCGGAGTTATAGTCCACAACTATACTCTACCAAATAATAAACTTCAATTCTTTGCAGCGCCATTATATGCCACAGGTTCTCAAGAAATAAATGGATTGGGCCGGTTATCCTACAGCGTCTTCCCAGGGAAAAATGGGCAAAAATTAGAAATTGGTATAGCAGGAGAGAAATTTACCGGCGATTCGTATACAGATTCTGAAAACAAAAAAAATTACCTGGGGTTTAATAAAATTGTACCATCCGTAACGTATTTTTTTGCAAACAAAAATCATCGTAGCCCTATAACAAAATATATTCAATGGAAAACATTTTTTATAAATGAAACTTCCTTATCGTTTACCAGGGATACGGTATTTCAAATAGATGTGGTAAGTTACCCGGTGAAACACCGCTACCTGAATCAATTAAAATTTGTCATTGAAAATAACAGGGTGTTATATCCCTATAATGCATCTTTTCAAATAGAGCAAGGGACTGGTTTTACAAGATCAGATTTTACCGCAGGTTATTTCTTTAATTATGAAAAAACAGGTGGATTAAATGTTCGGCTTTATGCCGGGAAATTCTTTTACACTGGCGATAAAACTTTTATAAAACAATTTGAAACGGATATTTATCATCTGAATTTAAGTGGCCCAAAGGGATATGAAGATTATACGTATAGCAACTACTTCGTAGGCCGCAACGAATTTGAAAAACTATCATCCCAACAAATAATGATCAGGGATGGCGCATTTAAGGTGCGCACTGATTTACTTAGTAATAAAATTGGCAAATCAGACGATTGGCTTACTGCCGTTAATTTCACAAGCACCATCCCCAAGCAAATTAATCCCCTGGAGTTACTTCCTTTTAATATACCTGTAAAATTATTTGCTGATATCGGCACCTATGCAGAAGCCTGGAAAAAAGACGCTGCAACGGGGAGATTCTTATACGACGCAGGTCTGCAGGTATCGCTTTTAAAAAATATTGTAAATATTTACCTGCCACTTTTTTACAGTAAAGTATATAGTGATTATTTTAAATCTACAATACTGGAAAAAAGGTTGGTAAAAAATATCTCCTTTAGTATTGATGTCCAAAATTTCTCTTTAAAAAAACTATTTCCCCAAATTTCTTTTTAAAAGTTGAATGTTGAATACGTACCATATAAAAATATCGATAAAAGGAAATGGGATAATTGTATTAATGATGCAGTAAACAGCCTGCTTTATGCACATTCTTTTTACCTGGATAATATGGCAGCAAATTGGGATGCATTAATTTTAAATGATTATGACGCTGTAATGCCCCTGACCTGGAAAAAAAAGTGGGGCACCAGGTATTTATACCAGCCTGCGTTTATACAACAAGGGGGCATTTTTTTTAAAAAAAAATTGCCCGAGCACCAGCTCCAATCTTTTATAAAAGAAGCTTCCACGCAATTCAGTTTTGCCGAAATCACCTTAAATTTTTTGAATACAGAAGAAGAACTAAACAGTGGTTTTAAAATCGTTTTACGTGATAACTATATATTAAATCTTAATCTGACATACGAGGCACTCTATGAAAATTATCTTCCTGCATTTACTAAAAGTTTAAGAAGAATTAAAAAGTTTGATTTTACATATTCCATTTCTGATGATTATACCGCTCATCTGAAATTATATAAAAATTTATATCACTCTCGTCTACACTATTTTTCAGACCGGGATTTTTCACAATTTAAATTAATCTGTAAAAAATTACACGCTGAAAATAAACTCGTAATAAGATTTATTAAGAATACTGATGAAAAGCTGTTGGCTTCTGTAATCTTGCTTAAAGATAAAAAAAGACTGTACAATATTATTTCTTCAATTACTGAAGATGGGAAAAAACTGGAAGCTAATTATTTTTTATATGACCGCATCATACATGAATTTTCCAACACATCATTTTTACTCGATTTTGAAGGGTCGGATGTAAAAGGAATAGCGGATTTTTACAAAAAAATAAACCCGGAAAATCAGCCCTACCCCTATATTCAATTTAATAACCTCCCGGCCATTTACAAACTATTTAAGTAGAAGGTTTGGACAGCTTTAATAATTTTTCTTCTGGTTGAATAGCGAATTTTAAAAACCGCTTTAATTCCGCCTTACCCAGTACTTCTATAGAAAACCCTGCGGCCTTGAGCCTGCTTATATAATCCGTTAAAGCATAAATTCTTATGTGGTCTTTTTGACCATACAATTCAGATTGTTTTGCCGGGTTTTGTAAAGTAAGTTCTTCAATTGTATATACTAATGTTTCTGAGTAAGGCACCTGCAGCACAGCCTTCGCACCGGGTTTCATAACCCGTAATATCTCTTTCATGGCACCTTTGTCATCCGGGATATGTTCCAGGATATGATTTGCTATTACAATATCAAAACTGTCATCATCAAAACTAAAGTGTGTTGCATCCTCTTTTGTTATCTTCTTATCAATAGTTTTATAATATCCAGGATGCAGGTCCGCTGTTGTAACTATAGCTTTCGTTTTTAAAAAAGAATAAATGTTTTTTTCCGGGGATAAATGCAATATTTTTTTGCCGTCAAGAAAAAAATCTTCACTTAAAAAAGCTATCACTAATCTTTCCCTGGCAGTAGACATGCAATTGGGACAAATAATATTTTCTCCGTAGCCTGCAATTACCTGGTTAGCTTGAATAGCTTTATTATTTATGGGTGCGGGGTAGTGCGGCACAAATTTTTTATACTCTGCCGCACAAACGTTACAGGTAAAACCCTCGCCAGCATATTTGAGGAAGAGGCGCCGGTATTTTTTATTTTTAAAAGCAAAAATGGAAATTCTGTAAAAAGATTGAAGTGGGTGATATAAACGTAGCCATTTTAATCCGCCTTTTAGGTAGCCAAATATCATCACCTTATTTTTAATCCCGCTATGGAGTTAATTAAGCCGTACAATTTTATTGATAACATCTAAGTTATTTTTTCTTCCATTATTTTTTCAGCTATATCAATATCTGCAGTTGTAGTAATTTTTATATTTTTAGAATCCCCTTCAACTAAAGATATTTTTAATCCAAATGCCTCTACCACTGTGGCTTCATCGGTATATCTTTCCTTATAATCTATATTAAAAAATGCCGGTAGCAATATTTTGCTGTGAAAACATTGAGGTGTTTGCACCATCCTGATATTATTTCTATCAACAGATTCATTACCTTCTTCAGTGACAAGGCGCACACTGTCTTTACATGCAATTACGGGGATACCAGAGCCAGTCTTTACTGCACTTTCATAACATCTTTTAATTATTGCCTTTGTAACCAAACATCGGACAGCATCGTGTACAAAAACAAAACTTTCTTCATCTATTAACAGCAAACCATTTTGAACAGAATGAAAGCGGGTTCTGCCACCAACAGTAATTTGAATACGTTTATAATCAAAAAATGCATCAATTATTTCCTGTCCGGCGGCTACATTGTTTTCAGGTAAAACCAGGATTATTTTTAAGTCATCATAGGTTTCCAGAAAAGCCCGGATTGTATAATACAATACGGGTTTCCCTTTTAACAATAAAAATTGCTTTGGAGTAGGGTTGTTCATCCGGGTACCACTACCACCGGCAACGATTACCGCAAATTTTTTCATGGTACAAAAATATTAAATTGAAACGAACCGGCAGGGTAAATATTCTCAGGCTTTTTTTATGAATATGTTTTGAAATATTAATAGTTCGAATTTCTTTTAACTGATTGTGGCCGTTAATTTATTGTTGGCATCGTGTAGAATAAAAAATTAATCTTTATAAATACTTATTACCCTATCCCCACTGCTGTTTTGCATAGCACGGTACATTCCGGCGCTATTGAAAAGCATAGCAGAATTACCCAGAGCATCAACACCAATCATACCTCCCTCTCCATCCATTGTTAATAATTTTACATTCACTACTTCATTCATAGCCTGTTGCAAAGTCATGCCTTTGTACTCCATTAAACAACTCACATCGTAAGCAGCAACTGCTCTTATAAAGGGCTCGCCATGACCTGTACAACTTATTGCACATGTTTTATTATTGGCATAAGTGCCGGCCCCAATCAATGGGCTATCTCCAATACGCCCGTACTTTTTATTGGTCATACCGCCTGTACTCGTTGCTGCTGCTATATTTCCAAAAGCGTCGCAGGCAACTGCGCCTACGGTACCAAATTTTTTATCCTTCATTAATTCTTCCATCCCCTGGTGTGTATGATCTAAAGAATAGTTGTCACTGTCCCTCATCTCCTTCCACTGGTCGTACCTGAATTGTGAGAAAAAATATTCATCCGGCTCTAACTTAATACCCTGCTTTATGGCAAAATCATTTGCCCCTTTGCCACTTAAAAAAACATGATTACTATTATTCATCACTTCTTCTGCCAACTCAATGGGGTTACGAATATTCCTGACACCGGCTACCGACCCCGCTTCCAGTGATTGGCCATCCATAATAGCCGCATCCATTTCCTGCACTCCTTTTTTTGTGAATACTGAGCCACGGCCGGCATTAAACAGTACATTGTCTTCCAGCACAACCAAAGCTGCTTTAATTGCATGACAGGCAATTCCATCTTTTTCCAATACAGCATAGCCAGCCATCAATCCGGCTTCAAGCGCTTTTATGTAAGCCCTTTCCAATTCTGGGGTCATATCTTCTTTTAAAATTGTTCCGGCTCCGCCATGTATCACTAAAGAATATTGTTGCATAAAAACATAATAATTGAGGGCTCAAAAATATTTAATTTGACGGCAAATAGATTTAAATGTTTTAGAGGATTAATTGAAGGGTTGTGAACGAAATGATTATTTATTTAAATTGTTACTAAAGATTCAGGAAATAAAGATTTTGAGATTTTAATCCTCCAAAAAAAGAAGGGGTCTTGGATTTAATATTTGTTACCTATTTATTTTTCTCTCTAAATTAAAAACGCTATTTTGACCGTAAATTTTACATAAAAATTACTGATGTATTGGGTAAGAAATTAATCAGAGAGCATTTCCAGTTAAACCCGCAATCTATAGATGTGAGTAAACTAAAAGCTGGATTGTACCTGATTAGAGTAAGTACAACCACAAGGCAGGCAGAATTAAATTTATAAAACAATAGTTTTTTATTTCGATGAGAATCATTTTTATTTTCAAAATTTAATTTTTTTGTAAATTAAAGTGCCGCTCTAAATTAAAGCAGCACTTTTTTCTTGTTAGTTATTTTGTAATTAGATTTTAGCCTTTTTAAGTCAGTAAGATTTTACACTCCTGCAATAATTTATTTTTATCAATTGCCACGGTGCCTACCTCTTCACAAACAAGTCCACCGGCAATGTTGGCTACGTGGGCCATAAGCAATTTGTTTTTGCTTGCAGCATATACGACAGCGGCCACAGCGATTACAGTATCTCCTGCTCCGCTTACATCCGCAATACTCCGGATGTGGGTTGGCAGAAGGGCTTTTTCGTGTTGACTTTCATAATAAACTCCCTTTTCAGAAAGGGTAATGAAAGAAATCCCATGTTCCAAATGTTCATACAGGGAATGATGAATTTCTTCCAAAATGTTTTCAGATACTTCATCCCCTATAATATTTAAAGCTTCTTTAGCTTCATTAAGATTCGGTTTAAAAATATCTGCATAGCGGTAAGCAAAAAAATTTTTTCTTTTTGGATCTACTGCAGTTAAAATATTGTGTTGCCGGCAGAGTGATATAATTTTTTCAATGGATGTTTCTGTCAGCACCCCTTTATTATAATCTTCTAAAATTACGATGTCTGGCTTTTCCTGTTGCAGATAATGCTCAAAACAATCGATTAATTTTTTTTCATCATTCGCTGAAAGCATTTCGGTTATTTCAGCATCTAAACGCATCATATGCTGATTCCGGCTGATAATACGGATTTTATTAGTGGTAATTCTTTCATCACTTTTAATAACAAAAGCGGTGTCAATTTTAT
>JBDSDN010000107.1:0-10992 GCA_039920545.1 Ferruginibacter sp. | reverse complement strand
GCACCGCCAGTTCCTTTAATTGAGCAAGATTTACCAGGGTATCATTTATAAAACTCCTGGATTTACTGTTGGCTGAAATTTCCCGCCGCAATAAAATTTCATCATCTGCCTCCAAATCATTTGCTGCTAAAAAATTTTTTACAGCCTCATTATTTTTTATAAAAAAATAGCCCTCAACAATACATTTTTTCCCTTTATCCTGCAATACACTGCTGTCGGCTCTTTGCCCTAAAATTAAATTAAGCGCTCCAATTAAAATACTTTTTCCGGCACCGGTTTCTCCGGTTATAATATTGAGCTGACCGGAGAAATTAATATTTAACTCATCGATAATAGCGTAATTGCGTATGTGTAATTTTTGCAACATTTAGTGGGAGCAAAGTAATGGATTAATTGATAATGGATAAATTAATAAGGAATAATTTTTTTATATTGGAAATTATTTTATTCCTTTCCAATTTATTAATTTCAAAGCATATCAAAAACGAATAATGCCTGCACAATAAAATGCAGGCATTATCAATTTATTTTTTTAAATGTTCTCTTAACTGAACATTTCTCTAACCTTGTCAAAAAAAGACTTATCCGTTTTTTCGGGCTTTGGCTCAAAATTCCTGGATTGATTCATCTTGTCTAACATTTCTTTCTCGTCGGGACTGATGTTTTGCGGCGTCCAGATATTTACCTGTATCAACTGGTCGCCTTTTTCATAGCTGTTTACATGAGGAAACCCTTTTCCTTTCAGCCTGAATATTTTTCCGCTTTGAGTTCCCGGAGGTATTTTAATTTTAGCCCTTCCTTCAATGGTGGGGACTTCCACCTGGGTACCAAAAACAGCATCCGGGAAAGATATATGTAAATCAAAAGCTACATTCAGTCCATCTCTATGCAAGTGGGGATGTGTTTCTTCTTCTATCAAAACAATCAAATCGCCGGGACTGCCACCACGTTCTCCGGCATTTCCTTTGCCATTGATACTTAGCTGCATTCCTTCCTGAACGCCTGCCGGAATATCAATCGTTACTGTCTCTTCTCCATATACTCTTCCTTCGCCTTTGCAACTGGTACATTTGTTTGTGATTGTACTGCCTTCTCCATTACAGGTAGGGCATGTTGTTACTGTTTGCATTTGCCCTAAAAAAGTATTTTGGACCCGACGAACCTGGCCACTTCCACCACAACCACTACAGGTTTGAATACTGTTTTTATCTTTTGCACCACCGCCATTACAGGTAGGGCATTTAACGTGTTTCTTTACTTTAATGGTTTTGTTTGCACCTTTTGCAATCTCCTCAAAATTCATTTTCAATTTAACCCGCAGGTTACTTCCCCTCGTACCGGTCCCCCGGCTTCCGGCACCTCTGCGCCCACCTCCAAAAAAACTACCCAATCCTTCATCTCCAAAAATATCTCCGAACTGGCTGAAGATATCATCCATATTCATGCCTCCCCCACCACTAAATCCGCCGCCTCTTCCATTGCTGAAGGCGTTATGGCCAAAGCGGTCATATTGTGATTTTTTGTCGGAATCATTTAAGATTTCGTATGCCTCTGCTGCTTCTTTAAATTTATCTTCAGAAGCTTTATCCCCAGGATTCCTGTCGGGATGATGCTGCATGGCTACCTTCCGGTAAGCTTTTTTAATTTCTTCCTGCGTTGCATTTTTAGAAACACCAAGTACCTCGTAAAAATCTCTTTTCATACCCCGTAATCCACTCAAGGAAATTTGCAGTTCAAAATAAAATGAACTTTTTTATAAAATAAAAACCTGATAAACCTTCTTATCCTGGTAGGATGGAAAATTATTTACCCACCACAACTTTTGCAAAACGGATCAACTTGTCATTCAGGTAATACCCTTTTTGTATTTCATCTACCACCTTTCCTTTCATTTTATTACCTGCTTCCACTTCTGTAATCGCTTCATGTTTTTCTACATCAAACTTTGTATCCAGACTTTTCATAACTGTAACACCTTTTTGCTGTAACAAATTCCTTAACTTATTAAACACCAAAGTATTTCCCTCTTTAACTTGGTCAATATCTTCACTAACCAGCATCTGTTTTTCGGCACGGTCGCAGTCATCCATTACATCCAGCAAAGAAGTAACAATTTCTTTTCCGGCCGTTAGTACTAGCTCCATTCTTTCTTTGGCAGTACGGCGCTTATAATTATCAAACTCAGCAAACAACCTCAGGTATTTGTCTTTTTGTTCTTCTACTTCTGCGGCAAGTTTTTCCAGTTCGGCTTCATTTTCAGTAAAGGGGTTACTAAGATGCGATGTTCCCGGAACGTCGGCATCTGAATTAATATCCATATTTGCTTCATCTGAAAAAGCTGTCTTATTTTCATCCATAGGTTTTCATTAAAATGTTTGCAAATGTACGATAGTCAAACATTTTGCCAATGCATGATTTGCAGCCAAATTGACATTTTAAAAAAAGTGGAGGGGAAGTTGTTATTTGGTAACCTGGAATTTACCTGACTCCATAATAGCACCATTCTTATCCCGGAGTTGAAATACATAAATGCCACGAAAGAAGTCTTCTAAATTAATATTGGTGCGGGGGGAAAGATTTTTTAATTCTAATACAAGTTTTCCGATGAAATTATATACCTGCAAAGAATATGCTTTATTATAACCTTTTTGAAAATCAAAATTGATTCCAGTGGAAGCAGGATTGGGATAAAATTTAATCAACTTTGCCTGTACAATGCCGGTTTCGGCAGATATTTTATTTTGAGCAAAAGATGTAAAAGTTATTCCAATAAAAAAATTTAGTATTAAAATGAATTTTTTCAATTAAGTAAAAGTAATTGTTTTTTTAAATTTTTCCTATAAAATTATATCAAATTATATGCTAATATCTTTATTAAATCTTTTATTATCTACATAACGGATATATTATAAAAATATTATAAACTTTTAAGAATTAAATCAATAGCAGCAAAATCAGGAATTTCAGCAGCATTTTCCAAAACCTCAGCGTATTTTATAATCCCGCTTTTATCAATGATAAACGCTGAACGCTTACCTACCCCTGACATATCCATTGAACCAAACAAAGTATAAAAAGATCCATAAAGCTGAGAAACGTCTTTATTGAAATCGCTTAAAAGGGGGAATGAATAACGTTGCTCTTCTGCATATTTTGCCAGGGTATAAACTGAATCTACCGAAATCCCCAATACCTGTAAGTTATCATTCTGGTAGCCCGGCATATCATCCCGTATAATACATAACTCCGTTGTGCAGGTACTGGTAAAAGCCAGGGGGAAAAATAAGAGCAATACATTTTTTGTTCCTTCGAAACTGCTAAGGATTACTTTTTTTTTGGCAGAATCGTATAAGGTAAAATCAGGTGCTTTCTGGCCAAGTTTAATTTGCATGACTGCTTTTTTAGCAAAGGTAAGGGATGCATAATCTGGAAATAATAATAGGTTATCAAGAGATTAATAAAAAACAGAAAGCCCTGCCTTGCGGCGGGGCCTCTGTTATCCAAACAATCCATAAAAACAAAAATCATTCAAATGTTAGCACAGGACTTTTGTAAATTGGATTGTAATTTATTTTATTACACAATGGTTTTTGCCGGGTTATCAGTTTGGCAAACTGAATTGTATATAAATGTATTTTAAATTTTAATTTTTTAGGGGTAAGTAATTGTACCAGGTAAAATCCTAGGCTTGTAAGAGAATATAAGTATAGCGGAAAGAATAAAATTTGCTTCATTTTATAGCCGAGGTAGGTGGTTTCATTCTTACCGTTTGATAAGATGTGATAGAAACGAAAAAAAAGGTGGGTTAGTATTTTAAAAACCTGATTAAAATAAATAATTATCCACAAAATTGGATAAGGCTATAAACGCTGCATATGCAGCACTTTTGCATCAGTGCTTCCCCAGGGTGCAAGCTGCATTGTGGGAAGATCTTTTTTTGTAAAACGCCATTCCCGGTTTAAAAAGATAAATTCAGTGGGTACAGCGGGTTGGGTAATACTTATGGTCAATTTACTAAAATCCTCGTTGCATCTCCAGGTACCGGAATAGGTAGTACCATTTTTAATTCCCGTCAGGGGGCCATCGAAGTAGGTATTTTTGATAAGCTTAAAAAGATATCCATTGTACTGGGGCGTCAGATCAGTGCCATTATCAGTCGCAAGGCTTACAAAAAAATCCCGGTTCAAAACATTGGCTTCAAAATATTGAGCGAGTACCTCGTTGGAAAAATTCTGGCTTGAGATTATTTTTTTACAACTCTGAGAAAACAAAATTAAAGCAGAAAAAAAAACTGCAATAACTGCTCTCCATTTAAAAAAAATAGCGGGGAAAGATTTTTTATTCTGTTGCATATTTTAAAGTATTTTCTATTTCAGCCCAATTATCTTTATAGGACTTCTATTCACCAGCAATTGCTGCCTAAAATTAAGAAATTAAAATTTAGGGCAACGCAGGGCATTCTTTACACTGTTATCCCGGTCCAAAAATTTCTGATATGAAACCGATAACTCAAAACCTCCCTTACCTCTACTTACTTTTTTAAGGCCCGACGTATTTATATCATAACTCAACGCAATGGCGATAGGTTTGTTTTCTACTTTTACCACCGGGATAAAAGCATCGTTTAGGCGGATATAAGTTCCGGCGTGTATAAGATATTTAGGGTCATCAGGGGAATCTAGTTTCATGGAAAACAGAACTCCTCCAAGAATTTCTTTGTACGCTCCCTGGGTTGTGTAATCACCTTCAATGGTAAAATAATTATAATCTGTAGTATTCATCCTCAATCCGGCAGATGCAACCCACTTAGGCACCATCTCCAGGTTACTACTGTTGTAAAAATTTACATTTTTCGCTTTATTGAAATGATGGTATCCCAGGCCCAGGTAAATATTATTGCCTTCATTGTCTCCTATCTGGGAGTTAAAACTCATGCCTACACTTCCATCAAAATAAGAATAGGATGATTTAGGAAAATTTTCTCCATTATTGGCAAATTCGTTGTAACTGGAACCACTAAACTGGCTGTTAGTTGTAATCTTGCTCTGGTCAATGCTTCGCTGAACCCACCCTCCCATTAATGCCAGGGAAAGGTACATATTCCTATCTTGGCTTAGAGATTTATGGTAATTTAAGGCAGGTAAAATATGCGTGGAAGTAAGGTCAACAGTACCTGCCCTATCGTAAAGTGCCTGTGCTGCCATTGTAATAAAATCATGAGTATCACCTACGGGTAATTTATATTCAATATTTGCGGAGGTAGTGTGATAAGCATTGGTAACACTGTTCCATTGCGACCGGTAAACCGATTGTACACGAATATCACCCGAAAAAATTCCTGCGAGTGCCGGGTTACGCAATATTGGTGTTTCAAACATTTGAGAAAAATGAATGTCCTGAGCTTCCAGGCTTAAATACGCCGTAAGTTGTAGTGCTAAAAAAATGTACAGTACATATGGTTTCATATAAATTGGATTGGATATGTTGGATAAATAACCTGGACCTGTTAAGCTATTTAATAAACTCTTTTACAGCTTTTATAGTATACAATGTTGATAAAAGAACTACCGGATTAAAGCAATATTCCCTTTATAGACAAGTGTTGTATTGTTATCGCATATTATTTCAAACATGTAAACGAAAACATCGGGTAACAATTTCTGGCCATGATAAGTACCATCCCAACCAGCACCCGCATCATTAGGCTGAAAATTATTTTTTTCGTAAACCAATTCGCCCCAACGGTTAAATACCCGTGCAGATTTTATACTGAACAAGCCTGTACCCCGGGGATAGAACACCTCATTAGCGCCATCCCCATTTGGTGAAAAAGTGTTTGGAATAAAAACATTGGCCCCATTACAAAGAACATAAACCGTTACCTGCGAGCTGGCAACGCATCCTCCAGCATTAGCTACTTCTACTTTATATTGTGTTGTTTGCGTTGGCTTTATCGCAATTGATGGATAACTGCTCCGGAATATACTTCCGGTTGGAGTCCATATAACGCTTTGAACGTCTGGGGAAACCTTGGGGGTAAGTGTAATTGATTGCCCTACATTAATAGTTTGATCCGGACCGGCTGTAACAGTCGGCACAGGGTAAACTTTTACCGGAAAATAGGCAGTGTCTTTAAAACAACCAAATTCATCTGCACCTACCAACATATAATTGGTTGTTACTTCTGGTTTTGCAACCACCCTGGAACTGTTTGTATTATTTAAACCTGCAGAAGGACTCCAGGTATAGGTAAAGGCTCCGGAAGCTGTAAGGATTGCTGACTGACCTGCACATAAAGTATCCCCCGGGCTGCGTTGCATCCGGAAAGGAAGTTTTACTCCAACGTTTACAGAATCTTTATTCACGCAACCCTGTGCTGATGTTCCCGTAACTACATATTGACTTAAAAGATTGGGCGTTGCAACAGGGTTTGGACAATTGATACAGCTTAACCCCAAAGCCGGTGACCAGGAATAGGTAGCCGCACCGGAAGCGTTCAATGTTTGACCGGTACCCTGGCAAATCGTTTTATCTATTCCTGCATTTACAACCGGTAAGGCATAAGCATTTATAGTGGCCAAAGCTGTGTCCTTACATCCACTGCTGTTGGTTGCGTAAAGGGTTGCATTAAAAGACCCGGCAGTAGGAAATAAAAGCTGGTTCAATGTCTGGCCTGAGGGTTTCCGTCCATCACTTAAGTCCCATTGCCAGGTTATTTTTGAGGTATCTGCATTTAGAAGGTTACCCGCAAAATCCATTTTAAGAGGTACACATCCGTCTGGTGATTTGGTTATACTTATTGATGGTGTGCGCACTACTTTTACCGGCAAAGCACTTATGGAAGAATCTCTGCAACCCATCAATGTAAATGCCTGTAATTTTGTGGTGAACAGCCCTTCGGTTGCGTAAAAATGCGTAGGATTACTATCTGTAGATGTAGTACCATCTCCGAAATCCCACAAATACCCTGTTATTACATCATTGCTGACTGATTCATTTGTGAAAGCCACAAAGCCACTACTGCAACGAAGCAAAGTATCGGCGGTAAAAGAAGCATTAACCCCACTTACAACAATTGTATCCGGCCCTGTTATTGGAACCGTACAGCCTGCCGCATCTTTTAATATCATTTTGGGAACATAAATTCCAGGTACTGTGTAAGTATGAGAAATCACCGAATCACTTGTGGGTACAATTGTACCATCATTAAAGTCCCAGATAAAAGAAGTTCTGTCCTGAGAAGTAGCCACAAAACTTACGGTAAGCGGTTTGCAGCCGGTAATATTGCTGTAGGTAAAATTCCCTTTCGGTCCTCTGATAACTATCTTCCTGGTTTTTACTGATGTACATCCTCCGGGCCCCGTAATGGTAAGTTTAGGAAAAAAAGTTCCGGCCCGGTTATAAAAATGTGACGGATCAGGTGATGATGAGAAAGTCCCGTCTCCAAAATCCCAATTGTATGCAACCTGATTTTGAGACATATTGGTAAATTGAACTATAAGGGGTGGGCAAGTACTTACCGAATCACTGATGGTAAAATTTGCCAGGGGTGATACAATTTTTATGTATTGTGGCCTGGTGATTTCTGCTGTGCAACCATAAATATCTTTTATAGCCAGGTGCACGGTAAAGTTTCCTGTAGTTGCATAAGTATGGGTAGGTGCAGCGGCAGTGCTGACAGTACCATCACCAAAATCCCAGTTATAGGTTAGCCCAGGACCGGTAGAATTATTTGAAAAAATAACTGGTTTCGAAGGGCAGGTGAGCGTATCTAAACTTGAAAAAACTGCAACGGGTGTAGAGATTACGAGTAAACTATTTTTTGTAAGGCTGTCTGAACAACCATACGTATCCTTTACTACTAGCGTCACAGTATATAGCCCGGCATTTGCATAAGAATGCTGAAATGGTGACGACGTCAGCGTTTCAAAACTGCCATCTCCATAATTCCAACTCCATTTGGTGATGGCGTGCATACCATCATTTACAGATTGATCATTAAAAACAATGTTAGTCAATAAACAGCTGCCCGGCACTGATGGTATAAATTGAGCAGTTGGACCATTTACCCGGATATAATTAGTTTTAGTCAACGTATCCCGGCAGCCGGCTGCATCAGTAATAACCAGGCTTACCGTATAAGCCCCTGCCAATGTATAAATATGCGAAGCGGAGCTTCCTGTGCCCGTTGCGCCATCGCCAAACGTCCATTCAAAGTTTAAAATGCCCCCCGGGTTCTTTTCTACAGCATTAAACGTGGTAGCAGTATTCTTACATAATTCCAGGAAGGTCGCACTAAATTTTGCCTCTTCATCTGCAATAGTCAGTTGGCCCGTTTTTGTATACTCACAGCCTGAAGTAAAATTTCGCACTAACAACTTTATCACATAAGTACCAGCAGCGGCATAAGTATGAGATGGATTTTGAGCGGTTGACGTGGCACCATCCCCAAAATCCCAGTTCCATTCATCGGCACCAATGGACATGTCTGTGAATATTCTTAAAAAAGGTTGTGCACAATCAACTATAACATTAAATTTTGCAATAGGTGGCTTTACATGTATATAATCTGGAATTTCAAGAGTGTCATAACAACTGTTATTTCCTACAATAAGCCTTATATTAAAAAAGCCGGTGTCTTCATAAACGTGAGAGGGGTTTTGTTCTGCTGATTGTGCACCATCTCCAAAAGCCCAAAGCCATTCAGTAATTGTTCCTGTGCTAAGGTCAGTAAATTTTACAGGGAAATTAGCGCACACATCCCTTGGAGTTGCTGAAAAGTTTGCTGCCGGTTTCATGGAGGATTTTATACCTGCTTTCACTACAACCGTGTCCTTACATCCACTTTGAGTAGTTACTATGAGCTTTATATCAAATATTCCGGCACTGAAAATGTGTGAAGGGTTCACTGCTGTTGAAGTTCTTCCATCACCAAAGTCCCACAGATAGCTTATGATTGGGTCCGAAGTATTAAATGTGGCAGCAAATTGCCAGCTAAAAGGCGCACATCCTTCCTGTGGTAAATTATTAATGCTTGCCTGGGGTAACTGAATGTTTATATAACCAGGTTTAACCAGGGTATCAGTGCAGCCGTTTACATTTTTTGTAACAAGCGTTATCGTATAATTTCCTGAAGTGGAATAAGTGTGTGCAGGAGAAAAAGCGGTAGAACCAGTGCCATCGCCAAAGCTCCATTGATATTCCGTACCCCCAAGGCTGCTATTGGAAAAATTTACCGTTAGCGGCGCACTGCAAGAGGAAATTGGGCTACCGGTGAATCCAGATGAAGGTTTAGGGAGTACCACAACATTTTTAATTATAGAATCTTTACATCCGCCGAAATCGCTTACTAACTTTACCTGGAAAATCCCAGCGGAAGCATATGCTTTAAAGGGGCTTGCCTCCAGCGATGTTGTTCCATCGCCGAAAGACCAGGCATTTGATAATGGCGCAGGTAAAGATTTGTTTACAATAGGGTATGTGGTGCCGGCACAAACCGTATCCGGCATATTAAAATCAGCATGTACAGCGCCAATATTAATGGCTGAGGTGTGAGTTGTTGTATCCCGGCAGCCGGTACTATTTACCACCATGAGTTGTACTGTATAACTACCTGCAGCAGTATATGTGTGTGAAGGGTTAGCAAGAACAGAAACTCCACCGTCGCCAAAATTCCACTGGTACGATAGTATACCCGAACCAATTGATTGGTTTTGAAATTGGATTGTTTCTGGGGGAGAGCAACTTGCGGGGGCATTATTTGTAAATATCGCCTGTACCCCATTTGTGATGGAGATATAATTTGTTCGGGTAAGCGTTTTTATGCATCCGTTAGAATTGGTTATCATTAAAGAAATATTATAATTACCGGCCGTAGTATATACATGGGAAGGGTTTGCAGAAACAGCGGTATTACCATCTCCAAAATCCCAAAGGTATTTTGTAATAGTACCACTACCTGCTGTACTGGTATTGAAAAACTGCACCGGTAAAGGGTAGCAGCCCGTGATTGAATTTGCAGAAAAACTAACAGAGGGCAAGGCGTAAACTATAATAAATTTTGTCTTGGTTATAGAATCTTTGCCAGCTGCATTTTGGACTTTCAATTTTACAGTATACAGGCCTGGATTAAAATAGGTGGCAGATGGATTTTGTAAAAAGGAAATCGTACTGTTTCCCAGGTCCCACTTCCATTGCGTTGGGCTACCCGTAGATTGATCCTGGAAGTTTACCACGAGAGGAGCACAGCCGGATATGGGTGTAGCGGTGAACTGTGCAGTGGGTTGCGCTTTAGCAACAACGCAGTTAAATAGAAACGCAGCCCACAGGCAAATGCGGGTTGTGAGCTTTTTGCTCATAGAAATATTGGTTTGGATGGTTTGGATGGCCCCTAGGCTACAACGCTATAACAGCATTTTTAAATAAAAATTGCCTGCACCTGAAGATATTTTAGAAGAAACCATAAAAATAATTTCCAGTCCAAGGAAGGAGGTAGATTCCTGGTTTTTGCTGCGTGTTAAAAAGAATAAATATTCTTAAATTTTTCCGTTGCATAAACCATAAAATATTTACTGCTTAAATATTTGCCGGTCGCTTTTTTACATAACTCCTCCGAACTAAAATACCGGCCGTTTTTGTAAATATTCTGCCGAAGAAATGCTAATATCGAGTCTAATCTGCCAGCAGCAATCTCATTTTTTAAACCAGGATTTATAGCCTCGATAGAAGAAAATATCTGGGAAGCATACAGGCTGCCGATGCTGTAAGTGGCAAAATACCCGAAGCTCCCGTGGCTCCAATGTACATCCTGCAGGCATCCTTGCCTATCATCAGGAACAGTAACTCCTAAATACTTTTCATATAATTCGTTCCAATAGCCAGGGATATCCCGTGTTGAAAGAGAACCATCAATCAGCATTTTTTCAATTTCGTACCTTATCATTACATGAAAATGATAAGTGAGTTCATCGGCTTCGGTGCGTATTAATGAAG
>JBDSDN010000106.1:0-25705 GCA_039920545.1 Ferruginibacter sp. | reverse complement strand
AAATTAAAAGGGCGGTTATGGATGTGATGCGGACAGGGTTTTACCTTAATCCTTTTGTAAATAAAGTGCTTATCAAAAAAAATTACAGCAAGCAGAAATTTAACCCTTCTCTTACCTCAGAAGTTGTTTTAAGCGATCGGGAAAAAGAAGCGCTTACCCTGGTGTGTATGGAGTTTACCGCCATGGAAATCTCTCAAAAAATGGGGATCAGCACCCGTACGGTGGAAGCGATTAAAAACAGGCTGATGGAACGTTTTGGCGTAAAAAATTCAGTGGGGCTTGTATTTTATGCCATGAAAAATCAACTGATAGATTAATCATAGTACTCCCCGTTTCAAAATAAGCCAAACAACTGAGCATCTATCTGGGAAATGACGAGGCCTAAATCTTCTTCATTTTCTGCGAATTTATTAGTATCCGCATCAATAATTAAAAGCGGGCCTTCCTTATAGGTTTCTATCCAGCTGTTATAAAATTCATTTAGTTTTTTTAAATAGTCAAGCCTTATATTTTCCTCATATTCCCTGCCTCTTTTTTGTATCTGCGCCACAAGGGTAGGTACCGAGGCCCTTAAGTAAATTAATAAATCAGGGGGTTGTACCATTGATTTTAATGTTTCAAAAAAAGTATAATAATTTTCAAAATCCCTTTTACCCATCAGGCCCATGTCATGCAGGTTAGGTGCGAAAATATTGGCATCCTCATAAATAGTCCGATCTTGTATAACGGTCTCGGTACCACGCTGAATTTCGAGCAATTGCTTAAGCCGGCTGTTTAAAAAATATATCTGCAGGTTAAAACTCCAGCGGGGCATATCATCATAAAAATCATTGAGGTAAGGATTATGGTCTACATCTTCAAATTGTGGAATCCATTTATAATGTTTGCTCAGCATTTCAGTAAGCGTGGTTTTACCGGCACCAATGTTTCCTGCAATTGCTATATGTTTTGGTTTTTTTATTTTCGCCATAATTTGAGTGTGAATATTGCCAGCTGGTTGTTTAAGTACAGCGGAGCATCTAAAGTAAAGAAAATCTAACAGGTCTCCACTAAAATCAAAAATAATTCAGGCCCATTGCCTGTCTCACAATTTCCAGGGTAGCACCTGCACTCGCCCTGGCTTTTACAGCTCCATGTTCCATAACATCTTTCAGGTAATTTTCATTGCCCATTATATCCGTTGCTTTTCTCCTTATAGGTCCAATAAAAGTAATCATGTCTTCAGCTAATTGTTTTTTTAAATCACCATATCTTATGCTGCAGTTATTAAAATCAGCTTCATATTTTTTTATAACCTCAGGGGTAGAAACCAGGTGCAGGAGAGAAAAAATATTTTTGATATACCCGGGCTTTTCTGAATCTTTTTCTACCGGTCCCCCATCAGTTTTTGCCTTCATTATTTTTTTGAAAATGTCTTCATCAGTATCTGCAAGAAATATTGTAGCCATTTGATTTTCACTCTTACTCATTTTTCCTCCACCATCCAGGGCAGGAACTTTTACCAGGGAATGGCCAAAATTGAAGGCTGCCGGCTCAGGAAAAACAGGGCCGTACCGGTAATTAAAACGCTGAACAAAATTCCGGGTCATTTCCAGGTGTTGTTCCTGGTCCTTACCAACCGGTACATATTTAGCCCGGTGAAGCAAAATATCTGTTGCCATTAATACAGGATACGTCAACAGGCCAGCATTCACGTTTTCTGGGTGCAACCTCACTTTATCTTTAAAAGTAGCCGTTTTTTCTAATTCTCCTTTATAGGCAAGCATGTTCAGGTATAGGTACAGTTCTGCAGTTTCGTGTACATGGCTCTGGCAATAAAGTGCCGCTTTTTCCGGATCTAAACCACAGGCAATATTTTCCGCTAAAACCCGGTGTACATTTAATCGCAGTTCCCTGGTATCAGGATGTGTAGTTAAAGAATGCAGATCTGCCACCATAAAAAAACATTCAAATTCACCCTGCATTTTTATGTAATTCCGTATGGCACCGAAATAATTTCCTAAATGTAAATAACCCGTCGGCCGGATGCCGCTCATGACTATTTCCTTTCCTGTGTTATTATTCTGTGGACTCCCGCCCGAGGTATTAATCATGCTAAAAATTATTACAGCGGCGAAGATAACAAAACTGAACTGCTAACTTTTAATCCCTATAATAGTTTTCAGCAACCACTTATATATAAAATGCAACTGCCTTCGAGAGTAAACCATTATTTTTGTTTTATGGAAGTGACTGATTCGCTTATTCAAAAACTCGCCAATCTTGCAAAACTTAAATTTAATGTTATCGAGAAAGAAGAGATAAAAAAGGATTTGCAGAAAATGATTCAGTTTGTCCAAAAATTAGATCAAGTAGACACAGTTGGCGTCGAGCCATTAATGCACATGGGAGACAATATAAACATCATGAGACAAGATGAAGAATTCGATACTGTAACTAGAGAAGATGCTTTAAAAAATGCTCCAATTCACGATAATTCATTTTTTAAAGTCCCAAAAGTAATCAGCAGGGAAAAGTAAAAATTAATTTAAATTTAAATTTAAATATAGCATGGCCTCCCCGATTCTTCAGTTAGAAAATATCCGTAAAAGTTACTACTTGGGTAAACAGGAGTTACCGGTACTTAAAGGAATTACATTGGATATTTTTAAAAATGAATACGTGGCTTTAATGGGGCCTAGTGGGAGTGGAAAATCTACATTAATGAATATTTTAGGTTGCCTCGATTCTCCTACTGGTGGCAGGTATATTTTAAATAGCAAGGATGTAAGCCGTATGCCGGATGATGACCTGGCAGCTGTCAGAAACAAAGAAATAGGATTTGTATTTCAACAATTTAATTTGCTCCCACGCCTTACTGCTGCAGAAAATGTTGCTTTGCCTCTCATTTACAGTGGGGTTTCTAAAAAAGACCGAATTGAAAGGGCTGCAGAAGTGTTAGGCAAAGTAAAGCTAGATGACCGGATGCACCATAAACCAAATGAGTTAAGCGGGGGCCAATGCCAGCGTGTGGCCATTGCAAGAGCTTTAATTAATAACCCTGCAATCATTTTAGCAGATGAGCCTACTGGTAACCTGGATTCTAAAACATCATATGAGATAATGGATATCTTGGGTAAAATACATATTGATGGTAACACCGTTATATTAGTTACGCATGAAGAAGATATTTCGCATTTTGCTCACCGGGTAATTCGCCTGAAAGATGGTACTATTGAGTCTGACAGGGTAAATGCAGAACCGGTACTTTCAACAATGGTTGTATAACTTCCCACAATATTTTCTTTAAAATAATTATGTCTTCTAAAATTTACACTAAAACCGGGGACCTTGGCAAAACCAGCCTTATTGGAGGTACCAAGGTGTTGAAAAGCCATTTGCGTATAGAAAGTTATGGCACTATTGATGAGTTAAATTCTTACATCGGCCTGGCGAGTGATCACATGAAGGATGAGTTACCCGGTAAAGATTTTTTAAAAGAAATCCAGGATAGGTTATTTACTATTGGAGCCGCACTTGCCTGTGATCCTGAGAAAGAGCCTTTGATGAAAATCCCTGATTTAAAAGATGCGGATATTATTTTGCTGGAAAATGAGATAGATAAAATGCAGGAAGAACTTCCTGAAATGAAATCGTTTATTTTGCCCGGCGGGCATATTGCAGTTTCTACAACACATGTTGCCAGGTGCGTTTGCAGGCGGGCAGAGAGGGTATGCGTTCACCTTCAGCAGGAAAATCTTTTTGTAGATCCTTTGGTTATTAAATACCTGAACCGCTTAAGTGATTATCTATTTGTATTGGCAAGATATACCGGACATTTATTGGGTATTACAGAAATAAAATGGCAACCCCGTCTCAAATAATTATAACCTTCCTGCAAAATTGTATTCATTTATAACTATTACAAAATACCCTTTTCCCGGTAATAGGTTATTACGGTAAATTTCACTACATCATATCTTTATGATGTACTAAGTTATTTTAATAACCTTTAAGTAAAAAAATAGTTATTTCCTGCCACAGGGTTTATAACAACTAACCTCCTAAACTATTTGGCTTAAAGGCACCCTCCGGTTGCGCCGGATTTTTTTCATTATATCCTTTTTTTACTTCTTCTTTTTTACCTGCCTGTTTCTTTAAATCTTTAACGGTTTCAGGAGCAGCAGTTTTATTTTCTTTGGTTTTATTTTTTGGCATAGCTGTTTTTGTCAAAAACGATAAAAAATTATGCCAGATCGATAATATTTTTAATTAATAAAAAATTTTGGGAACAAAGTTTTACAGCAAGCAATTTTCAGTGTAAGATAATTATTTGCTGCACGTACATTTTTTAAGGGCTAAGCCAATTGGAAAATTAAAACAAACGTTGGGAAGCGCCAGGCTTTATGAGAAATAAAAATTTAGAGATACTGTAAAATTTCAGCTACTGATGCACGCTTAGAATAGTTTTTATCAAAATAACGGTAAACCACTTTACCCTCTTTGTTTATGATATAAACCGCTGGTACGGGGAGGTTGGCCCCATTATCCCCATTCGCCTTTGTAAAATCAATGCCATACCCTTTATACTTTTCAATAGTTTTTTCATCAACAGAAAAAGCTACATCATAGCTTTTCATAATTTTTAAACCATCATCATACAAAATAGGATAAGAAGCTTTTGTTTTTTCTATAGTCTTGCTGATATTATCTGATTTTTCAGGGGTAACGGCAACCAAAGTTGCTCCCTTAGCAGTCATCAACGACAAGGAATCTTCAAGTTCTTTTAACTGACGGTTGCAATAGGGACACCATTGCCCACGGTAAAAAACCAATACCACGGAACCTTTGTTCAATTCTTTTTTCAGCTCAAATGGTTTTCCATTCTGGTCCACCGCACTAAATTCAGGTGCTTTATCATTTACATTTAATCCTTTTGGCTCGTGCTGCGCCGTTGCACTTACCACCTGAACCAAAACCATTGCTATTAATATTATTTTTTTCATTGTGAAAGTTTAAGAAAGTATAATTTAAAAATGCTTTAATACCTGCAAGGTACGGGTATGCCTGTGGCTATTGTATTATTCAATCGCTGAAAAGTATAACGTTTCTATAAACATAAAAGCCCAAACCTTTTCAGGATTGGGCTTGGTATCGGGGAGCAGACTTGAACTGCCGACCTTCGGGTTATGAATCCGATGCTCTAACCAGCTGAGCTACCCCGACCTATAAAAACAATGTTCCTCAGATTTTAACTGCCTTCCGAAGAAAACAGTCATGAATCCGATTCCGGATTATCATCGGGATACCCCGAGATAAAAACTTTATAATAAAAACAATGTTCCTCAGACCTTACTGGCTTTCTAAAAAGACAGCTATGATTCCGATTCCCGACAATCATCGGGATACACAGACATTTAAATTCTATAGTAAGAACAATTTTCTGCAGCCTGAACTTGTTTCCGAAAAGAACTGTTATACATCCGATTCCCGATTATCATCGGAACACCCGACCTAGAAATTTTACAAAAAAACAATTTTCTAAGGACCTGAACTGCCTTCAGAAAAAAATAATTATGAATTCGATTCCCGATTATCATGGAAATCCCCCGACATTCAGTTTTATAAAAAAATTATTTTCTGAATAAATGGGAGACGTAGAACAAACGGGCGGCAAAAATAAAGATATTTGCCTACAACAGAAAATGATTTTGAAAGCAATGATCATGAAAATAAAAAAAGCCTGAGTATACAACCATGCTCCGGCATACTTAAAAATCAAGTGTTAGCTCATCTCAGTAAAATATTTGTGGAAATAGGGAATAGTCTCAATGCCTTTATAAAAATTATCAAGATTAAATTTTTCGTTGGGGCTGTGTAGGTTATCACTATCAAGTCCAAATCCCATAAAAACAATTTTAATCCCCAATTCTTTTTCGAATAAAGCACAAATAGGAATGCTTCCGCCTCCTCTCACCGGAATCGGCGTTTTACCGAAGGTAGTTTCCATTGCCTTGGCTGCAGCTTTATAGGCAATGCTATCAATTGGCGTCATGTAGGGTTCCCCACCATGATGTAGTGTAGCTTTAACCGTCACATTAGAAGGAGCGATTTTATACAAATGGTTAATCAGCATTGCCGTCATTTTATCTGAGGATTGGTTTGGCACCAGCCGGGCAGAAATTTTAGCCGAGGCTTTTGATGGTAATACTGTTTTTGCGCCCTCCCCCGTATATCCACCCCAGATTCCGTTAAGTTCCAGCGTTGGCCGTATTCCAGTTCTTTCATTTGTAGTATAACCTTTTTCTCCCCATAGTTCCTGTACACCTAAATCATTTTTATATTCATCTTCATTAAATGGAGCCTTAGCCATAAGTGCCCGTTCTTCTTTAGTAGAGACAACCACATCATCATAAAAACCGGGGATTGTAACATGATTATTTTCGTCATGTAAATTAGAAATCATTTTAGCCAGGATAGTAATAGGGTTTGCCACGGCGCCACCATAAACCCCGCTGTGTAAATCACGGTTGGGACCCGTTACTTCTACTTCAATATAACTTAACCCCCTTACACCAATATCGATACTCGGTGTGTCAAGGCTTATCATCGCACTATCACTTATCAGAACGCAATCTGCTTTTAATAAGTCCTTATGTGCCGCTACAAATTTACCGAGGTTTGGGGAACCTACTTCTTCTTCACCTTCAATACAAAATTTAATATTATTTTCAAGGGTTTCAGTTTGTACCAGCGTTTCTAATGCTTTAATATGCATATACATTTGGCCCTTATCGTCACAGCTTCCCCGGGCGAAAATTTTTCCTTCAATGATAACAGGATCAAACGGACCACTTTTCCATAATTCTAAAGGCTCTGCGGGCTGCACATCATAATGTCCATATACCAATACGGTTGGTTTGGCAGGATCTACTATTTTTTCTCCATAAACAATAGGGTGCCCTTCTGTCTGGTAAATCTCCACCTTATCAGCACCTGCCTGTAAGAGTCTTTCTTTAACCGCTTCCGCACATTTAACCATATCTTCTTTGTGCTCAGTTTTAGCGCTCACACTGGGTATGCGTAACAATTCGAGCAATTCATTTAAAAAACGCTCTTTGTTTTTTTCCTGGTAATCTTTCCAAACTTGCATAAAAATTCATGTTTTTTTAGATGCTGATATGTTGTATGAGTTAAGCATTGTTTTGTTAATACCACAATCCTCGAGTCATGCTTATTGGGGAACGAATATACCTGTTTTTCATCACCAGTATTACCCATAGCAATTAACATTTTTAATAAAAAAAATATTAAGAACTATTTGGATTTGCGCATTCAATACATTTACATTTGCAACACGATTGCTTGTCAATTTATCAGCCTTTGTAGAGTTTCATTCATTTTCAGTACTGAATGTTTCTTTGCAAAGGCTGAGTCAATAAAGGGTTACATCAGCAGGTGGATTTTCTCTTTATAAATAAAAATATGCATCCGGTTTTAGGGCAGAACTGCTCTTCTAATAAGCTTCCTTGAAAATGGTTATTCAATAAAGTTGCAGCATATTTTAACTAAGATGGCCGTATATCCTTTAAATTATATTGCCGAAAATCTTTTTTGCACGTAATCCCAATTCACAACATTCCACCAGTTATCTGCATAATCAGCTCTTTTGTTTTGATATTTAAGATAGTACGCATGTTCCCATACATCAAGGCCTAAAAGGGGGAAGCCTTTAATTTCGCTTACGTCCATAAGGGGATTATCCTGGTTAGGTGTACTGCCAATATTTAATTTTTTTGCGGAATCAATATATAGCCAGGCCCATCCACTTCCAAACCTGTTTTTCGCTGCATCATTAAAACGGGTTTTAAAATTTCCAAAGGATGAAAATTCTTTTTCTATTGCTTCAAGTAATTTGCCGGAAGGCTTATTATCAGCTGTTTTAGGGCGCATTGACTGCCAGAACATTTCATGGTTGTAATGACCCCCTCCGTTGTTCCGCATTTTTGGCGTATAACGAGAGACTGACCTGAGGATTTGTTCCAATGAAGTATTAGCAACAACTTTTTCTGCTGCCACTGCCTCTTTTAAATTTTTACTATACGCTGCAGCATGTTTGCTGTAATGTATTTCCATAGTCATTGCATCAATAACATTCTCCAGCGCCTCATATTTATAAGGCAGGGGCTGCTGGTCAAAACCCGTTTTAAATGGTGTGGACATCATTTTTTTTGCCGGGCTGCAGGATGATATAAATTGTGAAAGGCCCACAAAACCCATTGATAACCCGATGGAGCCTTTTGCAGTGTTCACTAAAAAATCACGCCTTTTAATGTTTGATAAGCTTTTCATAAATGAAATATTTAAATATTATTGAAAGAGGATGTTTTATTATTACTAAAAAAGTTTTTTATTTTTTTAAAACTACGATAATAAAATTCTTTACTGAATAGCTGCGAATCATGCATTGCCTTGTAGGTAAGAAATATGCCTACCGGTGTAAGTATAATAATAGAAAGCCACATGCCAGCCACTGGAGAAAGAAGACTTTCTTTTACAAATTTTTCACCAAACATATTAAGAAGGTGAAAAATTAAAAAAAATATTATAGCTACTACCAAAGGCATACCCAAGCCACCTTTCCGGATAATGGAGCCTAAAGGAGCGCCAATAAAAAATAGGACAAGACAAGCCAGGGAAAAGGCGAATTTCCTATGCCATTCTATTTGATTAAAACGGATGTCCTTCTGTTTGCTCTCAATTTCGGCAGCTCCAAAATCCAAAGTACTCTTAATGTTTGTAGCCATTATCAAGGCTTTTTCTATTACGGGCAACTTTGCAGAATCGGGAACTAAATTTTTTGCTATTGACGCCCTTGTGTGTTGCCAGATACTGTCTTTTACTTTAGTGTAATGAAGGTTTGAAGTAATAGCGATCGCTTGATTCCCAACTAAACTGTCATCCATTTTAGAAAGTGAGTCTATGTTTTTATTAAGCTGGCGGGCACTTAACATTTTATAATTGTTTTTAAAAACACTGTCATCTGTATTTTGTTTTTGCAGGATACTAAGGTCAAACAATTTTTTAAATTGTTTGAAACCCAGCCTTACATATTCTGTACTGGTATCTCCTACAGTACCCGATTCCTGGTATCGGAATCCATTATTCAGGTTAAATTCCAGGAATTTTTTATCGGTTGAAATGCTCATCACGCCTTTTTCTGCTACAATAGCATTGTCCTGCATATAATTACTCTGGTCGTAGATGATCACATTATGTATCGTTTTTCCATCGGCATCTTTTTTTCCCGCTTTAATAGCATAACCCGGAATTTGGGTATAAAAAACGCCTTCCTTTAAATCGAATGCCGGCTTTTTATAATTAATATCGTAATAGAGTGTAACAAATTTCAGATTAGCATAAGGGATAACGTAGTTGGCAAAAAGGAAAGTAATGCCACTTAGCAGGAGAGCTACAAACATGAGTGGACGCATAAAACGGAGCAAAGAAATGCCGGAGGATTTAATTGCCACTAATTCAAAACTTTCTCCGAGGTTGCCAAACGTCATTATAGATGAAATGAGAATAGCAATAGGCATGGCCAGCACCATTAATGAGGCACTGGCATACCATATAAATTCTCCAATGGTTATAATATCCAGTCCTTTGCCTACAAGATCATCAATGTATTTCCAGATGATCTGCATCATCAAAACAAATAATGAAATAAAAAAAGTAATAATAAAAGGGCCGATAAAGGATTTTAAAATAAGCTTATCTAATTTTTTTATCATGACACAGGACCGCTCTTTTATGTATGATTGTTTCTTAACTTTTCAATATGGTTGAAAAAACAAAAATAACACTTTCTATGGCGGAACTGCTGATTGTGCAGGATACCCACTGGATTTTAACTAAAGCCAGTATTATAAATAAAGTTTTTAAAATTTTTAATAACCAGGTGAGTAGTTTAAAAAACGTTTTGGAAAGCGAGGATCAATTTTTCTTACCAGAAATTAAGTCAGCGGTGCCGAAAATTTATAAGGGCGAAAATTACCGGTCGTTTCCGTATGTGATAATGGATTACCCGGCAGTGTTCT
This sequence comes from Ferruginibacter sp., assembly GCA_039920545.1. Lineage (GTDB taxonomy): Bacteria > Bacteroidota > Bacteroidia > Chitinophagales > Chitinophagaceae > Ferruginibacter. Next base: position 15,626 of record JBDSDN010000106.1, on the reverse strand, counting down.
CAAAAGAACACATTTTTGCAGTGCGGGCAATGTTCTGGTGGGGAAATTTTTTTAGCATTACAATGCATTTATCCGGAAATTATAAAAATATTTACGGCAATAATATTCTAAAACAATTACGATCAACACCGGAAAATTTTTTTATTTGTGTAAATGAAACCGAATGGGAACACAACTTTGATTCCGAAAATTATCTGCCCGGGGAAGGATTAACAGATGCAGATGCCAAAAAAATTGAATTAAAAAATTTTATAAAAGTAGCTGTTAACTATCCATTAACCGAATGGAATAAAATGCCGCATTTACTGGAGAATGGGTATGAAGCGTTGCTGAATCTTTTAAAAAAATCAGCTTCCTACCCGGTGAAATAAATCTTTTACCTGGTATTCCCAAAGCTGGCTTTGATCTTTAATATCCTTTTTTTCAGCAAAATCTTTTACAACCAGGATAGTTTGATTTGTCACCTCTGATCTTTCAATTAAGAATTCAAAATATTCTCCTTTTGATGAATTAGTCCAATGAAAACGAATAAATTTATTCTCTTCTTTATCTAATAAATCTGCGGTATCTTCAGTACCATTCCATCCAAAAGTAAATATTCCATCCTGCTCATCTACCTGCTCGGCAAACCATTCCTGTAAGCCGGCCGGGGTGCTTAAAAATTCATACAAAATTCCTGGAGAACATCTTACCGGATATTCCAGCGTATACAACACTTTTTTACTCATCCTTACTTTTTAAAATATCATTTGAACAATGCAATAATAGATAAATAATCAACGTGGCAAAATTTATTTTGCTTTAAAAGGAGTATTTCCAGCCTTAAACCAAGTTTTGAGGCAATATATTTATAAATATTAAAATATTTTTATTGTAACATATCATAATTACCTTAAATTACGTTACCAAGGATGAATTTTAAATATACTTAACATCATCCTGAAAATCTTTTAACCCTTTCACTAAATCTCCCGCCTTATGAGTATGCGCCAGCTGAAAATAACCAAGTCTATCACTAACCGTGAAAGTCAGAGCCTGGAAAAGTATTTACAGGAAATCGGCAAAGTAGAATTAATTTCCCCCGAAGAAGAAGTACGCCTGGCAATTCTTATAAAAAAAGGTGACCAGCAAGCCTTGGAAAAACTTACAAAAGCCAATCTTAGATTTGTGGTTTCTGTTGCAAAGCAATACCAAAACCAAGGGTTAACACTCCCTGATTTAATCAATGAAGGCAACCTGGGTCTCATAAAATCTGCACAGCGTTTTGATGAAACACGTGGCTTTAAATTTATTTCATATGCAGTTTGGTGGATAAGGCAAAGCATTTTGCAGGCCCTCGCAGAACAGAGCCGCATTGTTCGCTTACCTTTAAACAAAGTTGGCCTTACAAATAGAATAAGTAAAGCTTACTCCCAGTTAGAACAGGAATTTGAAAGAGAACCTACTGCAGAAGAGCTGGCATTTTTCCTGGATATTGATGCTGATGAAGTTTCTGCTACCTTGGGTGTAGCTGCACGGCATGTGAGTATGGATCAACCCCTGGCAGATGGAGAAGAAAGTACGCTCATAGACGTTTTAATAAATAAGGATGCTTTAGGAACAGATAATGAACTGGCCATAAAAGCCTCGCTGCAGATAGAAATTGAAAGGTCTTTAAGTACTCTTACTGATAGGCAAAAAGAAGTAATCCGGTATTTTTTTGGACTTGGTATTGATCATCCATTAAGCCTGGAAGATATAGGAGAACGTTTTTGCCTTACCCGGGAACGTGTCAGGCAAATAAAGGATAAGGCTATCACGAAACTGAGAACTACCTCCCGTTGCAAACTGCTTCGAAGTTATTTGGGAGCCTGAAAATAAAATGAATTTATACAGAGCTTTTTTTAAGCTCTTTTTTTTGCCTGAGATTTACCACAGGCATTTTTTTATTTTATAACCCTCTTTTTAACTTAATCATTCTTGCTCTTTACACTATGGTTCAAATAAAAAAGATTGACAATGTTAACACAATAAAATATTTTCATACTGCCTTTTTTACCCGAAATTTGCACATACAAAAAAATTTATTTTTAATGTCTATAGAAATAAAAGTACCTACAGTGGGGGAAAGTATAAGTGAAGTTACACTGGTAAAATGGCTGAAACAGGATGGAGAATGGGCAGAAAGAGATGAAGTAATTGCTGAGTTGGAAAGTGAAAAAGCGACATTTGAAATTAATGCAGAAAAAGCAGGCTCGGTAAAACAGGTAGCAAAAGAAGGGGATACCCTGGCGATAGGCGATATTGTTTGCAGCATTGATACTGAAGCTGCTAAACCGGAAGGACGAGAACCTGCACCGGAACCCGGAAAAACAATATCCGCAAAAGCTGAAAATCCTAAATCAGAAACTAAAAAAGAAGTTGCCGCTAAAGACATTAAGGCCACGCCGGTGGCTGCCGCAATTATTGCTGATAAAAAAGTGGACAGCAAAAAAATTACCCCTTCCGGCAGCAATGGAAAAATTATAAAAGAAGATGTTTTAGCCTTGCTAAATAATCCGGGCACAAAGCCAGGCTCAGAATTATTCAGCCGTAATGAAAGGCCGGAAAAAATGAGTAACCTGCGTAAAACAATAAGCCGAAGATTAGTTGAATCAAAAAATACCACGGCAATGCTTACCACTTTTAATGAAGTGGATATGAGTTATATAATGGAAATCAGAAAAAAATATAAAGAAAAGTTTAAAGAACAGCATAAGGTAGGCCTGGGCTTTATGAGTTTTTTTACCAAAGCTTGCTGCTTTGCTCTGCAGCAATTCCCTTCTGTAAACGCTTACCTTGATGGGGAAAATATTATTTACCATGATTATTGTGATATTTCTATAGCCGTAAGTGCCCCCAAAGGTTTGGTGGTACCGGTAATTAGAAATGCAGAAAGCCTAACTATGGCACAGGTAGAAAATGCAGTAGTAGACCTTGCCACAAAGGCCAAGAACAATAAACTCACCATAGATGAAATGAGCGGTGGCACATTTACCATAACCAATGGTGGCATATTTGGCTCAATGATGAGTACCCCTATTATTAATATCCCACAAAGCGCAATTTTAGGCATGCATAATATTCTGGAAAGGCCAATGGCCGTAAACGGGCAGGTTGTTATTAAACCTATGATGTATGTAGCACTGAGTTACGACCACCGTATAATAGATGGGAGAGAATCAGTGGGGTTCTTAGTAATGGTAAAGCAATTACTGGAAAATCCATCATTATTATTATTTGGCAAAGATCCTGTAGATGCCCTGCTGGGACTTGATTAATTATTTTACACTCTTGTTTTATACTCTTCATTTGCAAAGATTTTTAATGCCGGTTTAAAATTGCAAACTTCACCTACGTAATTTAGTGCAATGAGCAGGCACCACTCTCACATATCTACTGCAATAAAAATTATAGAAAATTATTTTGGAGTAGAGCCATTTGCGATTTATATAAAAAAATTTTTTGCCGCCCAAAAAAAATATGGTTCCCGGGATAGAAAAACAATAGCTATTCTTTGTTATGGATATTTTCGCCAAGGTTATGCCTTTCAGAATCAAACGGTAGAAGAAAAAATATTACTCGGGTTATTTTTAACCCAAAATTCATCTTATGAATTACTACAAAGTATTCAACCGGAATTAAACAGCCAAATTTCCTTTGATGTAAAGAAAAAAGTAGCCATTTTAAATTTTCATCCTGTTACAATTTTCCCTTTGGTACAAGAGTTAGGTAACGGCATTGCCAATAATTCTTTTTATGAATCATTTTTAACGCAGCCCAGCTTATTTTTAAGACTCAGGCCGGGCAAAAAAGAAGCAGTCATAGAGAAGTTAAATGCCGCAGGAATCTCTTTTAAAATTGCCTCTGCTGAATGTTTGGAGTTAAAGAACTCTACCGGCTTAGCTGATATTATTAAAATAAACACGGAGGCAGTAGTACAGGATGCCAGCTCTCAAAGCGTATTTGATTACCTCGATAATTTGACTTTAAGTGCAAAAAATATTAAAAATTCAGCCTGGGATTGTTGTGCTGCAAGTGGGGGGAAAGCCATTTTATTGTATGATAAATTAAAAGAAAATGTGCAACTAACTGTCTCGGATATACGGGAAAATATTCTGGCTGATTGTGAAAAACGACTGCGCCAGGCAAGTGTAAAAATTTACAGCAGTTTTATTGCAGACCTTACAAAAAATATGCCTCCGCCAGAGGTCGGTGAATTTTCTATTATTATTTGTGATGTACCGTGTACAGGAAGCGGCACCTGGGGGCGCACCCCGGAGCAACTTTTCTTTTTTAAAAAGAACAGGATTACATATTATGCCGAAAAACAAAAGTTGATTGCCCAAAATGCTTTGCAGTTTTTAAAAAAAGACGGGTTGTTCTTTTATATTACCTGTTCTGTTTTTAAAAAAGAAAATGAAGAAGTCGCAAAATACCTGAAGGAAACATTCCACCTGAAATTATTACAAATGAAATATATCGAAGGCTACCGAATGAAGGCTGATACGATGTTTGTAGCTGTATTTACTAAATAATTACAACTTGAAAATCTTTTCCGTTACTGTTTTTTTATTATCAATATAAACGGTTACAAAATATAATCCCTTACTCATCCGTTGCATAGGAATCATTTTTATCATTGTTCCTGCAGACTGCTGAAGCCCGGCACTATAAACTTTTTGTCCGGCGGAATTTTGTACAACAATTTCAACTTTGGCCGGTGTAAGCCGGGTGACAGTAATATTCAAATTATCCTTTACAGGGTTAGGGCTTATTGTAATATTGTTTTGGCTCGTACCACATTGCTGTACATAATTCACAAAAGTAGTATCAGCATAAAATGTGGTATCTGAACTAATAATTACTTTGGTTCTGTAACTAACCGTTCCCACAGTTGCATTATTTAAATCATCCGTATAAGTAAAATTATGTATGGCATAACTGGTACTGGTAGTAAATGTTTGTACCGGTGTAAACCCTGTTTCTGCGGGTGTTTTTCTTTCTAAAACAAGGCTGATAGTATTATCGGTTTTAGCTGTTACCTGTAATACAACTGAACAGGAATTTAGCGAAGCCTGGAGGCTGTACAATTTTTTAAAAAGCAACACGTATGCTTTTTTTAAATCCGGGATACCATAACCTATCCTATTGTCGGGGTTATTTGCTTTGTTAGCCGAAGCTTCCAGGGCATTAATAATTCCCCGATTATTTATTTCAGGAAAAGCCTGCCACAGGCAGGTAGCAAGCCCGGCCATATTAGGGCAGGCAAAGGAAGTACCGTTACTGAAAACGGGCAATCCTTTAGAGGGATTTGCAACAACTGCGTTTAACCCTACAGATGCTACGGCTGGCTTTACATCCCCATCACTGCTCGGTCCGTAACTGCTGAAACCTGCAACAATTCCAGTAGTATCTACCGCCCCTACGGCAAGTACACTATCAGCATCCGCAGGGGTAGCAATATAATGCCAGGCACTTGAGCCTTCATTACCAGCTGCAACTACCACAAGAATTCCTTTTTTGGCGGCGAAGTTTGCAGCCCTTGCACTAATGGTGGTATGGCCATTCATATCATTATAAGTATAATTCAGCGCCGGGTTATCAAACTGAGTATAGCCCAGTGAAGTTGAAAAAACGTCTACTCCAAGGCTGTCACCCCGCTCTGCACCTGCAGCCCAGTTTTGTTCTTCAATCGGGTATTCAGAGGCTACATCTTCCGTACGGTACAAATAAAAAGAGGTTTTAGGAGCACTACCTACAAAAGTACCGGGTAGGTTGGCAGCAATAGCGCTTAAACATTGCATTCCATGAGAATTGTCTTCATCTACGCTGGCCTCGTTGGCCACAAAATCCCAGGTGCCGAGTACCTGGTTATTGGCCCGTATACTGTCAAATGTCGGCAGCGATAAATAGTGATAAAATCCCGCATCCAGCACGGCCAGCTGCATACCCTCTCCACGAAAGCCATGATTATGTAAAAAATCCCCCTTATGAATTTTTACCTGGCCGTTTGAAAAACCATAATTAAAAACTTCAGTTGAAGATGGCCGAGGTGCATCTTCCTGAACATTGGAAGACTGACCCGGATCAAGAATTTTATTTACAGCAGTGGGAGTGGCAATAGATGCTACCGGCATTGTATTTACTACAAAAGAAAAAGAGTTTATTTTAGCAAGGGCCGCCGCATCGGTAGTTTTAATGGCCACCTGGTTAAGCCATTTGGATGAATTAAGGATTATAACGTTACCGGATAAACGAATACTATCTATATACCTTGGGCTGACAGGTAAATCAGTGCTGTCTATCGGGATATTATACCTTACTCTTCTGGCTATAGCCCGGGGGCCAAGATATTGAGAGGCATTGGAAACCGAAAAAGGATTTGAACTTTTGTCTTTGAGTTTAATGATATACCTGCTTAGTTGTGCCTGGCTCTGCTGAAAAAAAAGCAGGGTCAACGAAAACAATAATAAAAACCTTTTCATTTATTCGGATTTTAAAACTCAAATTTAAGTAAATCTATTTTGAAGAAATGCTGAAGAGCAGAAGTCGTGGTGTTGATTATCGCCGCTTAGGGTACAAAGTGATTATTACAATAATTAATATAGTGCCAAACTATATTTTTAATGAACCAATATTTCTCATCATTTAGGATTATATGCCCATTTGATCCAGGTAGCTCCCCAGGTAAAACCCCCTCCAAAGGCTGCTAAAATAATGTTATCACCCTTCTTAAGTTTATTTTCCCATTCCCATAAGCATAACGGCAAAGTGCCTGCTGTAGTATTACCATATTTTTGAATATTGATCATTACTTTTTCTTTTGGAAGGTTCATCCTGTTAGCGGTGGCATCTATAATCCTGAGATTAGCTTGGTGAGGCACCAGCCAGGCAATATCATCGGCACTTAGATTATTTCTTTGCATTAACTCAAAACTCACATCAGCCATACCTTTAACAGCAAATTTAAAAACGGCCTGGCCTTCCTGGTACACATAATGCTCTTTAGCCAAAACGGTTTCTACACTGGCAGGCTTAACAGAGCCCCCTGCTTTCATGTGCAGGTATTGACATCCGCTCCCATCACTTTTTAAAATACTGTCTAAAACACCGAACCCTTCATCATTTGGTTCCAGTAAAACTGCACCTGCTCCATCGCCAAAAATTATGCAGGTGGCACGGTCACTGTAATCTATGATGCTGCTCATTTTATCTACCCCAACTACTACCACGTTTTTATATCGCCCACTTTCAATGAGGGCAGCACCGGTAGTTAAAGCGTATAAAAAGCCGGAACAAGCAGCGCCAATGTCAAAACTAAAAGCATTACTTATACCTGCTTTGGCACAAATTATATTTGCCGTAGCCGGAAACACCATATCTGGTGTAACAGTAGCACATATCAGGCAGTCAATACTAGCGGGGGAAATTCCTCTTTTTTTGCATAATTCTTTCACTGCTTCTACGGCCATATCACTACTCCCCAGGCCTTCTCCTTTTAATATCCTTCTTTCTTCTACCCCGGTTCGGCTTTTTATCCATTCGTCATTTGTGTCCACCATTCCTTCCAATTCTTTATTAGTAAGCCTGTATTCAGGAACAAATCCGCCTACGCATGTAATAGCAGCTGTTATTTTACTCATAGAATTTATTTTAAAATTGATTCTTATCCCGGGGCGCTAAATTACAGGAAAAAAGGTTGTTGTATTTTAACAGTAAAAGGCTGATAAAATATCCTTATTTTCGCCTCGGACCTACCAGGATGTTATGTACGCATATTTAGAGGGGAAATTTAACTATAAAAGTCCGGCCCAGGTTTACCTTGATATAAATGGCATTGGGTATGAAATAAATATCAGCTTAAATACCTATGTTGCAATTCAGAACCTGGAGAAAGGGAAACTTTTTACTCACCTGCAGGTTAAAGAGGATGGGCATACTTTATATGGTTTTTTTGAGAAGCAGGAAAAGGATATGTTTGTGTTGTTAATAAGTGTCTCAGGTGTCGGTGCAGCAACGGCACGCATGATGCTGTCATCTCTTAAATCTGAGGAAGTAGGTGTTGCTATAGTACAGGGAAATATACGACTGCTTGAAAGTGTGAAAGGGATTGGTAAAAAAACTGCAGAAAGACTTGTACTTGAACTAAAAGATAAAGTAAATAAACATTCGTCCGGCTCAGATATAATAATACCTGCAGGCAATACATTAGAGCAGGATGCGTTAACAGCTTTAACTGCACTCGGGATATCCCGTCAGCAGGCAGAGCATTCCATTCAGAAAATTATCCGTGCGGAACCTGGTTTATCACAATTGGAAGATTTGATTAAAAAAGCCCTAAAAGCCATTTGACAAAAACGCTACGCTAATTTATTTACCGGATGTTGCTTATTAGAAGAACAATTCTAACAATTTTTGTTTGCGGTAGTGTGCCTTTATTACTTTCCATGAAAAATGGACATGATATCCCTGTACCCACAGGTACATCTACCTTAAATGTTTTAGATACCATTATTCCCACTAACGAAAATCTCCCATACCCTATTACTGATACAAGAGGAGGTAATCTTCCCGGCACTTACAAAAATGTGTATGATTTAAAGAACCCCTCAAATCTCAGGGATTCTGTGGTGTATGATGCCATTACCCAAACTTATATTGTTTATGAAAAAATAGGGAATAAATATTACCGCATCCCAACAACTTATACTTTTGAGGAGTACTGGAAAATACGTAACAAGCAGGCAGAAAATGAGTACTTCCAAAAAAGAGCAAATACCACTAGTCTCTTAAACCGGGGCAAACTTACCAGGCCAAAACTTGCGCTTTCCGATAATTTGTTTAATCGCCTTTTTGGTAATGGTAAAATAGAAATAAGTCCCCAGGGAAATGTAGATCTCACAGCTGGTTATCAGGGACAGAGAACAGATAACCCCACTTTACCTGAAAGAGCCCGTAAAAGTGGAGGCCTGGATTTTAATATGAATGCGCAGGTAAATGTAAATGCTAACATCGGGGATAAACTAAAGTTTCCGATAAATTATAACACCCTTGCAAATTTTGACCTGGAAAATCAACTTAAACTTGATTATACTGGTAAGGATGATGAAATTTTAAAACGCTTTGAGGCAGGTAACGTAAGTTTTCCCAGCCGTGGGACTTTAATACCCGGAGCCCAGCAATTATTTGGATTAAAAACACAGTTACAGTTTGGAAAATTATTTATCACAGGTGTTTTAGCGAATCAAAAATCCCAACGGCAAAGCGTAAATCTTCAGGGAGGAACTGCCTCTCAACCCTTTGAGATAAAGGCGGATGAGTATGAAGAAAATCGGCACTTTTTGGTTGCTCAATATTTTAAAAAGAACTATAATAACGTAATGAAAAACCTGCCGGCGGTTACAAGTCCTGTGCAGATTTTAAGAATGGAAGTATGGGTAACAAACCGCAACGGTACCACCACCGAAACCCGGGATGTTGTCGGCCTCATGGACCTGGCTGAATCTGAACCTTTCCGCCAGCCCCCAACTATTAATGTGCTTACGAGTTCCCCATATCCTACCAATGGTACTAACGACCTGTTATTCAGAATAAGGCAGCAGCCAGATTATCGAAACCCAGCAATGGTGTTTAATAACCTCGTAAATTTTGGGCTCAACCCCGTACAGGATTTTGAAAAAACATTTGCCCGTAAGTTAGATAGTACTCAATATAGTTTTAACCGGCAGGTTGGCACGCTATCTTTGAGCCAGCCTTTACAAACAGATGAAGTGCTTGGCGTAGCATATCAATATTCTTATAACGGCAAAATATTCCAGGTAGGGGAGTTTTCCCAGGATGTGCCCCCGGACTCTTCGACTGCTACACAAAAAGTATTGTTTCTTAAATTATTAAAAGCTACTTCTCAGCGTACCAGCCTTCCCATTTGGGATTTAATGCTAAAAAATGTTTATTCAATTGGATATGGTGTGTTATCACAGGAAGATTTTAAACTTGATGTACTATACCAACAACCGGGGCTTGGGGCAAAACGTTATGTTCCATTTGGAGACAAAAACCTGGGGGCACCAATAATATCATTAATAAATCTTGATAGACTAAACAGTCAATTGGACCCACAACCTGATGGTGTATTTGATTACGTGGAAAACTTTACCATCGTGTCTCAATACAGCAGGGTCATTTTTCCTGTGTTGGAGCCCTTCGGCAGAGACCTGGCCGCCGGGGTTTACAGCGATACTACTTTACCTCAAATTAAGGATACACTTTATTATGCTTTATATGATTCTATTAAAGCAGTAGCACAACAATATCCAAACCTGGATAGATTTGTACTAAAAGGAACTGCACGAACATCCGGTTCTGCTGATATAAGTATTGGGTATAATATTCCCAGGGGTTCAGTGAGTGTAACAGCAGGCGGGCGAACTTTACAGGAAAATATAGATTATGATATAAATTATGACCTTGGTACAATTAAAATAACCAACCAGGCAATTTTAAATGCTGGCTTACCGGTACAGGTAAACTTTGAAAATAATGCCTCCTTTGGATTACAACAACGTTCCTATCTTGGCTTACGCCTGGATTACCTGGCAAAAAATAATGCCAAAGAGCAACTTTCTTTTGGGGGCACCCTAGTGAGGTTAAGTGAAAGGCCCTATTTTACCAAGGTAAATCTTAATGAAGATCCTATACGGAATGCGATGTATGGGCTAGACGTAAATTACAGAAAAGATGTACCACGACTTACTAAATTGTTAGATAAGCTTCCCTTTTATTCTACCAAAGCACCATCGACCCTTAACGTATACGGCGAGGCCGCCATGTTGAAACCCGGCCATGCACCCCAAATAGGTAAAGGCAAAACTGGTGCAGTATACATTGACGATTTTGAAGGAAGTAAATCCGGGATCGATCTTCGCTTTCCCCCAATAAGCTGGGCTTTGGCTACTACACCTAAAGGTGCAACAGACGCTAATGGTAATATACTCTTTCCGGAAGCTGACCTTACCAATAATTTAAATTATGGTAAAAACCGGGCAAAAATTGCCTGGTACCAGATAGAACAAACCTTACAACAATATAAAGATCCCAATAACCCTATTGGTAACAACTCCGCTTTGCTAAGTGATCCACGTACCAGGCAGGTTTATCAAAAAGAAATCTTTCCGCAACGCACAACTGGTTTTGGGGAAAGCCAATTGGTGACGTTTGATCTTGCATATTACCCAACAGACCGTGGCCCGTATAATTATAACGATAGTATTTCCGCCATTAATCCCAATGGAAAACTCTTAAGACCCAAAACAAGGTGGGGTGGGCTTATGCGAAGTTTAGATCAAACCGATTTTGAAACAAATAATATTGAATTTATAGAGTTTTGGGTGCAGGATCCATTTATTCCAACACCCGAAAATCCGAATGCTGCAAGTTCAACCGGCGGTAAACTATTTTTTAATCTCGGTAATATTTCTGAAGATATTTTAAAGGACGGAAGAAGATTTTATGAAAACGGGCTGCCCACGCCTAACGCTCCATCACCTGTAGATACGACGGTTTGGGGCAGAGTCGCCAGGAACCCAATCCAGGTTACAAATGCCTTCAGTAATTTGCCTGAAGACAGGGTTTTTCAGGATATAGGTTTTGATGGGTTAAATGATACAGCCGAAGCGATAAAAAGGCAGGCCTACCTGGCTAACTTAGCTACAAATTTTGGGGCAGGTTCCAAAGCATACCTGGATGCAGTTAAAGACCCTTCTTCTGATGACTATAAAAATTACAGGAATGCAGGATTTGGGCAAAATGAAGGTATCCTTGCACGTTATAAAAATTATAATAATCCAGAGGGCAATTCTCCGATTGATAACGGGGGCCAATTTTCTGCGGCAGCTACTTTGTACCCTGATGCAGAAGACCTGAACCGGGATAATACCCTGAATGAAACAGAAGAGTATTTTCAATACACAATTGATGTAAAGCCTCTGAATGCCCCGGAAATGCAAATTGGGACCAATTTTATTGTTGATAAAAAATTAGTTCCTGTAAACCTTGTAAATGGCAGCAGCCGCAATGAAACCTGGTATCAATTTAGAATTCCAATCGGCAGTTATAATGCAAAAGTTGGAAAAATACCCGATTTTAAATCAATAAGGTTTATACGGATGTTTATGACCAATTTTGAAGATAGTGTGGTAATGCGTTTCGGGGAATTACAATTAACCAGGAATATCTGGCGCAAATTCCAGTATAAAGTAGACTCCACAGGGTTATACTCGCCGGCATCATCAACGGTATTAAATGTTGGGGCTGTAAATATTGAAGAAAACGATAAACGCATACCATTGCCTTACCGAACTCCAAGAGAAATTGAACGGGTACAAACTTTAAGCAACAACGGTGTAAATCTTTTGCAGAATGAGCAGGCCATGAGTTTACAGTTTTGCAATTTGCTAAAGGGTGATGCAAAAGCGGTATTCCAGACGTTTGCAAACAGGGACCTCAGGCAATTCAGGAAGCTTTCAATGTTTATACATGCAGAAGAAGCAAAAATTCCCCCTGCAACTTTTAATGATAAAGAACTTACTGCGGTAATACGTATGGGAACAGACTTTGTAAGTAATTATTATGAAGTTCGTATTCCATTAATAAAAACGCCATTATCAGCCGCCAGCCTTAATGCAAATTCTGATATTTATAATGATAGTTTATGGAATTTTAGGAATTCACTGGATATTGATTTAACGGTACTCACTAAATTAAAGCAAACCCGGAATTTATCCAATGTTTCGCTCATCCAGATATTTAGACAATTGCAGGCTAATGGCCAACAGTATTCAGTAATTGGTAACCCTAACCTGGGAGAGATACGGGGAATATTAATAGGTGTAGAAAATACAGTTGCAGAGGCAGCTTGCGGGGAAATATGGGTTAATGAATTACGTTTGTCTTCAATAGATGAAAATGGAGGATATGCCGCCCTGGGCAGGGTAGATGTAAACCTCGCAGATTTAGGAACTTTATCTGTTTCGGGCAATGCACACACGCAGGGATTTGGCACATTGGAACAAAGGGTAAATGAAAGATATAGGGATAATTTTTACCAGTTTGATGTAGCCACTAACCTCGAACTAGGTAGGCTACTTCCCAAAAAATCGGGCATGTCAATACCTGTTTTTGCAAGCTACACCCAGACTATTAGTACACCAGAATATGATCCGTATGATCTTGATATAAAATTAAAAGACAAATTAAATACATCTCCAAAGGATCAAAAAGACTCTATAAGAAAAAGTGCGGTAGACTATACTTCTATAAAGACACTGAATTTTACAAACGTTAGGAAGAATAAAACCAATGGAAAAAAGCCTAAGATTTATGATATTTCCAATGTAGATGTCAGTTATTCTTACATTAAAACAAGCAGCCATAATCCTTTAATAGAATATAATGATGTTACCCGGCACCGGGGAGCTCTAGGCTATAATTATGCACCCCAGCCTAAATATCATGAGCCGTTTAAGAAACTTTTTAAAAACACAAAAACACATTGGTTCGATCTTGTAAAGGATTTCAATTTTAATTATATTCCTTCCCAACTGAGTTTTCGTGCAGATATAAGCCGCCAGTTTGGAGTAATACGTCCCCGTAGTGTGGGTCCCTCCAAATATGCTATCCCGGAAACGTACGATAAGTATTTTACTTTTCAGCGGGATTATATTGTCGCCTTTAACTTTACCCGTTCCTTAAGATTTGATTATACTGCAACTAATAACTCCCGTATAGATGAGCCTTTTGGCCGGTTGGATACGAAAGAAAAGAAGGATTCTGTATTAAGAAACCTCTTTAAAGGAGGAAGGAATACCCTGTTTAACCAAACAGGAAATTTTTCTTATACCTTGCCTACAGCTAAATTTCCCCTGTTAGACTGGACAACCATAAACCTTAAATACCAGGCAGCCTATAGATGGATTGGGGCCAGCAGACTGGCGGTAAACCTGGGAAATTTCCTGGAAAATGGTCAGCAAAGTGAAGCAACTGTGCAAATGGATTTTACCAGGCTTTATCAAAAATCAAAATGGTTGAAGCAGTTGGATTTACCCAGAACAATAGCTGATAGAGAGAAATGGAAAAACCGGATAACAAAAGTTACGGATAGTGTTACAACAAAAGATGGAAAACGGGTTTTACGTACCCGAAAAATAACAGATCAGACAGCAATGCCATATGTTGGGGTACCTGGCAGAGTATTTGGAAAATTAATTACAAGTATAAAACAGGTAAATTTTTCCATATCAGAAAATGCCAACACCAGGTTACCAGGTTATACAGATAGTACCCAATATATAGGTCAGAATTTTAAAAGTATGGCCCCTGGCTTTGATTTTATTTTAGGCCGACAGCCCGATAGTAATTGGTTGAATCGAAAAGCTGCAGCCGGATTAATTACCAAAGATTCTACTTTTAATTCCTTGTTTCAGCAGAATTTCGATCAGCGTTTAACCCTTAGCGCCACACTGGAACCGGTGCGGGATTTAAACATTACCCTAAATATCAGTAAAACTTTCAATAAGAACTTCAGCGAAACATTCAGGTTTATTGATACCAGTGGCGGAAACAACCCAAAGTTTATGCATCTCACGCCTTATACTGGTGGCGGGTTCGATGTTTCGTATATAGCATTTAAAACCTTATTTGGGAAATTTGATCCAAACCGTATTTCTTCTACCTTTAAAACCTTCCAGGATAACAGGGTTATACTATCTCGCCGAATCGGGCAAAAGAACCCGTATAGCACGGGACCGGGTGCCGATGGGTATTATTTTGGATATAGTAAATATGCAGTAGATGTGTTGATTCCTTCTTTTATTGCTGCTTACACTGGCCAGGATCCTGAAAATGTTTCCCTAATCAAGCAAAATAATTCAAACATTAAGTCCAATCCCTTCAGGGCTATTTTACCCAAGCCTAACTGGAAAATTGACTACAACGGCCTGACAAAAATTAAAGGGTTAGAGAAAATCTTTACCAGCTTTACTATTTCCCATGGCTACAACGGCAATTTGAGTATGAATGGGTTTACCTCTGCATTGCTCTACCAGGATGTTTCCCGGTTTGGCTACCCGTCCTTTTATGATTCTGTCTCTAATAACTTTATACCCTATTTCCTGGTGCCGAATGTAACTATTACAGAACAGTTTGCTCCCTTATTGGGCCTGGATATGATGTTTACAAATCAATTACAGGGAAAATTTGAATACGCCAAGAGCCGCAGTTTAAGTTTGAGCTTATATGATTACCAACTTAGCGAACAACGAAGTACCGAGTTTTTAATAGGTGCAGGCTATCGCAAAAGAGGGCTGAAATTATTTGGAGGATTAAAGCTGCCTAAATTTTTAAGTAAAAGCGGGTCAGGCAAATTAGATAATGAAATAAATTTTCGACTTGATCTGAGGGTAAGAGACAATGTAACTTCCAATAGTAAACTGGATAGTGAAAGCAGTTTTGCAACTGGTGGCAGCAAGGAAATTTCTATAAACCCCACTATTGATTATTTTCTCAACAATAGGGTAAATTTAAAATTCTATTTTGATCAGCGTAAAGTT
>JBDSDN010000105.1:0-10444 GCA_039920545.1 Ferruginibacter sp. | reverse complement strand
TTATAATTTTTATTAATCAGTTGCGCATGATATTCCTTTAATCCGGCGAAGTCTTCAATATGAATTCTTGCCCCGGCAGAACAATCCCCATAATGTTCTGATAAATGAATTGTAATTCCGTTAAAGGAAACTTGCAGGTACACAGGAGCAATAGCTGGTTTATCTTCCCAGTCTAATTTAAACTCAAGCCAACCTACATAAAACTCCACGGCTTTTTGATAATCAAAAATTCTAAAAATTGGTACGGCCCTGGCCATGAGATGAACTTTTTATTTTTTAAAAATCAGTTTAATTCTATAAAACAAAAATCATTTTATTTGCTTAACATCACCTATGCGAGTGTGCTATTAAATTATAAATCTTTTCAGAAAGTATTTTCAGAACAGGGGATACATCTGTTTCTTTCAGCGGGGTAAAAATTGCGACTACGTATTTAAGTTTGCCATCATCTACAATGCCTACATCATGAGTATAATTGCTCCACCAACCTGTTTTATGATAGTACATTACTTTTGAAGGTAACCCTGTTGCCAGTTTCGTATTATCTAATTGCCGGCCCAGTAAAACTTTCAGTTGCATACTCACCCACGGGTTTATAAGCTTACCGGTAAAAACACGGTACATAAAATCAGCAGCATGTAAAGCGCAGGTTTGGGTCCCCCTAACAGTATCATAGCCTGCATCCTCAAATTTTCGTTTTAAAAATTTACGGGTTATTTCACTGCCCGTCCATCCTAAACGCTCTATGGTTAGATTTATATTTTTTCTTCCTGCAAGATCTATTAAACAATTAGCAGCCGTATTATCGCTACGTGTTATCATTAGATCTAATAAATAATTTACCGTAACACTGTCACCAGCTTTCAGGAGTGGCCTCGGATCATTGCTTATCTCTTTTATTTTATCTACATCATTTGGGGCCGACACAATGTACGTTCGGTAAAGAGAATAATTTTTTTCGCTTACCTGTTTTAAAATTTCCATAGCAACATACATTTTGTAAACAGAGGCAGGATAAATAAAATTGGTTGCATTTACACCCGCAAATACAGGACTTTTACCCGTAAGATCTACAACAGCAAAAGATATTTGCTCGGGCCCATCTTCAGCTGTAGCAAAGCTGCTGTCTAAATTTAGGTCTGATATAATCTTTTTTAAATCATTGGTAAATTCGGGGTTTTCTCTGAAGTATGGAGGAACCTTGATTTGACAGAAAGCTGGAAAGTTAGCCATTAACAATAACAGAATACAAGTAAGCAATTTCATTTTCCGGTATAATTTGCAAATAAATATAAGCTATAAAAGTACAGCTGTCGCTTCTCAACAACAAGGAAATATTTTAATCAATATACTTGAAATTTTTATTTCGGATAGACAAGGACCGCTGACACTTCTGTTGGTTGGGCGAGTTGGCTTCCTCTCAAACGCTAAATACAACAATATTTTTTTTACATTATCCTACTGTTGCAATTCAAAATAAATGATTGTATTTTAATGGCTCACATTCAAAAAAACTACAAATATGAAAAAGTTATTTTCCCCCCTGGCCATTGTTATTTTACTAATCAATGCGTGTACAGATGGCTCTAAAACAGAAGTGGCAACTACAACCACTACGGCAGAAACTAATAAAACAAATAGTAATACGGTAAACAGGGCTATAGAAAATGGGGATGTTAGCAAGTTAGACAGTGTTATTGATGTAAATTTTGTAGATCACATGGAAGGCAGGGAAGTAAAAGGGTTAGATAGTGCAAAGAAAATGCTGGGAGACATTCACAATCATTTTGCTAATTTAAAAATGGAAACTATTTCAAATGCTACTGATGGTGATTATAATTTTGGGTTAATAAGAATGACCGGCACTGCGACTGATGGTATAATGGGCTTTGCAGCCAATACCCCTGTAGATATGATGAGTGTGGAAGTTATAAAATTAAATACTGCCGGCAAAGCAATTGAGCACTGGAGTTTTGTAGAACCGGCAGACATGATGAAAATGATGGCCGGGCAGCATGGTGGGATGATGAATGGCAAAATGGATGATAAAATGATGAATAAGAAAATGGATGATATGTTGGAAAAAAAGATGGAAGGCAAGATGATGGATAAAAAAATGGACACCATGCCAAAATAAATAAAATAATTAATTTTAATTGCTGCCCTGCATAATAAATTATACAGGGTATTTTTTTTAACGTAAAAGAAAGATGAAAATCTAAAGGATAATTTTAAGCGTAAATTACTTTTCCAGGAAACTTACCGCTAGTTCCAATAAAATGTAACCTGGATTTCTGCTCAGCATTATAACTGGCTTAGGGTTTGTAGGGATATATTTTGGATGGTTACATCAATTAGATAACTTATCCTGCTATATATGCGAACTCAATTACTTTATAAAATTTGTACCAATGGATAGTGAAAGTAAAATTGCAGAATTGGGGATGCTTAATATGCTTTACGAAATGAAAAATCCCCTTACCAATATCAGGTTATCCCTGGAGTTTCTGGAAGCTGGCACCGCAAATGACCCTAAGGAGTACTATAGTATTATTAAAAAAAGTGCACTGAATATTGAATCTTCTATCAGGGAATTATGTAAATCATTTAATGATCTGGGGATCACAATTCATATCGGTTCTGACGATCTAACCCAGATTTAAATTCCTAAACAGAATCAGTTATTCGTAGTTTAATCATAAACTCCAATTTTACAATTGAAGTTATATTTATAAACTTACTTGTCTCTAGTTACACCCGGCCAAAAAAAATCTATCAGCCATAAGCCGGATTCTGTAATCCCGGTTTGCACCGGAACGGCCATCATTTATCTGGCTATAACATTACTGTTATAATCTTGCTGCCTACCCTTCCCGATATCCCGGTGACCCAGGAATAGTAAACGAGCCGCTTACCTTACTCAACAGAAGAACGAAATTCAACGCTGAATAAATCGGGATATACGTGGCATTACAGCACACAAGGTTTACCCGTAACAATTGTTACCAATTATTACCGTGAGCTCTTACCTCACATTTTCACCCTCATCCCGGAAGCATGCAACCGGGACAGTTATTTTCTGTGGCACTGTCTCTTGCCTGTTTCCTTCGACAAGCTCAGGATCACAGGGAGCCGGCTGTTAACCGGTGTGTTGCTCTTTGCTGTCCGGACTTTCCTTTCCGCATAAATACGGAACGATAGCCGGCTGATAGTTAGTCAAAATTAGTTTTATTTTTTAAACTCCCAGAATACAAAATATTAGCGTGCCTTAAAATGTGTTTATTTACGTTCAAAACAAATCTTACAATCCACAATTATATTTTCTGCAAAACGGTGACTTATCCGGTTTTTCTTTCCGTCCACTTCTATTTCTATTTGCCCATCATATAATTCCCGGGAGACTACTTTTATTTTCTTATTAATTGAGAGCCCGGTTTTATTTACGTATTGCAGGAATGCAGTTGAATTATCTTTTACCGCCACCAGGGTACACTGGTGCCCCGGCAGCTCTTCTGCTAATGTGTTTTTTGAGGGGGTTTTCATTACGCCTTTTGCTGTGGGGATCACATCTCCATGCGGGTCATGAACCGGGAAATTTAAAAATTTATCAAGTTTTCCAATCAGTTTTTCACTTTGGATATGTTCCAATTGTTCTGCAACTTCATGAACTTCATCCCAGGTAAAGCCCAGTTTATCAAATAAGAAAGTTTCCCATAACCGGTGCTTTCGCACAATCGTAACAGCAAGTTTTTTCCCTGCAGGCGTCAGAGATGATTTACTGTATTTCATATAATTTACCAGCTTTTTTTCTTTTAGTTTCTTCAGCATATCATTTGCGGTAGCCGGTTTTACGCCAAGCTGCATGGCCAGTTCATTGGTGCCCGTCTCCCCAGGCCCGGAGTTTTCTACGGTTAAATGAAAAAGGGATTTCAGGTAATTTTCCTCGGTAAATGATAACATGAATTCAAAGATAATAAAACTACAAAACAATATTTGTTAGAGAAGTCTAACTTTAATATTTTTATATTTTATTTCTCATCCTATTCATGATAAAAATTATTTTTATTGCAGTCTGCAGCTTTCTTTACTTAAGCAATGTATATTGCCAGGAGATGCCGCCTATACAACTAGACAGGCCAGACCAGACTGAGTCCCCATTTACGGTCCCAAAAAAATACCTGCAGGCTGAAATTGGGTTTACCTATGAAAAGCTTAATAAAAACTTCTCTTCAATTCTTTTGCCTACCTCCCTCATCAAATACGGGGTGAGTGAAAAATTTGAGTTAAGGTTAATTGCTGAAATTGAACAACAAAAATTATTTGATTACCGACAGTCTGGTTTAAATCCCTTAACGCTTGGCTTTAAAACAAAAATACTCCCCGAGAAAAATATAAGGCCCATGATTTCCTTCATCGGGCATGTCTCATTTCCATTTGTCGCTACTAAAAAATACCGGGCTTCTTACTATGCCCCTTCATTCCGGTTTACTTTTCAAAATACCCTGTCACCCAAATTATCCATTGGCTATAATCTTGGAGCAGAATGGGATGGCTTCAGTACCTCGCCATTATATATTTACACCCTAACTTCTGGTTTTTCTGTTTCCTCCAAAATTGCGGGGTTTTTAGAAGTATACGGTTTTATTGCAAAAAATTACAGTGCAGATACCCGCATGGATGCTGGTGTAACCTACCTCTTAAATAATCATATGGCCTTCGATTTCTCTGCGGGAAAAGGAATTAGTTCTACCTCGCCAGAATATTTTATTAGTACAGGTTTTTCCTTCAGGTTCAAATAGTAAATCCTACCAATGGACTATTGGAATAATTTTATAACGTGTATGTAAATTATGGGTTAAAGAAAAACAGTATTATGTTTGCTTTCTTAGAGCCAGCGGAATAAACCCGACGGCAAAAGCTTTAAGATTTAGGCTGGTATACAGTAATTGTTTAAAACCAAATAAATTAAAACCTGAATAAAAAAAATCACCTCAATTTAGATGTTTAATCAACAGCCTGAAATAAAACTTTCTTTATCAAAATGGGACGAACTTCTTGATATTGTTTCTTTCGCAGGGCTTGTATTAATATGGGCATTCACAATTTATTTTTTTATGCAATTGCCAGATATCATCCCGATTCACTTTGATTTAAAAGGGAATATTAATAGGCACGGTAGCAAGAATATTCTATGGATCTTCCCCGTTTTAGGAAGTATTTTAGTCCTGGGCTTAACACTTCTCAATAGGTATCCAGCAATATTTAATTACCCCGTAAAGCTTACTACTCAAAATGTTGAAAGGCAATACAGATTGGCGACCCGGTTCATCAGGGTTATTAAATGCGGTATTGTTTTAGTTTTTTTATTTTGTTTGGCAGAAATTAGAATTTCTGCAGTGGATAAAAATACTCATGGCATGGGTATGTGGTATATTTTTGGAATACTCTTCTTTATAATTTCTCCTGTTATTGTTTATCTCTACTTTTCATTTAAAAAATAAATTTCAAGCGTCATCTTGTTTTTCAAAACAATTCTATGCATTTTTTATTTGAACAGCGAATTCCTGGCAACAAAAATTTCAAAGGGTAATAGATGGCCCTGCTTATGGATTTTAATAAATTATTCAACCTATTCTTTTTTTAAAAGTAATTAACTTAAAAAAATGACGGTATCAAAAAAAATAAAAACTGCCCTGGCAGCGGGCCTTACGGCTGCCGCCCTGGATATTAGTGGTGCAACGATTGTATATGTATTTATTTTACAAAGACTACCAACAATAGAAAGGCTTTTACAATCGGTTGCTGCCGGTGCCTTTGGAAAAAAGGCCTATGACGGTGGTTGGACTATGGCCCTGGCAGGCCTAGCTTTACACACCTGTATTGCTTTAATATTTGCAATCTTTTATATAATTATTTACCCTTATTATAAAAAAATAATTGTTAATCGATGGGTAAGCGGGTTTTTCTATGGCATCTTTGCATGGTGTATTATGAATCTGGTAATTTTACCGGCTGTTGGCGTGCATAGATCGCCTTTTGAGTTTAAATATTTTTTGATTGGCATAAGCCTTATCATATTTATGGTTGGCATACCCATAGCACTTATTACGGATAAGTTTTTTAAAAACCAACGGCAGTAATTTTAGATTTCAATTTAATGTTTTGCTCCGTTACTTTATCAAAACCGGCATCGTAATCTTCATGCATAGTTCCCATTAACTTATCCCACCAGGTAAAATACAATCCATAATTACCTTTAAAATATTGGTGGTGCATATTATGGTTTACAGATGTATTAAACCATTTGCCAACCGGGTGCCTGTTAAAGTTTCTAGGGTACAATTCAAAGCCCAAATGCCCGTACACATTATATGCTGTCATAAAAATGAGGAAAGAAAATAAATGGATTGGGTGCACCGGGATAGTAAACGCAAAAACATACACAATTGCAGATTCTACAACTGCTTCTGCTGGGCTGAAAGAAAATGAAGCCCAGGGGGATGGGTTGGTACTTTTATGATGAATGACATGAAATATCTTAAACAGTTTGGGATGGTGCATCATTCGATGTGTCCAATAAAAGTAAGTGTCGTGTATCAGAAGCATTAATGGAAAAGCCAGGAAAAAATAAAGCATCCCATGCCTGCCAAGATCCCTGTAAATGGTAGTGTAGGGTTTTACAAAAGAAAGATTCAGTACCAGTGGTACTATTGCAAAAAAAACAAATGAAATGCTCGAATAAATGATTTCTCTCTGGTAATCTTTACTGGTAGGCCAGCGCTCTTGAATTTTATAAAAAATATTTTTATGTTTCAAGATTATATAAAATATGCCAAATGCAATGCCGGCCAGTACAGCATACCGCACTATGCTAAAAATAAAAACAAACACTACCTGGCCCCAGGGGCTTAATGGTAAAAACATAAAATAGATTTATGAGTTTTGATGTATGATTTATGATTTGGTAACTTTATAAGTGATTATACTATCTTGCCCAATCCCAATCCCAATACTTAAAACTTAACACTTAAAACTTAATACTTAATACCAATTGGCCATTTCCCTCTTCATTTAAAATAAATTTCCGTAGCGCCATATCCGTACAAAGGGTGAAACTGGTTTACAAAAGATTTTACGTCATCCTTTAGCCGCAGGCTTTCATGAATTTCATCTCGCAATTTACCTTCTCCCACCCCATGTATTACGATAAACTGGTGAAGTTGGTGTAAAAGAGCCAACTCGTAATATTTTTCAAATTCATTTGACTGCAAGGTGAGTATTTCAAAGTTGCTTAAATGCTTCCAGCTATCTGTTATTTTTTCTATATGCAAATCTACGACTGATCTTGCGGGTGGCAGGTTTTGCCGGGTTTTGGAAGCATCATACATACGGTAACCAGCATTGCCCAGCCTGCTTAAATCTACTTTTTGTTCATCAATTTTATCTGGATAGCTGGTAAATAATTCATAGGCAAATGAAGGCTCATTCTTGAGTTGTGTTTCTTCAATTTTTTTAAAAAGCTGTTTTGCCTTTAATTTTAAAGTAGCTTCAAAAAAAGGAGCTTTCTTTTTGTTGTCATTAGCCAGTGAAAATTCGAAATCAAATTTTGGGTTATCGCTCATATCCTCAAAACTTACATCATGCAGGTAAAAATCTGAAAGCCCTTCAATGTTGCTTTTTAAATGAAAACTACTTTCCCCCGAAAAAAATAAATTGTAATCAAAATTATAAGCTTCCTCATTTTGATTTACCAGGTAAATTTTTAATTTTTCTACTACATCATCATCAAAAATATCTTTATCAAATACCGGAAAAAAATTTATAAAAACGCCGTCACTGGTTTTCTTTTTTGTAGTAGTTTTTTCCCTCCTTATGTCATCAACATAAATCTTCTTTTTCTCTACCGGCTTTTTTTGGGTAAACATTTTATAATAGGGAAAATCAATCTGGTCCATATATGCCGGAAACTTTACACCACGTACTTCTATCATCACCATTTTATCGTTGATAATTTCTATAACTTTTCCTTCTTCATCAGAATGAAGCACAATTATATTATCGCCAATTTCATATTTCATAATTATTTCCTGGTTGCAGCCAAAGGTACAACATCACCTAAATTACAATAATGGATAATGCATTATGGAGAAGTGGAGAGATTTTGAACGGTTATCTCAAAAAAGTGGTGTGCATGGCTTTCAGCATGCCTTGTGTTGTCCAGGTGCCAGGCACAATCATTCTTCTCACCGTAAAAAGGGGATAGATACTATCTCTTTTTGTTGAAAGCTGAAAAGCCATTTTAATACTACGGTCTTTTAATGCTTGTATTGCGTCTGTATTCCAAAGACCGAAAGGATAGGCAAAATATTGTATTTTTCTTCCGGTGATATCTTCTAATTTTTTATCAGCTTCTATAAGTTGCTTCTCCCAATCTTCAGCCATATATTTTGTAACCATATGATGATCCCAGGTATGCCCTTGTATTGTATGACCTTCATCAGTAAGTTGTTTCAATTGCTCTCGACTCATATAGCGAGGGCGTCCGATAGCAATAGTCATTATAAAATAAACTCCCTTAAAATTATATTTATTCATCTCTGTTGCACCGATAGTGAATTGCTCCAGGTCTGTATCATCAAATGTAAGCATGATCGGCAGGGTTGGCAACGGATCGCCAAATGCCAGGTAGTTATATAGTTGGTCCGGCAAAATAGTGTGGTAGCCACTATCTGATAAAGTTTTCATTTGCTCTGCAAACGCTGCAGGCGTCACTGAGTAACTTTTCATATTCATACTTTCTGCAGGGCGGTATGGCCTTATATGATGGTAACATAATATGGGAACCTGTGCCCTCGATAAAATAATTGCAGCCTCAGCTATTTTATCTTTGTCGTGCAGGGTTTCTGCACTGCTATTATTGGTTGAATGTTGTTTTGCAGGGTTACTTTCATTCATATTTTGCGTACACGAAGCAAACCCTAGAATGGCTAAACTTAAAAAAAATTTCATTTATTGATATTGAATATAAACAGGACGGGGAATAAAATTTACAAGTTCTTCAGGGGTGAACATACCATCCGGGCTCTTACGGGTATCGTTTTTATAAAATAATTTAAAACCCGTAAACTGAACGGGCTCTTTATAAATATACCGCAACCAGGTTGAGCGTTTTAAAATTTTATCTCCCCAGCCATCCATATCCATCACGACCTGCACGGTGGCCATTGCTTTTATATCTATTGCATTGGTAACCATGCCTTGAGTAAAACGATGCACAATTAATATTTTAGGTGGAAGGTTATTGCGTTTTACCAGTGTATCCAGGTAGCGTATAGCATAATTTACATCAGCAGCATCAAAAGTTCCGATCCGCTTGCCGGGTAAATCTCCAAATTTCATTGAAAATTCCGGGTCTATGCCTAAATGAACATTAGGCATTTTAAGGTATTTTTCAAGGGAGGGTATTTCTTCCTGCACTGTACTCCATCCAACTTGTATGTCTAAAAAAACAAGAGCATTTATTTCCTTAGCCCAATTTAGTATAGTATCTATCTGGTGAAAAGGCATTCGCATACGCTGTTTGCCACCATTTGTCTGGGCGGTTATAGCAATGTAATGCAACGCCGGCCGCACGGGCATTGTGGGATCCGCTGCTTCCCATTTTTTTATTTCGTACTGTAATTTTTTAATCATAGAGTCCTTAGGGAGTTCACCTAAAATTCCCATCCTCTTGGAATATAAATTACCATAAAATGCTACAACACGAGAGTAAGGGAAAATTGCCCCCTCCAGGGGGTAAGGAGATTGTGTTGGCCATTTACCTGAAGTATCGCCATTGGCAATCTTGTGTAAAAGAGAATTATATTGTATGCTGTCAAATTTAGAAGCCGTATTTTTCTTTTGTACTGAATCTTCTTCAGAAGTTTTCCCTAATCCATTCTTACCGGAAGGTTGGGTGCAGGATAGAAAAAATAAAAAAGGGATACCATTGAGGAATGTGATGAAAATCGATGGACGCATACTGGTTTTTTACAAAGGGTACTTTTTCCCGGGTTAATAATGATGCAATTTAATACCCAGAGGACTTATAAAAAAATTGAAGGCATTTATTTCCAAATTAATTTTTAGAATTGTTTAAAATTTAATCGGCACTCCTAATTCTCAGGAACTTGTTGGCACATATCAAATAATCAGTTCACCTCTAAACGCTGACACTACATTACCCAGTTAGCAGTTCATTTATACAGGGAAGGTTTTTTTCAAAGCAATCAATATTGTCCATGGTGGTTTCTGCAATATTCTGCAAAGCAGTATCAGTAAGAAATGCCTGGTGGCTTGTTATTAGTACGTTAGAAAAGGTAAGTAGCCGGGCAATCACATCATCCTGCAAAATATCACTTGAATGATCTTCAAAAAATAATCCTTTTTCTTCTTCATAAACATC
>JBDSDN010000104.1:0-6184 GCA_039920545.1 Ferruginibacter sp. | reverse complement strand
CCGGCAACGCTTCCATCTACAGGGTTGGCCCAGTTTAATTTCGGGTCCCTCACAGGAATAAAATTTCCATGCCAGTAGGCAATATTCCCTTCTGCATCTGCATACACGGTATTGTTAGAAGTGTTCTCCCGCATGCCCATTACTTTTTTATAATCAGCGAAACTTTTTGTTTTAGTGCGCTGCCAACTTTGTATTAACCCCAGCATAGACCGGTTGTGAGATTTAACTGCTATCCATTGTCCTTTGCGTTTAGCCATTACCGGGCCATGAGGCGTATAATAGGTCGTAATTATTTTTTTCATCAATCCCTCTCCCGGGTTGCGGTAGCCGAGTTCTATCTTTTTAGATGTTACCGGCTTTATTGTTTTATTGTATTCATAAAACCAGGCATTATTTTTTTTAGAAATTTTTTCAGCATACATATCAGCCACATCTACACCACTTGAAGTATGCATCCAGCCGCAGTGTTCATTAAAACCCTGGTAAATAAAAAACTGTCCCCAGGTTACGGCTCCATACACATTTAACCCTTCTTCGCTTACCATCTGCACTTCTGGCCTAAAGTAAAAAGTTACATGGGGGTTAATGTAAAGA
This sequence comes from Ferruginibacter sp., assembly GCA_039920545.1. GTDB lineage: Bacteria > Bacteroidota > Bacteroidia > Chitinophagales > Chitinophagaceae > Ferruginibacter. The sequence goes on along the minus strand of JBDSDN010000104.1, from coordinate 5,590 downwards.
ATAGCATTTTTAGTGGCAGTGGCACTCGGTGCAAATGCAAATCCATTGGAGCCGGTAACCACTTCTTCCGGTACCGTTACCTTAGCGACTGACTCCGTATTTTTTCCGTCATAAAAATTTTTCAATTCACTTTCAGAAACCCCGCCGGTGCTTATGGCGCCAATGCTTCCATCTGTCCATAGCAGGGGATACCAGGGTTTAAAATGATGTAAAAGCGCAGGTTTTACGGCGGGATTTTTATAGAGATAATAATTTATTCCATCCGCAAAAGCATCTAATAATTTTTTTAAATATGGGGGACTGTTTTTATAATCTTTAATAGCATCTGAAGAATCTATAATCATCCTGATGAGCAGGTCAGCATAAAGGCTTTTGTCTCCTTTTACTTCTGCCATGCGGCCCAACTTTTCAATATAATTCATTTCTACCCGGTTAAAATCATCTTCGCATTGGGCATATAACAAACCAAACACGGCATTAGCATCCGTCTTACCATATACGTGAGGTATGCCCCAATTATCCCGTATGATATTTACATTTTGAGCCTGTTGTTGCCAGCGCATAATTTCAGCGTTAGAAGATGGCTGTGCAAATAGTTGAATTGGAACGAGGATAAACACCCATATTTTTCTCATACAATTTAATTTTTTAAAATAACAGCATCTAAATTCCATTTGTCCCAGGCCGGCGGTAATAAAAATAATGCAGACAATAAAATGGCTCTTGGCATTACATGCTCCAGGCTCCAGATAGGTTCCATTAAGCCATGGCCAAATGAGACGATCAATAAGTTTATGGCCAATAAATATATTGCATATTTGCGGAACAGGCCCAGCAGCAGTAATGCCCCGCAAATTAATTCTACATAGGAAGTAAAATAAGCGGTGGGAAGAGTAACCCAGCGGGGCAGCAGCTTAGTTTCATAACTTTTGAAAAACATTTCATACACTTTGCTTACCCCTATGGAAAAAACTTTACCGTAACCCTGCATAAAAAATAAAATCCCAAGTAATGTCCGGATAAAAAACAACCCGGCAGAGTGGGTAGTAGTAACTTGTTCATTGCTCATGATAGTTGTTTACAAAAATAGATATCATACAGTAGAGTCTTTGAGGCGGGTATAACGGTTAGTATTAGCCGCAATCCCTTTTTAAATTTAATGGCGATGCCTGCGTTTAATGATTCCCCCGGAAGCCTCTTTTATGGTATTGGCAAAAACAAATGCGTTGGGGTCTACATCATAAACAAGATTTTTTAATTTTCTTAATTCGAGCCTGGTTATAACAGTGAAGATAATATCACACTCTGTACTGACTTCAAATTTACCGGGTAAAAAACCTCTCTCTCCTTTATAAACAGATATACCTCTGCCTAATTTGTTTACCAGTTGGTATTTTATAACTTCACTTTTTCCGCTTATGATGGTAACGCCGGTATAGGCCTGTAAGCCTTCCACGACATAATCTATACAGCGGGTGGCTGTAAAATAGGTGAGGATAGAATATAGGGCTGTTTCTATACCGAATTTTAAAGCCGCAACTGAAAAAATAATTATATTGATACCAAGAATAATTTCCGTAATAGTAAATGAAGTTCTTTTAAGGGTATACAAGGCCAGCACTTCTATCCCATCTAAAGCAGCGCCGGCTCTCATTATTAGCCCAACACCAATACCTAAAAATGCGCCACCAAAAATGGAAATCAGGAATTTGTCGGAGGTCATCACAAAATCCGGCAGCAGCACCAGGCACAAACCCAGGAGTATAATACAGATGAAAGCCCGGTAAGCGAAACTTTTGCCAACCGAAAAATAACTAATGATAATAAACGGGAGATTTAGGAGAACAATTACTACAGCAAGATTAAAATGATATATCTCATGAACGAGCAAAGAAATTCCGGTAACACCACCATCAAAAAAATGATTGGGCACCAGGAAACCTTTTAGGGCAAAACCTGCAATGACTACCCCGAAAAATATCAGGAAAATATCCTGAATTCTTTCCAGCGGGTGCATTTTTTTAGAGGGTAAAATAACTGACGCTAATTTTAATTTAAGTTCCTGCAGGTTTTTTTGTTTATGCGCCTCCCGTTCTTCAATGGCTGTTGGGGTAAAGTATTGATGCTCCGATAAAAATGCCAACTGTTTCAGTTCCCATTCTATTTCGGTTTTCACCATCCCTGTTTTTTTAAATTCTTTAAATAATTCTTCTGCAGTGGTGCTGTACTCATTTGTGCCCAGATAATAAAGATCTGCATCACAAAGTAATTGTGCCAGCTGATCTGCGGGGGCCTGCGGTAGTTTAGTGGCCATAATCATTTGGCAGATGGTCTCAATTTCTTCACCGGTATACGCATAATCCGGCAGATGTTTGCGTGCTATTTTACAGGAGAGCTCTTCATGATCATGATGATTTTGTAAAAACCCGGCATCATGAAACAGGGCTGCCGTTTTAAGCATTACTAAATCATCCCCGGAAATATTTTCTGCCGCAGCAAGATGTTCTGCAGCTTCTATGACTTTTTTGGTATGAAGAATGTTGTGGTAGGTAAGATATAACGGCAAGCCGTGTTCTAATTTATTTATAAGAAACGTATATGCCTGTTCATATCGCATAGGATAAATATTCTGTTGTAGCGTTAAGGATATTTAATTTAAAACTTCATAAATTACCGCAACTTCATTTTTATTTTTAAGGCTTGCGTCCCCTATTTTTTTACAATTGAACGATTCTTTCACTTTTTCATAACACGCCTCGTTTATTAAGATCTGACCGATAGAAGCAACCGTCTGCAAACGTTGGGCAGTGTTTACCGTATCGCCAATGACAGTGTAATCTAACCGGCGCAGGGTAGCAGAGCCGATGTTGCCAGAAATCATTTCTCCGCTGTTAATACCGATTGACACTTTCGGAAAAAAATCGCTGCTGGTGCCCGGCAAGGCTTCTATTTTATTCCTGATGGTTAAACAAGCATCTATGGCCCGGTCTAAATGAAAGGGGCCTTTAAAAACTGCCATAATACAATCCCCGATAAATTTATCAATTAAACCATTCTGTGCCATTATTTCCGGTACCATTAAATCAAAATAACGGTTCAGTAATGAGACCACAGTGTCTGGCGTTTCTTTTTCACTGATAGAGGTAAAACTGCAAATATCAATAAATGCAACGCTGGCATCTACCGTTTCATTTACCATTAATGATGATTCAAACTCCCTGCCGCCCATAAAACTCAGGACATTTTCATCGACATACATTTTTAGAATATTATTTTCTTTGATGGCCTTTAGTGTTTCCCGTAGCTGGCTCACATGAAGGATAGTTTTTTCCATCGTAAGTTCCAGGTCTTCAAAATTTATGGGCTTGGTAACAAAATCAAAAGCGCCACGATTCATAGCCGTACGGATATTATCCATATCACCATAAGCAGACACCATGACGGTTTTGGTGAGCGGGCAAACTTCATTGAGTTTTGTAAGCAGGGTAAGACCGTCCATTTCCGGCATATTAATATCGCTAAGTACTATTGCAACATCAGGGTGTTGCTGTATTTTTTCCAACGCATCATTTCCGTTTATTGCAAATACAAATTCATAATTCTGATCTCGTATTTTCTGGCGAAACTTTTGCCGGATCAGCGTTTCCAGGTCCTTCTCATCATCGGCTACCAAAATCTTTGTCATGCGAGCTTTGATTTTAATTTTTCTTTTAATGCAATAAAGTCTACCGGCTTGGTCAAAAAATCATCAGCGCCTAATTTCATGGCCAGGTTATAATTTTCATCATCACCATAAGCAGTGATCATCATGACAACCGGCGGCGGGGTATCATATTTTTCTTTGATATTCCTGAGCAACTCCAGGCCGCTCATGCCCGGCATGTTGATATCGGAGAGTATCAATACTGCTTCATGTTCATTAGCCCTCATATATTCCAGGGCCTGCTCCCCTGAAAAGGCAAATTCAAGGTGCATTTCGCCGCTTTTAATTTCTTTCCTGAACCTTTGTTCAAAAAGTACCTTTACGTCCTGCTCGTCATCTACTACCAATATTTTCATAATGTTTTAATATAAGTTTAAATGGGTAATTGAATAATGAAATCTGCTCCTTCCCCTTCTTTATTTTCCACTTTTAATTCTCCTCCATGAGCTTTTATAATATCATAACTTAATGACAGACCCAATCCTGTTCCTTGTCCTACGGGCTTGGTGGTAAAGAATGGCTGAAAAATTTTATCTAATACTTTCTGCGGAACTCCCATGCCATTATCCTTGACACTCACTTCAATATTATCGTTTATTTTTTTGGTACTTACCCAAACAGTAGGCTCGTATTGCTGGCCTGTTGTGTTTAGTAAAGTTTTCTTTTTTTCTGTGACAGAATAAAATGCATTGGTTATTAAATTAAGAATTACTCTTCCTACATCTTGTGATACCACATTAATTTTTTGAAGACCTTCAGCAAAATCGGTTTCCATGGTGGCGTTAAAGGATTTATCTTTTGCCCTCAGGCCATGATAACTCAGCCGTAAATATTCATCAGCCAGCACATTAATATCGGTGGGTTCCTTGACGCCGCTGCTGCTGCGGCTGTGCTGCAACATGCCTTTTACAATAGTATCAGCTCTTTTGCCGTGGAAATTTATTTTTTGCTGATTTTGTACCAAATCATCTATAAGTGAATCCAGGTCTTTTTTCTTTCCGGGATCAAGATCACTGCTGTTGATTTCTGTTTTTAATTCATCCGCCAATTCTATACTTACTTCTGAAAAATTATTTACAAAGTTCAAAGGATTTTGTATTTCATGTGCAATACCCGCTGTAAGTTCGCCAAGGCTTGCCATCTTTTCTGATTGTATAAGTTGCGATTGGGTTGATTGTAAATCTTCCAGTGATTTCTGTAATTGAACTGTACGGTGTTTTACTTTTTCTTCCAGTATTTTATTTTCTTTTTTTAATCTCCGGGAGCGGAAAACGATATACGCTCTTAGTAAACCAAGGATCAGCAACGCCCATAAAGTATAGGCCCACCAGGTTTTATACCAGGGTGGTGTTATAGTAAATTTAAATGCTGACTGCTTACCCCATTTTCCGTCTAAACCTTTGCTAATTACTTTAAAAGTATATTTCCCCGGCGGCAGGTTTAGGTAATTTTCGGTGAAAGGGTTGCTATTTGGGGCACTCCAGTTTTTATCAATCCCATCAAGAATATAAGAATATGAAGCAGTGGTTGGCCGGGCCAAATCTGCCTGCGTAAATTGAAATTGCAGGAAGTTTTGGTTATTAGGAAGAGAAAGATTGCCCGGTAAATTATACGGTCCTGAAACGCTTTCCCATTTAAATTTGGGCTTACCGGAATAAATAGTGTCTGAGGAACTGCTGATGAAATATTGCGGCTGACCCATTATTGTGATTCCGGTGATGTATGTTTCAACAGAATCATTCCCTGCGTTGATGTCATTGATAACGGTAATACCATTGTCTCCCCACAAATATTTCCCATCATGAGTTACGGCATCTGTGGACCAGGAGTTGGTTTCTTTTATTATCCCCTCGGATTTATTTAAGTATGATATTTTCCAGGCTTTAG
>JBDSDN010000103.1:0-3643 GCA_039920545.1 Ferruginibacter sp. | reverse complement strand
TAGTTTCATTTATCTGCTCACTAAGGTGTTTTTCGCTGCGTTGAAGTTCTTTTAATTTATTAATCCGGGCAGATATTAACCCCCAATCTTTAGGATCAAAAAAAAGCATCCATAAAATAAAGAATGCAGAAGCAATAAAATATTTATTCTTTATTACGCTTAAAGTGGAATGAAGGAGTTTCATAAAACTTATATTTCAATACTATAAATATAGTACTAGAACTGAACTATTTGCCGAATTTAATTTTTCCTGTGGGAAATACTGCACTTCCGCCTAATATTTCCTCAATGCGGATTAATTGATTGTATTTAGCCATGCGGTCGCTGCGGCTGGCAGACCCTGTTTTAATCTGCCCACAATTTAATGCGACAGCTAAATCTGCAATTGTGCTGTCTTCAGTTTCGCCGCTTCGGTGGCTCATAATAGTATTATACCCATTCTGCTGTGCCAGGCTAACTGCGTTTATTGTTTCCGTTAGAGTGCCTATCTGATTTACTTTTACCAATAAAGCGTTGGCAATATTTTCTTTAATGCCCCTCTCCAAACGGGTAACGTTGGTAACAAACAGATCATCACCAACCAACTGGATTTTCTTTCCTAAGGTATCTGTCATCAGTTTCCAACCTTTCCAGTCATCTTCAGCCATACCATCTTCAATAGAAATAATAGGAAATTGTTTTACCCAGTTAGCCCAATACTCTACCATTTTTTCGCTGCTTAGTTTTTTTCCATCGCTTTTATGAAAATGATATACTTTTTTTGCGTTGTCATACATTTCACTAACGGCAGGGTCCAAGGCAATTCCTATTTGGGTGCCTGCTTTAAAACCTGCGGCATTAATAGCCAGCATAACCGTTTCAATAGCCTCTTCATTACTTTGAATGTTTGGTGCAAAACCTCCTTCATCTCCTACGTTTGTGCTATACCCTTTTTTCTTTAATACCGTTTTTAAGGCATGAAAAATTTCTACGCCCCATTGTAATCCTTCACTAAAAGAAGTTGCGCCAACTGGCATAACCATAAATTCCTGGAAGTCTATTTTATTATCGGCATGTGACCCACCGTTTAAAATATTCATCATGGGTATTGGAAGAATTTTTGCATTCGTTCCTCCAATATACCGGTACAAAGGAAGGTTAGCTTCCAGGGCTGCCGCTTTTGCAACCGCCAGGCTTATCGCCAGCATTGCGTTGGCACCGAGTTTACTTTTATTTTCTGTGCCATCCAGTGCGATCATCATTTCATCAATGCCTGTCTGGTCTGCAACATCCCATCCTAAAAGATTATCTGCTAAAACAGTGTTTACATTTTTAACAGCTTTTAATACGCCTTTGCCGCCATAGATTTTTTTGTTGTTATCCCTAAGTTCCATGGCTTCGTGTACGCCTGTGCTGGCCCCACTGGGAACTGCGGCACGGCCTAGACTTTCATTTTCTGTGAGAATATCTACTTCGATGGTAGGGTTGCCACGGCTATCTAAAATTTGTCGTGCATGTATGGAGGCGATGTAGCTCATGTTATATATTTAGGAGTTAAGAGTTAAGAGTTATGAGTTAAGAGTTAAGAGTTATGAGTTATGAGTCATGAGTCATGAGTCATGAGTCATGACTTAATTGGTGTACAAAGAAACGATGTTTAAGGAATGGCTCAAAAAAATCAGGTTGTTAATAATTTAAAAACTGTTTCTAAAGTATTCACTTGGGTTTGAATGGTAACAATGTTCAAATTTTCCTCAATACTTAATTTAAATATTTCTTTTTTCACAGCTTCTGCATTGCTGCATTTAATATCAAAAACTGAAGATTCAATTTGTTTTATTTCTGATACCCCGGGAATTTTTTTTATTATTTCAATATTGACATTTTCTTTAAATTCTACCAAAATACTTTGTTGTACTTCATTCGTGGTTTGCAAATTTGCCAGTGTGTCATCTGCTACAATATTTCCTTTGTGAATGATGATTACCCTGTTGCAGATTGCCTCTACCTCCTGCATAATGTGTGAGGAAAACAGGATGGTTTTGCTTTGCCCCAGCTTTTTAATAACCTCACGTATTTCTATAATCTGGTTAGGATCCAACCCGCTGGTAGGTTCATCTAAAATTAATACTTCAGGGTTATGAACCAACGCAGCTGCCAGGCCTACTCTTTGCTTATAGCCTTTGCTCAACTGGCCTATTTTTTTATTAGCTTCCGGTGAAAGGCCCACGGTTTTAATTACGGCTTCTATATGAGGCTTTTCATCTTTTATTTTATGCACATTTGCAACAAATGTAAGATACTCCCTAACATACATATCCATATAAAGCGGATTGGCTTCTGGCAGGTATCCTATCTTTTTTTTGATTTCCAAGGTATTTCCTTCTGAAGAAATACCACAAACATTTACCCGGCCGGTATCAGATGCCAGGTACCCTGTGATCATTTTCATGGTAGTAGATTTCCCCGCACCATTAGGGCCTAAAAAGCCAACAATCTCTCCTTTATTTACAACGAATGAAATATCATTCACCGCCTTTTGGGGGCCATAATTTTTAGAAAGATTGGTTACTGAAATAGACATAAGATTTTGCCTGCTGTTATTGATCTTTATTGGGTTGGTCCCCGGATTTTGACTGCCGTTGCGGGCCACGATTTTGCGGGGGGCGCTGTTGTCTTGCCTGTCCCTGTTGAGATGGACTTTGTCTTTGGGGTCTGTTACCGCCTTGCCCCTGTGGCGGCCTTCCACCTTGTTGTTGGGGCCTGTTTTGTTGAGGCCTTTGTTGATTCTGTTCTCCTCTTTGTTCCGTTTGATTATTTCTTTGTTGTGGCCTTCTGCCCTGTGGCTGATTTTGCTGATCACCTCTTTGCTGATTCTGTTGCTGGCCACGTTCTTTATCCCGGCGCTTACGGGTCGTTTTTTCCAGGCTCTTTAAACTTATCTGCCCTACAATATCAGCATATTCCGGCTCTTCCTCTTTTGGTTTCCCGGTAACTATCTCTGCTGTTTCCAGAAACTCCGGCTTAATACCCTCCCGGTTTTGGGCTCTAATTTTTTTCACCATATCTATGGCCAAGGGGTATTGCTTATTGCTGTCTGCCATGGTATACCACATTAAATTTCTAAAAATATCTTTCTTTATTAAAAATGCCCGGCCTTTTGCAGTTTCCAGCATATCTGCATCCGTAGGAAAAAACTGGAGTGCATCCATATAGGTATCCAGCTCATAATTAAGGCAACATTTTAAACGGCCACATTGCCCACTCAACTTGGTCTGGTTTATACTCAAATTCTGATACCGGGCCGCATTGGTATTTACACTTTTAAAATCTGTAAGCCAGGTGCTGCAACATAATTCCCGCCCGCAACTTCCGATACCGCCTACTTTTCCGGCTTCCTGGCGGGCGCCTATCTGCCGCATTTCAACTTTTACTTTAAACTCGGTAGCGTATTGCTTTATCAACTCTCTAAAATCTACCCGGTCATCTGCTATGTAAAAAAAAGTAGCTTTGCGGCCATCAGCCTGTATTTCTACTTCGGCCATTTTAAGCTCAAGCTTTAAAAGCCGTGCCATGGCCCGGCTGCGGATGAGGACCTGTGCTTCCCTTGCCTTGGTATCAAGCATTTTTGAAAGGTCGGTTTCCGTGGCCCGGCGCATTATTT
>JBDSDN010000102.1:0-4551 GCA_039920545.1 Ferruginibacter sp. | reverse complement strand
TATTGAAAAGCCGCTATTTTTTGAACATCCCCATTTCCACCAGGCTTGAGTAAATAAATTCCATTAGGTACGTTGCACTCAATATTGTTCATTCCTTCTTTTACAAAATACTTTTTTATTTTACTACCTGCCAGGGAGAATAATACTACTTCCATATTTTCACTACTAAAGATTACGAGGCGTTTAGTTTGATTATCCATAAAAGCATTAAAGACTGAGGCCGCCGTAGTATTTACTTTTACTACCGGGGAATAGGAAAAACGCCCATCTGTATCAATCATTTTTAAACGGTAAAAATATATACCTGGTGAATTTATATAATCAGCAAAGGCATACTTATTTTTAAAACCAGCGTTCACAGCCGGCCGGGTACCAACGGAGGAGAAATTAATTCCGTTACTGCTTCTTTCAATCTGAAAATGACTGAAGGATACCTGTGTAGTTGTAACCCAGGTTAAATTAACCAAACGGCCGGTAGCAACTCCGTTAAATGAAAGCAATTTAACCGGCAAAGCACTACCGGACAATCCATCGGAGCCGCAAAAACAAAATGTACCTGTTCTTTGACCCACGGCACTTGCGGTACCGTATACCCGAAAATAGTAAGTAGTGTTTGGGATAAGCCCGGTGAGAAATAATGTTGTTCCCTTACTGGGTGTCGGCGCCACTGTACAACCGATCTCTGTAAGTGAGCCGCATGCTGGCCCGCCCGATAAAGCCTGGATGGAAGAAACAAAAGAAACACCCGGGTTCACAGTAAGCGTAACATTCGGAGAAGATGCTGAAAATTTAAACCATAAATCTGAGCCACGGTTTGCAGGGGCTCCACAACTTGGTGCTGGTGCACATGCATCCAGAGTGGTTGTCGGTTCACAGGCCGCCCGGTTATCAAAAGTGGTACCACCGGTACAAGTTTGGTCGGAAAGACATCCGACAATCCACCCAGGGTCAAAGCTTACTGCAGTGGCAAAATTGGTTCCGCCACCCGGGCAAAGTTGGGCTGTGGAAATAAAAGAAATAAAGAAGGAGATAACCAGGGTAATAAATTTTCTCATACAGGTTGTTTAGGATGAATTGCTCAGTTAAGGTTTTCGGACATCTAAATTTAATGGGTATTTATTGATATTTTAAATTTTAATAAAAACGATTTTATCCTTTTTAAAAAAATGAAGGTCATTTTTGATTTCGATATAAAATAAAACTTCTGCTAATTATATAAATAATTTATTCTCCTTAGTAAACTATTCCAAAGCCTGGTTAATATCATTCACAAGGTCGTCGATATATTCGATCCCCACAGAAATGCGCAATAAATTATCCGGGCTTAAAGGATGGGCACCCTCAGCTGAACGACGATGTTCCACCAGGCTTTCCACGCCACCAAGGCTGGTAGCATGTTTAAAAATCCGGAGTTTCCCTGCAAAATTAATCGCTTCCTGTTTACCTCCTTTTACCAGGATAGATAAGATGCTGCCAAACCCACCCTGCATTTGTTTTACTGCAATCTTGTGATTAATATGGCCTGGCAAACCGGGGTAAAAAACTTTTTCAATTTTTGGGTGACTAATAAAATGTTTGGCTAAAGCCATGGCATTATTGCATTGCAATGGAATACGTATGGGGAAAGTGGCCAGGCTCCTGTTGAGCAGCCAACAATCAAAGGGAGAAGGAACGGCGCCGGCAATCTGCTGGTACTCCCTGAGCCTTTCTGATATGGCCGTGTTTTCTTTCACAATTATTACACCGCCGAGCACATCTGAGTGACCACTAAAAAATTTTGTGGAGGAATGCATTACGAAATCCACGCCCATCAGTAACGGGTGTTGCAAAAGTGGCGTTGCAAAAGTATTATCACATGCAATTGTGATTTTATTCTGCCTGGCAATGCTGGTCATCGCTTCTATATCCACAATTTTTAACTGTGGGTTAGATGGCGTTTCCATCCATATCAACCGGGTAGTGCTTTTAATTGCGTCTGCAACATTTTTTGTGTCGGTCATGTCCACTTCAGAAAAATCTACCTTCCACCGTATAAAAAATTTATCCAGCAGGTTTCTGGTTCCATGATAGCAATCATCAGGAATAATGATATGCGCACCCGGCTCCAGGATATTTTCAAATAAAGCATTTATGGCTGCCATGCCTGATGAAAATGCAAAGGCCTCCGACCCGCCTTCAATAGCAGCAATTTTTTTTTCAACAGCTTCCCGGTTGGGGTTGTTACTCCTCGTATAGCTGTAGTCATTCATGGTGCCATCTACCTTTCTTTTAAAAGTAGTTGCCAGGTGAATGGGTTGCATTATATCCCCATCGAGGCTGTTACTATTATACCCGGTATGTACTGCAATGGTTTGAATATGCAATTTTTCAGCGGAATTTTCATTACTTAAATTCATCGGAGCAGTTTTTATTTGCAATGTATGAATATATTAAAAGGCTGGGTATTAACCAAAGCCCGGTAATAAAATGCTGTACAGAAATCAGCGCATTTTGTGAAAGCGTTTGTGCAGCATTAGATTTTTATCATGATGAGCAGGCAAAAATTTTTATACATTATAGAATGGATAAACGAGGAAGTTTTCTTTCAACCAGTTGGAATGCCCTGCTAATGCCTGCTTCAGCTATGATGATGTTACTTAAAATTTCTTCCCCAGCAAAGGCTTATCGTTAATTATCAATTGGACAATTCGTGAATCAAACTTCTTAAATATACAAAAGAAACGAAGGTGGGTAAAATAATAATGTCCATTTTATTTGATTAATTCAATTAAATCTCTATTTTGTTTATCATACTCCCTCTATAAACCACCTGAACAATTTACATTTCAAAAAATACTGGCGCCAACAGGCATATAAAATATATTTTATTTACTTTAAAAAAACTGATATGAAACAAATTATCATGATGGTAGCCACTGCCATTTTTTTTACAGCATGCAGCAACGAAAAAAAGGAAAAAGCCGAATCAGAAAAAACAGATTCACAAATGACTTCCAGCCCTGCTGTAACACTTCCCTATACTGCAACTTTTTCATCTCAATTCAATGATAAAGTATCAGACCAGGATTTACTAAATGTATTAAATAGTTATAAGCATTGGGAAAGTGGGGATATGGCTGCCTTGTCTGGCGTTCTTGCTGACAGCATAACCTATCTTGGATGGGATGGAACCAAATACTCCGGACCAAAAGCGGCATTACTGGAAACATGGACCAAATACCGGGATAGCCTAAGCGCTGTAAAAATTGAAATTGCTGCCTGGACAAAAAGCCATAGTATAGATAAGCAAAATGATTTTATTGATGTGTGGTATAAAGAAACAGACACCTACAAAACCGGAAGAATAGATTCATTCAATTTAATGGATGCAAATGGAGTTACAAACGGCAAAATTGCGTGGTATAGCCAATACCGGCAGGCCTTAAAGAAGTAACAACTTCTTTTGTTGAACCCAAAAAAAAAGATCCATTTTTTGAAGGGTTAAGAAAACAGGAACATTCAGTAATAAATAAATTTTCTACTTAATTCCTTTCCAGTATATATGGGATCAGCAGCCCTATGAAATAAAATTAAGAGACGAAGCAGCCCAAATGTTTTTATGGGGCTACATTTTTTTCCAGGATTAAAAATTCCAGTGGCTGCAGGTGTTTGCCGGTCAGGCCATCTTCTACAAAGGGTTTTCTTTCACCTGTTTCTTCATAACCGTGGCGTTTATACCAATTGATTAGTGCGGTACGAACAGAAATTACAGACATATAAACAGCACTACAATTCAAATGCCTGGCATATTCATCTGCCGCCTGCAGTATTTCTTTACCAATACCGGCGCCTTGCAAAGAGGGGGAAACGCTGAACATGCCCAAATAAATTTTATTGCCATGCTGTTGTAAATTAACGCAACCAATGATATGCGATTCATCATTTAAATATTGTAAAAATATGCTGCCGGCCTGCTGCATTATGTCCCGCATGTTGGTTTCATCTGTACGTCTGTCCCCGGCAATAATATCTGCTTCTGTCGTCCATCCCTGTTTAGAAGATTCCCCACGGTAGGCGGTGTTTAGTAAGGCTATAAGGGAAGGTATATCCGCCGGCCCGGCGATTTTTATTTTAGGGTTGGAGAATAATTGCATGGTATTACAAAAATAAACCCTAAAGGCCGAAAGGCAGCGCTAAAAATGTATTGAGATATTTTATTTTAAAAAAATATCCACTTCTTAAGTTGGCACTACAAAAACTAAGCTTCGGATAATTCCATCGTTGAAGCCCTTAACAGGAAAATAAAAATCCCTAATTAGTTGTGTAATCATTTTCAATCACGATCTCAGGATATTCATTTTTTTCCGATGCCCATTTGTATAACAATTCGCTTTTAATAGGTTCGTAGATGTCTTTTTTAAATTGATCGGTCGGTAATTCTTTCATTGGTACCAAAACCAGGAAGTGAGGATCCACATAATCAGCATGTTTATCCACCGTTAATCCCTTAACCTGTACATATTTAAAGCCCTTGTTTTGTAAATTGTCGAGAGCTGCAGTATTGAATTCAAC
>JBDSDN010000101.1:0-2826 GCA_039920545.1 Ferruginibacter sp. | reverse complement strand
ACATCTATTTTTATTTCTGCCTCTGCACCCATGGCACTTACCAGTTTTTTTGTTTGGTTGTTGATGAGTTCATGTGCTTTAAACCGCCACTCTTCATCCATAGCCCTGAAAGTGCCCATTAACTTAACTTCCGACGGAATTACATTGGTTGTATTACCACCCTGGAAAGAGGTGATAGATAACACAGAAGGGTTAAATGGATTGTTATTTCTACTGACAATCTGCTGCAGGCTTATGATGAGATGTGAAGCAATTAAAATTGTATCTGCTGTTAAATGCGGTGCTGCGGCATGGCCTCCTTTAGCTTTAATTGTAATGTATATTTCATCAGCACTGGCCATCACCATTCCGCCCCGGAAACTAAATTCTCCTACCTCCAGGCCCGGATGCACGTGTAAGGCAAATATTTTTTCGGGGGCGGGATTATCCAGCACACCGGCTTTAATTAAAAGGCTTGCGCCTCCAGGGTTTCTTTCTTCACCAGGTTGGAATATCAGTTTTACAGTTCCTTCCCAATCCTCTTTTATCTCCTGTAAAATTTTTGCTGCACCTAACAAACAAGTGGTGTGCACATCATGTCCGCAGGCGTGCATTACCCCAATATTTTTTGAGACATACTCCACTTTATTTTCCTCTGTAATAGGCAGGGCATCCATATCCGCCCGCAGGGCAATAATTCTGGACGCCGGGTTTTTTCCTTTGATAATTCCTACAACACCCGTGGTAGCTTTTACTTCAAAAGGGATATTATACGAAGTTAATTTTTGCTGAACGAACCTGGAAGTTTCAAATTCCTGGTAGCTTAATTCAGGATGGGCATGCAGGTGATGACGGATATCTATAAATTCATTTTTATATGCCTTAGCTAAATTTTTAATTTTCACCAACATGTCCCGGTTTTTATGGCTGTGAAGTTAACCATCAAAACATAAAAAAGCGCTTCTATTAAGAAACGCTATGAATTAAAAATAGGCTATGAGTTATTTGCTCTCTTCTTTTTTATCGGGTTTTACTTCTATCGTTTCGGGTAATAAATAGATATTCCCGGTTACAATTTTTTGAGCTAGAATTTGTTTCCGGAATTTGTCTGCTTCTTCCCTGTCTACAAAATTTCCAAACTTTAATTTTATGTAAGGGGTTTGAAAAGCCATATATACTTTTTGTTCAGGATAAAGTTGTAAAATACTTGAGCGTACCTGCATGGCTTCATTTCTGTCGCTGGTAGTCAAAAGCATTAACCGGTAGCCTTTCACAGCACGGGAACTTTTAACGAGATACTCATTAAAAAGGGCCAGCTTTTCGCCAAAAACAGTAATCCGGCTGTCTTTGGTAACTGTTACAGAACCCAAAAGACTTGAATCTGGCGGGATTTGCTGCGCAGAGGCAGAATGGATCATCAAAAAAAGTAAAATAATTAAAGCGGTGTTTTTCATTTATATATTTTCAATCATTATTATTCAAAAATCATTCCACCCTTAAAATAAGGTTGCCTGCAAAAAACTTAAAATTAGTTAATGAAGTGTTGCATCCTAAAAGAAAAAAAATGATTTTAGGTTTATCTCTTAAATCAGGTTCACAACATATTGAATAACTCTGCCGGCAAAAATTAATATCCTGCCTTAGCGCCGCCAATATTTTCTATTGGATGCCAGGTGGTTTTTATTTCCTGTGTGTCCATAATAAGATAGGGAGATTGCCCATCAGTGGTTTCCCAGTTTATGCTATCGTAAAAGGATACACGCTTTATATTAATGGCCGCTTTTTCTTTTATTAATTTTTTAGTTGCTGCATCGTTTTCGCAAAAGATCACGGCATTCACATCCATATGATCAGAATAATATGGGATCAATTCTGCCATTTTCCCGGTAAGAATATTCACCACACCACCGGGAACATCAGAAGAATTAAGCACTTCAGCGAATGTAACGGCACATAAAGGTTTTGCAAAAGACGCTAAAACAATACAAGTATTTCCACCTGCAATTACAGGCGCAATTACAGAAACCAACCCGAGTAATGAAGATTGTTGCGGAGCAATAACCGATACCACGCCTGTTGGCTCTGGTACCGAAAAGTTAAAATGTGAAGACGCTACGGGGTTTACAGCGCTGAAAATTTGCTGAAATTTATCGCACCATCCTGCATAATAAATCAGCCTGTCAATGGAGCGTTCCACTTCCTTTTCGGCTTTCTCTTTTGAAGCATCCTGCTGCATCAACTCCTCAACAAATTGCGTTTTTCTGCCTTCCAGCATTTCGGCAATGCGGTATAATATCTGGCCACGGTTAAAAGCGGCCCTGGAGCCCCAGTCCCCAAATGCAGTCCGGGCGGCAACTACAGCTTCTCTGAAATCTTTACGGGAAGAGAGGCAAACATTTGCCAGCGTTTCCCCTTTTCCATTTACCGCCAAATAGTACCTGCCCGATTCTGTACGTGGGAATTTGCCGCCGATATAAATTTTATACGTTTTTAAAACGGGTAATCGTTTAACTGCAATACCATTGCTTTGCACCGGAGCAATTTTAGAGATTGATTTTTTTATAATTGTTTTTGTGGCCATGATGTTTATTTAATTTTGTTCAGTCGTCAATCAATTTACCAATAGTCTTATTTAGTTCTCTTGCTTCTCACCACGAAATGATTTCTTCAAATTTATTGATCGTACTCATTATTAAAAAGTTGCTGTATTAACTTTTGGATTCTTAAACCAGGTTTAAATACGGAGCCAGCCCATGCAATCCGCCTTCTCTTCCATAACCGCTTTCTTTGTAGCCCCCAAAGGGAGAAGTAGGATCAAACTGGTTGAAGGTATTTGCCCATACCACA
>JBDSDN010000100.1:0-3013 GCA_039920545.1 Ferruginibacter sp. | reverse complement strand
AAGCTGTATAAAGCTACCAATTCAAATTTACTTGTTGCCCTGGTAAGGCATTAAAAAGTCGTTTTTTGAATGGATTTATGAAGCGTAGAAATTTGCTGCATTGCGGCTGACCCATACCACACGATATAATCTGCGGATAGTAAATTATTTTTTATCGCAGGGTCTGTGCCTACCATGGCTTTGGCTTCCTCAATGTTATCCGTATTTAAAACGAAAATACCCCGGTAATTAAAATCATTTTTCCCCAACGGGCCTGCTACCACCAGCTTTCCTTCTGCAGCAAGTTTGCCAATATTTTGCATGTGGCCAGCGAACAGGCTATCCTCTTTCGCCTTATTCACTTTTGAAATCCCGGTTTTTAAAATTACCAGCACATATTTTTTCATCCCATAATCATCTGCATGCAATTTTTTAGCTAACACTGAATCATACCCATTTTGCTGTGCAGTAACTGTAAACGAATAAGTGAAAAGATGTAAGAAGAACAGTAATGTTTTCATACTATAGCGTTAATAAAGAGAAATATTTTACCACGAAATTTTTATTCAATATTGAACCCCCAGTTACGCCCCTTTTCAGTAGCAGGTAATCCATTTTTAATCCAGCTGGCAGGCTTAGCATCTTTTAAATAATAATCAAAAAACTGGCCCAGGCGAACAGATAAATCTTTACGGTTTTTTCTTTCAACTAAATTATGATCCTCTCCATTATATTCCAACAGCCATACCTTCTTCCCAAGGCGTCTCAGGGCGGTAAAAAATTCAATACCCTGGTACCAGGGCACAGATCCATCAGCATCATTATGCATAATCAATAACGGAGTGGTAATTTTATCGGCCGAAAAAAGTGGTGAATTTTTTATGTATAAATCAGGGCGTTGCCAAAGTGTAGCTCCTATGCGGCTTTGGGTTTTTTCATATTGAAATTGCCTGTTTATACCCGGGCCCCAACGTATACCGCCGTAAGCACTTGTCATGTTTGCTACAGGAGCGCCAGCGCCCGCAGCCCGGAAAATATTTGTTTTCGTTATAAGGTATGCTACCTGGTAACCGCCCCAACTTTGGCCCTGTAAAGCCATCCTCGTGCTATCTACCCAAGGCAATTTGCTTAAAAATTTTGCAGCACTTACCACACTGTTATATGCACTCTGGCCCGGCTCTCCAATTTTATAATAAATGTTGGGATCAAAAATTAAATACCCGTTGCTAACAAAATAGGGCACATTTACCGTAGATGCACTTGGCGCCGGTGCCCGGTAGTTATATAAGCCGTCTGCATCTCTTTCATAAAAATAAAAAATGATGGGGTATTTTTTCTTTGGGTCAAAGTTTTGTGGCTTATACAAAATCCCTTCACTCATTTTACCATCAAACATTTTCCATTTTACCAATTCAGCCGTCAGCCAGTTATAATCCTGCTGTTGGGCTGCAATGTTGGTTAGTTTGGTAAGGTTGGCTAACCCGCTCCCGGCAAACAGTTCCGACTCCTGGCTATTGCCCCTTTGAATTATATATGCTTCTGTATTTTTTGCTTTTAAGGGTTGAGCATACACAAAAGGACCCATCACAATTTCTGAAGGGGCGGAAACTTCATTTATTTTTTTGGTATAAAACCCACCATACTTTGAAAGTTTATTCTGTGCCTGCAGTAAAATGATTTCATCAGAATTGATAAATCTTTTTTCGGGATCTAACCGCACGTATGTAAAATCTGTTTTATTTTTTTTTCCAAATCCATTGGTAATGTTTTTCGGTTGTTCTACACCGTTAGGGTCTACCTGCCAAATGTCATAAACATCATTTACCAGTACATATTGGTCCCCTTCCGTCCACCCAATTACACCTGCAGGTGCTGGATAATCCGGAACATCATTTTCTATATCGTATAATGGCTCTTTTATCTGTACAGTAATGTTTTTGGTTATCCCTGTAGAAGTATTGTAAGTAAAATAATTTTTAAGCTGTGGATTGTACCAAAAAACAAACTTCCCTTTTGGCGAGGCGCTATAAGCTCCCAATCCGTTTGTCTGGACGGCTTTTCGGCTACCATTATTGATATTAATGATGTACGCTGTATTTTTTTGCCGGCCTTCCCATTGGGATGAGATGCGGTTGCCTTTACTTGTTTGCGCTAATACCCAGTCTGCATTACCTTCGTCTACCAGGGAAATGGCTTCTGCATCTTCACCGCCCAATTGCAACATTTGCATCGCTCCCGGCTTAATAACAGCACTGTAATTTCTTTTTAATTCCTGGGGAAGTTGTTTCAATTGCTGGGGCTGCAGGTAATCGTCATTATAATGCCAGACATCTACCCGGGCCAGTTCAAAATCAACCAGGGAAGTATCTTTTGCAGGCTGAACAGGAGCAACACCAAAAAATAGTTTCTCGCCATCTCGACTGAATTTTAATGTGCCATTTTCGCTAACAGCACTACCTAATCTCATACCCACAGTATTTTTATCGGTAATCATATCAGCACTGTCTTTGCCTAGGGTATAGTACCATAATTTATAAAACTTCTGCAAAGATTTTGCAGTGCTGTCCCGTTCCGCTACAAAAGCAAGCTGCGCACCGGCTTCATCAAAAACAAAACTTTTAACGTCGTTAAACCTTGTCAACAATGTATCCACTTTATTTTGGGCCAGGTTATATAAAAGCACATAGGCTTTGCTGTTAGTATCCTTACTGTTTTTTGAGGTCTCTATCAAGAGCCTCGTCCCTTTTTTATCAAAAAGATATTCACTCACTAATTTAAAGGGCCGCATAGAACCTGCCTGCATATTGCGTACAATTAATTCTGTACCTTCTATGTTCCCGCCAGCACCCGGCGACTCATCCCCTTCTGCATCAGAAAAATATTTTTCAATATTAAAATCATCAGCTTTTTTATAAATCTCTTTTACCGCTTTTTGGGCGGCGCTGATCACTTCCTCTTTTTGAATTTTTCCCTTTACCGAATCAAGGGACTTCCGGATAAGTGAATCTGCAAGCCTGGTAAGCATATCAATCTT
>JBDSDN010000099.1:0-8762 GCA_039920545.1 Ferruginibacter sp. | reverse complement strand
CTGATTGGCTTCGCCAAAACATTTATAATTCCCGTGGCGACAAATAGTTTTTCAGCTCCACTCTTAATCCACATTCATGGAGCTTTTAGTTTTGGATGGATACTTTTCTTTCTTACTCAGACGTCGTTAATACATTTTGATAAATATAAAATACATCAAACCCTGGGTTACCTGGGTGTGTTTATTGCTGCGGGGGTTATGTTAACAATGATACCCGCCGGAATGTATGTTGTACAGCGGGACATAAGAAAAGGATTTGGTGAAAGTGCTTACTCCAGCCTGCCTGGTGTTATAACTTCAGGAATTATTTTTTTCAGCCTGGTGGTAAGTGGAATAGTTAAAAGAAGGCAACCGGCGTCACATAAAAGACTTATGCTATTGGCAACCATTGTCGTTTTGTGGCCAGCCTGGTTTCGATTCCGTCATTATTTTCCTTCTGTACCAAGACCTGATATTTGGTTCGCATTGATATTGGCAGATAGTCTGATTATTATTTCATGGATATGGGATAAGCTTAGGAATGGGACAGTGCATCCTATTCTAAAATATGTTGGCCTATTAATAATTTTGGAGCAGACCTTTGAGGTGGTTGCTTATGATAGTTCAATATGGAGGCAATTAGCGAAATGGAGTTATAACTT
Source organism: Ferruginibacter sp. (assembly GCA_039920545.1). GTDB lineage: Bacteria > Bacteroidota > Bacteroidia > Chitinophagales > Chitinophagaceae > Ferruginibacter. The sequence continues at coordinate 8,121 of JBDSDN010000099.1, read as the reverse complement.
ATTATCAAATATTTTATAATAGGGATACTTAAAAAGATCTCACAACGATTGGTTTGCCTGGCAATAGGGTTTACGGAATAACAATTGTAAATCGCTATGCGAAGGGCGTTTTTAAAGACAGCATACTTTATTGTAGTTTGGTTGCCGGCTTTTTATTGAGTACAGCATTTTATTGAGGCCGGTGACGGAAGATCAAAATTTTTAAAAACTTCACGGTTCATTAATGTTTTTTCCTCATTCAACGATTAAAATAATTAAAAGTAAAAAAAATACTAAATGATAAAAAGAATAATCGGCACACTTATCCTCGGGTTAATCTATTCGCTTACTTCTTTTAGCCAAAATGAAGACCTGGTAAAATATGTGAACCCATTAATGGGCACGCTCTCCCGTCCGGATTTATCTAACGGTAATACCTACCCCGCCATTAGTACGCCCTGGGCGATGAATATGTGGACGCCACAAACGGGGGTGAATGGAGATGGCTGGCAGTACAGCTACACCGCAGATAAAATCAGGGGTTTTAAACAAACACACCAACCTTCGCCCTGGATGAATGATTATGGGATATTCTCCCTTATGCCCATAACCGGAAAGGCAGTATTTAAAGAAGCGGACCGGGCAAGTTGGTTCACACACAAAAGTGAAATTTCACAACCGGATTATTATAGTGTTTACCTAGCAGATTATAATGTTACAACAGAAATAACTCCAACAGAACGAGCTGCTATTTTTAGAATTACTTTTCATAGTAAGGATAGTGCCTTTATAGTAGTAGATGCTTTTAACAAAGGAAGTTTTGTAAAAATAATACCGGCGGAAAATAAAATTATCGGTTACTCCACAAAGTTTGCCAGGGGCAAATTGAAAAACTTTGCAAACTATTTTGTCATACAATTCAACACTGCCTTCACCTTTAATAAAGCCTGGCAACAAGATAATTTGTTAGATAGCCTGGAAACCAAAGGTGAGCATGCCGGCGCCATCGTGGGCTTTAAAATTTCAAAAGACAATCAACAGGTAATTGCAAAAGTTTCCTCCTCGTTTATCAGCCAGGAGCAGGCTGAGCTTAACCTAAAACAAGAAGTGGGCAACAGGAGTTTTGATGAAGTAAAAAACAATACCCATAAATTATGGAATAATGTTTTATCAAAAGCCACGGTGGAAGGGGGTACCGTAGAACAGAAGAACACTTTCTATTCCTGTTTGTACCGGGCGGCATTATTTCCAAATAAATTATATGAAATAGATGCAAAAGGAGCAATCATTCATTATAGTCCTTACAATGGGAAAGTCCTCCCCGGCTATATGTTTGCCGGCACAGGTTTCTGGGATACGTTCCGTGCATTATTTCCTTTTTTAAATTTGTTATATCCATCCATCAATGCAGAGATGCAGGCAGGTTTGGTAAATGATTACAAAGAAGGTGGGTTTTTACCGGAGTGGAGCAGCCCAGGTTTTGCAGATATAATGATTGGTAACAACTCTGCGTCTGTAGTGGCTGATGCGTACCTGAAAGGAGGCAGGAATTATGATATCACTACCTTATACGAAGCGCTGCAACATGGTGCTGCAAACGAAGGCCCCATGAGCGCTGTCGGGCGTTTGGGCGTAAAGTATTACAATGCTTTGGGGTATGTACCTTACGATGTAAAAGTAGATGAGAATGTAGCCCGCACCTTAGAATATGCTTTTGATGACTTCTCTATTTTTAAATTAGCCCAAAAACTTAACAGGCCCCAGAGCGAAATAGAAATGTATGCCCAGCGCTCTTTAAATTATAGAAATGTGTTTGATAAAGAAACCAATCTTATGCGGGGGAAAAATAAAGATGGCAGTTTTCAACACCCGTTTAATCCTCAAAAATGGGGCGACGCATTTACCGAAGGTAACAGTTGGCATTACACCTGGAGTGTGTTCCATGACATTAATGGCCTGGCCAATTTAATGGGCGGAAAAAATGAATTTGCAAATAAATTAGATTCCGTTTTTTTGCTGCCCCCAACTTTTGATGATTCTTATTACGGCGGTACCATTCATGAAATAAGAGAAATGCAGATTGCCAACATGGGGCAGTATGCTCACGGCAACCAACCTATTCAGCACATGATTTATTTATACAACTACGCAGGGCAATCTTACAAAACACAGTATTGGGTAAGGGAAGTAATGAACAGGTTGTATAAACCCACACCAGATGGTTATTGTGGCGATGAAGACAATGGGCAAACTTCTGCCTGGTATGTATTTAGTGCCATGGGTTTTTACCCTGTTACGCCGGGAATAAACCAATATGTATTGGGTGCACCCTTGTTTAAAAAAATCACTTTGAATTTAGAAGGCGGTAAAAAATTCATCATTAATGCAACAAATAACAGTGAACAAAATCGTTATGTGGCTTCACAAAAATTGCATAATACGAATTATACAAAAACCTTTTTATCTCACCTTGATATTTTAAAAGGCGGCACATTTAATCTAACCATGAGTGCAACGCCCAATAAGAGCCGGGTAATAAACGGTTCAGATTTGCCATATTCTTTTTCTGTAGATGATAAAAATATTTATCTTAAAATAAAAGATGTGAAACTCATGAACAGGTAAGCGTTTTTATAAAGTGATATTCTTCAGCCTTTAATTATTTTATCTAATGTTGGCTTGTATTTAAATATACCTGTCTCCTTAATCAAACTGTTTATTATTAATAGTCTCAATAAAAGCAGCTATCAGTGTTCTAACCTCAGCAAGAGTATTGTCATCTGTAATCTTGTGATCCATGCTAATTTTTGTCTTCACAAACGGAATGACCATTTGAAGATTATCAATATTTTTGGCTTCAATAGCTTTCAAGGTTTCCATTAGTGCCCTGTGAGCATAGTTGCCCCCCGTTGAAGCTGTTATTAGCATTGTTGGTTTTTGAGGAAAGGACGATGAAGAAACAGTCCAGTCAATGGCATTTTTAAGTGAGCCGGGAACACCATGAGCATATTCCGGAGTACAAATAATTACACCATCTGCATTATTTAATTGTTTCCTAAAATCGGCAACTTCTTTTGCAACTTTCTCATTATCCTTGTCCGGGTTATAGTGCGGCAGATTTGCAATTCCATCAAAAATTGTTATGTCCAGGCTTGTTGTTGATAAATCAGCAATTGCCATTATTAAAGAATGATTTATCGAGTTTTGCCTGGTGCTTCCAGAGATGGCTACAACTTTTTTCTTATTCATCTGTTTCAGGCTTTATAAATCTGAATAAAAGATTTAGTAGTTGCATAGATGTTGGAACAGGAGGTAAGGGTAAGGACGACGGTGGCGTGATGTAGACAGGTGATGACCGCAATTTCTTCAACCATGCATAATTGCAACAAAAATTCTATGAACTGAATTCAGAAGGTTCAATATCACATTTGTATAACATTTATACTAATTCACTTTGCTCCAAAACAATTTAATTATTTTTCACTTGTATTCCAGTAAACCAGAGACGGAATTTGCCATCTTTTGATTTATGCTCCTGTGAGAGCGACAGCTCATTGAAATTTTTATAGTCTTCCCAGGTTGTTACCAGGGAGGGTTCTGTTGCACCCGATTTATGATAGGCCCATTCCTGGATCCGTTTATTGTCATCTAAATATATTTCGTAAATATCAGCCGGCGTAAAACCATCCTTGTCATTATATTTTAGAACTAATTTCCGCATGCTTTTGCCACTGATTGGTGCCGGTTGCATACTGCTATCTGATATTATAACACCACTATCCCACATTAAGTGATACGGGAACAACAGCCAGTATTCATCGTTGGTAAAGCGGGCATTAAGTTTTTTTAAGTCCTGTGTCGTCGTATCGCCTCTTTTAAAACGGGTATTACTGGTATCTGTAATAAATATAACTTCATTAGTTTTTGGAAACCATTGCCAGTGGCGGCTGCTGGCCGCAGCCGTATCTTTTTGCGCATGAAAAACAAATTCCAGCATTTTAACTTTATTAAAGTTACCTAAGCCATTTTCATTTGCAACCTGCTGAGCTATCTCGTTTTGAGGTGATGATGGTTTGCAATTTTGTAAACCTAAAATGCACAACAGGAAAATCACTTTTTTCATACTTAAAATTTTTGGGGAGCTATTTTGTTAAACACATCAAAAATAAGATTACCTGATCACCTGGCACAAACTTCTTTGCTTCCAACTACGTTTATAGGGAAAAACTTAATAAGCTTACTTTTAAACATTCAAATTTATAAAAACAACATTCATGAAAAATACTTTCCGCATTTTAATTTTTTTTATATTATGGGTGATTACTCAATCCTGTAGTCAACCGGTAAAGAAACAGCAAGTCACAGTTCCTAAAACAGATTTAGCAAAATATAGCGAAGCGACATTTGCCTCAGGGTGTTTCTGGTGCATGGAGGCCGTCTTTGAAAGTGTGAAAGGGGTACAGGAAGCAGTTTCTGGTTATGCAGGCGGTAAAGAACCTGATCCCACTTACGAACAGGTAGGTGCTCATACCACAGGCCATGCAGAAACAGTGCAGGTATATTATGATTCCACAGTTGTATCCTACGAAACTTTATTAAAAGTATATTTTGGGTCACAGAATCCCACCCAGGTAAACGGGCAGGGGCCGGATGAAGGTTCTCCGTACCGGTCTATCATTTTTTACCGCACTCCTGCTGAGCAAGCCCAGGCTGTAAAATACATTGCTGAAATACAACCCCAGTTTACCAAGCCCATTGCTGCTGAAGTTATCCCATTTGAAAAATTCTGGAAGGCAGAAGATTATCACCAGGATTATATTGTACACAATCCCGATGTTCCTTATGTTTCAATGGAAAGTAAACCACGAATAAAACGTTTCCAAAATAAATATCCGGAATTAATAAAACCAGACCATAAACTTTAAGTAAAGAAAATTTATAAATATAAAGAAATCATGAAAAAAATAATTGTTATTGCCTGCGGCTTTTTTATAGCTTTTACCTCTTTTGCCCAAAAGCCGCCGTCCCATCAGCAATGGGATAAATTACTAAAAAAGTATGTGAATGATGCGGGCCTCGTAAACTATAAAGGCATACAAAAAGATAAAACAGAATTTTCGGCTTACCTTAAAACCTTAAGTGATAATGCTCCCCAGAAGAGCTGGAGCGAAAATGACCAAAAAGCATATTGGATAAATGCATATAATGCTTTTACCCTTGACCTAATTTTACAACACTATCCTGTAAAAAGTATAAAGGATATCGGTGGGTCTATCTATAAAATAAATACGGCCTGGGATATAAAATTTATTAAAATAGGGGGAGATAAATTTGATCTGAATAATATTGAACATAAATTTTTAAGAAGAAAATTTGATGACCCCCGCATACATTTCGCAATTGTTTGTGCATCTATGTCATGTGCAAAATTAAGAAGAGAAGCTTATACCGGCGATAAACTTGAGGCCCAGCTTGATGACCAGGGAAAAGATTTTTTAAACGATAAAGCTAAAAATAATATTGCCGCCGATAAAGCACAGCTTTCCAAATACTTTTCATGGTATAAAGGCGATTTTACCAAAAATGGCTCTCTTACTGATTATATAAACAAGTATTCTAAAATAAAAATAACCGGGAACACTAAAATCAATTCACTTGATTATAACTGGAGTTTAAATGAACAGAAATAATTTTTTATTACATAATTCATAGAATGATAAATCGGCACTATGCCGGTTTGTTATTTTAAATCTTTTAACCATGAATAAAATTATCCTTCTTTCGCTGTGTTTTGTTGTTAGTTTTAAATCGCCTGAAAATACCGGTAAAGAATTATTAAAGAAAACAATTGCCTACCATGACCCAAAAAATAATTGGGCAAAACTAAAAGCACGGCTTTATTTAACCAGCACAAACAGTGAGGGAAAAGAAAAAAATATTGAGTTAGCGTTTGATAACAATACCGGGTATTTCTGTTATAGCACCATAATGGATGGTAAACAAATTGTTAAGGGTTTTACTAAGGGGAAGGAATTTTTTTTAGTGGATGGCAGAAAAGATTTTTCGGAGGAAGATAAAAATAAATACAAGCTGACAGCAGAAGCTGTGAAGGGGATAAGAAATTTTTACGGATACCTTTATGGCTTACCCATGAAACTTACAGATGCAGGCGCAAGTGTTTCGGAGATAGTTGCTAAAGAGGAAGTAAGCGGCAAAACCTATCCAACTATTCGGGTTACTTACGACCCCGCTATTGGAAAAGATAATTGGTTTTTTTATTGCGATCCTCAAACATCGGCCTTAAAAGCCTACCGCTTTAACCACGGCACGCCTGACAGTGGCGAATATATTATGCTTGAAGGGGAGTTAAATGTGAACGGAGTTAAATTACCTAAAATAAGAAAGTGGTATTTAAACAAGGATAATAAATACCTTGGCACAGATAATTTAATTAAGGCAGAAAAATTAACTGCTTACCTCAATTAGTTTTTGCCATATTAACTTTTTAAAATTAGTTATACCAACTTCCAACCATGCAACAGCACATTGTAATTATAGGTAACGGAATTGCAGGTATTACCTGTGCAAGAAATATCCGGAAGCAAGGGAATAATAACCTCACAGTTATCTCGGCTGAAACCGAACATTTTTACAGCCGCACAGCGCTCATGTACATCTTCATGGGGCACATGAAGTACGAACATACCAAACCTTACGAAGATTGGTTTTGGGAAAAGAATCGTATCAAACTGGTAAAAGATCAAGTCACAAACATTGATATAAAAAATAAAAGGCTTTCATTGCAAACCGGCGCTGGAATTACTTATGACAAACTTGTAATTGCTACCGGTTCCGTTTCTAACAAACCGGATTTTACCGGAATAAATTTAAGAGGTGTGCAAAGTTTATACGGCATCCCGGATCTTGAATTGATGAATGAAAGCACCAAAGGAATTAAAAGGGCAGTGATGATCGGTGGTGGTTTAATTGGCATTGAAATGACAGAAATGCTACTCTCAAGAAATATTCATGTAACTTTTTTAATTCGTGAAGATGCATACTGGAATAATATCTTACCGTCGGAAGAAGCAGAATTGGTTTCCAGCCACATTAAAGAACATCATGTTGATTTAAGAATAAGTACAGAGTTAAAAGAAATAAAAGGGGATGGAAAAGTAACATCGGTCATCACGAATAAAGGGGAAGAAATTGCATGTGAATTTGTTGGTGTAACGGTAGGTGTTAGTCCAAACATTTCTATTATAAAAAATACAGAGATAGAAACGGACAGAGGTGTTTTGGTGAATGAATTTTTTGAAACCAGTGTTCCGGATATATATGCTATTGGTGATTGCATTCAACACAGAAACCCACCAACCGGAAGAAAACCAGTAGAGCAGGTTTGGTATACCGGCCGCATTCATGGCGAAACTTTAGCCCAAACAATTTGCGGTAAAAAAACGGCATACGATCCGGCACCATGGTTCAACTCAGCTAAGTTTTTTGATATAGAATACCAGACTTATGGAACCATCAATGCTAAACCTTTAGAAAATGAAAGTTCGTTTTATTGGGAACACAAAAGTGGAAAAATTTGTTTCCGTGCAGTGTATGAGAAGGAGGATGAAAGCATTATAGGGTTTAATGTCCTGGGAATGCGGTTGCGCCATGAGCTATGTGATAAATGGCTCCAGGAAAAAAGAAAGATAGATGATGTAATGGCAAATCTTCAGCAACTAAATTTTGATCCTGAATTTTTTGATAAGCATGAAAAAGAAATAATTGCAAAATATAATCGACAAACTGGAAAAAATATATCCGCCAAAAAGAAAGCCCTCCTTTCATTTTTCACCTGGTAATAATTTCAATTTAAAATACTGTTATGGCTAAAATTGCTGCACTCGATCCCTCACTTTCACTCACAGAAGAAAATATTGAACAATCCATTTACCAGAAAGTTGGCGGCATCTGTATGGCCATCGCTATACTTACGTTGGTGGCTGCTTTGGCGGGGACAGGCAAGGCTTATCCCGGATTGTTTCTTTCTATAATTGTCAGCATGTTTGCGCTAGGCGGCGTCATTTATGCTATACCTTATTACCGTGGACCTGCAGGTATCCGTAACAACGGTATTGTGTTTAA
>JBDSDN010000098.1:0-12691 GCA_039920545.1 Ferruginibacter sp. | reverse complement strand
CGGTGAGAATGCAGGCAAGAAGCGAAAAAATATATAGGAATTATGGAAAATTTTCGAGTATCAAAAATAATTGCAACCCCTCTTAAACGCTTGACTACTTATTTTGATTTTTATAATTTTCTTACATCAAATACTACATTATCTAATAATCCCCCAGTGTTTCCGGCAATTGTGCTAAGGCAGTTTTTAATTGATCATCATTAGGCGCTACCCCGTGCCATTCATGATGACCTTCCATAAAATCTACGCCTTTTCCCATTATTGTTTTCATCAATATCACTACGGGTTTACCTTTGCCCAATAATGATTTTGCTTTTGTAAGCCCTGCAACAACTGCGTCCATATCATTTCCCTCCATTTCCAACACTTCCCAATTAAATGCTTCAAACTTTGCATGCAAGTTCCCTAAACTCATCACTTGTTTGGTAGGCCCATCTATTTGCTGGCCATTCCAGTCAATGGTGGAAATTAAATTATCAACTCCTTTAGCACCGGCAAACATAATGGCTTCCCAATTTTGGCCTTCATCTAATTCACCATCTCCATGTAAAGAAAAAATTGTTTGGGTATCATTATTAAGCTTTTTAGCAAGGGCTGCTCCAATTGCCACGCTCATCCCCTGTCCTAATGAACCGCTCGCCACCCTTATTCCCGGTAAGTGTTCATGTGTTGTGGGGTGTCCCTGTAACCTGCTGTTTATTTTCCTGAAAGTACCCAATTCCTGCAATGGAAAATAACCACTTCGTGCCAGTGAACTGTAGAAAACCGGGGAAATATGTCCATTGCTGAGGAAAAACAAGTCTTCATCGTTTCCATCCATTTTAAAATCGGGGTTGTGTTTCATAATTTTAAAATATAGCGCAGTAAAATATTCCGTGCAGCCTAAAGATCCCCCCGGATGGCCGCTTTGGACAGCATGTACCATTCTCAGGATGTCTCTTCGTATTTGAGCCGCTACATCTTTCAGGTTGTTCATCTAATAGATTTTTTAAAATATTTTACCTTATGGAATTGCAAACCTACTTCATATCATGGCACAATCAAAAGAAAAACTACAGAAAGGATGGAGCTTAATAATAAGTTTTTGAAACAAACGTTATTTAGCAAATTAGGCCCGTAATATTTGGTTTAAAGTTTGTAGGAACACTTTGGAGTAGTTAACTAACCTTTTAATAATCGTAAAACTTCCTTGTACAAAACATATTTTATACCTTTGTAACACCTGGTTTTACCTTAAACCTCTTGAATGGACAATATATTACTTAGTGCCGCCCTTGCTTTTATAATAACTTTTTTTTCAATACCAGTTATTATAGAAGTCGCCAAGGCAAAGAAACTTTTTGATGAACCAGACGAAAGGAAAGTTCATAAAATGGTGATTCCCACCTTGGGGGGCCTTGGTATTTTTGCAGGTTTTATTATAGCATGCCTGATGGGAGTTCCAGCAGGGGTAAACTTCGAATTTCAATATTTTGTAGCTGCGGCAATTGTCATATTTTTTCTTGGACTAAAAGATGATGTAATGATTTTATCTGCCAGCAAAAAATTTATAGGGCAATTGATAGCTGCGGGAATACTCATTAAATTTGGTGGTGTAGTAATAAATAATATGCATGGCTTTCTGGGAATCTATGAAATACCCTATTATGCCAGTGTCATTCTCTCCTTTTTTACTATTATAGTTATTACTAATTCTTTTAATTTAATAGATGGTGTAGATGGTCTTGCTGGTAGCTTAGGGTTAATTACAACAATTGTATTTGGTAGTTATTTTTTATATGCCGGCCAGGTTACTTATGGTGTTATAGCGTTTTCACTTTCCGGAAGTATTTTAGGTTTCCTGATTTATAATTTCTCTCCTGCAAAAATATTTATGGGCGATACGGGGTCTCTACTTATTGGACTTATCAATGCTATATTAGTAATAAAATTCATTGCTGTAGCAGGAAGTCCTGGTGCTAAGGTTCCTCTCAATGCCTCACCTGCAATTGGATTTGCAATTCTAATTATTCCTCTTTTTGACACTTTACGGGTATTCGGATTACGCATTTTAGATAGACGGTCTCCTTTTAGTCCTGATAGAATTCATGTACACCATTTCTTATTGGATTTGGGGTTTTCTCATAGGAAAATAACATTAAGCTGTGTACTCACTACCGTATTATTTATTATCACAGCTTTTTTAATGAGGCATATGGATACCACAATAATTATCGGAGTCTTACTTATGGCCTCTTTATCCCTGATTGGTATTATATTTTTCCTGCGTCAAAAAAATAGAAATGAATTTGACACTTCATTGCAGGAACCCGAAATCATTAAAACCCACAAAGTACTTACCCTCGTCCCCGAATCATTAGAAGTCGATTAAACGGCAGCATTAACTCTAAATTCAAGTTTAACTTAATTGTTGGCAAGTTATGATGGCAGATTTTTATAAATTTGCATCAATTATAAAAATATGCCAGAGGACTTAAACAATATTTTAGTAGAAGCTGAAGAGTCAATGAATAAGGCCATCTCCCATTTGGAAGCTGAATTAATCAAGATTAGAGCGGGAAAAGCAAATCCAAACATGCTCGATGGTATTATGGCCGATTATTACGGCAACCCGACTGCAATTAACCAGGTTGCAAATATAACTGCTATGGATGCACGTACACTATCAGTACAACCATGGGAGAAGAATATGTTGCAGGTGATTGAAAGAGCAATTATCGCAGCTAACATTGGTATTAATCCTCAAAACGATGGCAACATCATTCGACTATTTTTGCCCCCTCTTACGGAAGAAAGGCGAAAAGAACTTGTAAAACGATGTAATGTAGAAGGGGAAAATGCCAAGATATCTATAAGGAATATAAGGCGGGACGCTATTGAGAATATAAAGAAATTACAAAAAGATGGTCTTAGTGAAGATGAAGCAAAAGATGCCGAACTGGAAGCTCAAAACTTTACAGATAGATATATTTCCCTAATTGAAAAACACCTTGTGGCTAAAGAGAAAGAGATAATGGTAGTCTAAATTAAATTTACCCGGTTTTTATAAAGCTAAACATTGGTTTTCGGGAATTTATAAATTGATAATAATTTAAATAATGCACTCATCCCGGGAAACTTGGTTTTTATTAATGTCTATTCCGCTGTACACTATACTCATAGGCGCCGAGATTTTCATGAGCAATTGGCGGGAGAAGAAATTTTATACTTTTAAAGATACCCTTCAAAATATTTACCTCACGCTTTTAAATGCCGGGCTGGATCTCGTGCTACGCTGGGCCTTTTATGTAAGCATTTTAATGTGGAGCTATACCCATCATTTTTTTCAGGTAAAAAATATTTATGCTTACTGGATTCTCCTTTTCTTCCTGGAAGATTTCGCATTTTATATAGAACACCGGATAGACCATTACTGTCGACTCTTTTGGGCAGTACATGTTACCCATCACTCTTCAGAAGAATTCAATTTAACAACGGGTTTCAGGTCTTCCGTATTTCAACCCGTTTACAGGTTTGTATATTTTATTCCAATTGCCGTCCTTGGCTTTCATCCCCTTGATATTGTATTTATGTACTCCATAACCCAAACGTACGGGATACTTGTACATACAAAATACATAAACAAAATGCCCCGCTGGTTCGAAATTTTGTTTGTTAGCCCTAGTCATCATAGGGTACACCATGCAAGCAATATCAGGTACCTGGATAAAAATATGGGCATGTGCCTTATAATCTGGGATAAAATGTTTGGTACTTTCCAGGAGGAACTTGCCACCGATCCTATTATATATGGACTTACAAAACCCATACATAATCCGGATAACCCCCTCCAAGTTATTTTTCATGAATGGCAAAGCCTCAAGACCGATGTTAAAAAGAAAGCCTCTGTTCTTACTAAAATTAAATATCTGCTTATGCCCCCGGGCTGGAGCCCTGATGGCAGTACAAAAACCGCCAATGAGCTGAGAAAGGAATTGCAATAACTTCCAAGACCAATTCTATTCAATTTCATTTATTCTTTCCAAAAATAATTAAGGCTTAATAAAGAAATTTAAAGGCCTCTATCTTTATCTGGAGTAAAACTTTTTAATTTTGCCCATGCAAATTTTCCCGGTTACTACCTCCGCAGATAAAACTCTATTTTTAAAAGTACCATTGCATATATACAAAGATGATCCTAACTGGATAAGGCCACTTAATAAAGATATCAATGAGGTATTTGATGAGAAAAAAAATAAATCGTTTCGCTTTGGCAAAGTGCAACGATGGATATTAAAAGACAGCGAGGGGCGTTTAAGCGGACGTATAGCCGCCTTTGTAAACAAAAAATATAAAAATAAAGGAGATGATGTACCAGTAGGTGGGATAGGCTTTTTTGAATGTATAAATAACCAGCGAGCGGCTGATTTATTATTGGACAATGCAAAGCACTGGCTTATGCAACAGGGGATGGAGGCAATGGATGGACCTATAAATTTTGGTGAAAGAGATCGCTGGTGGGGAATGGTGACTAAAGGTTTTTCTGAACCGCTTTATTGCATGAATTATAACCCCCCTTATTATATTTCGCTTTTTGAAACTTATGGCTTTGCCCATTTTTTTGAACAGGTCTGCCTGGATATGAATCCAAAATCACCCTTAGGTGATAAAATATGGAGCCGCCATGCTACAATTGCTGAAAATAAAAAATTTTCTGCACGGCATATTGATAAAAATCACCTGGAAATATATGCAGCAGATTTTAGCGAAGTATATAACAAAGCCTGGGCGGGTCATGGCGGGTTGAAGGAGCTTGCCAAAGAGCAGGTTCTTATCATGTTCAAAAAAATGAAACCAATAATGGATGAAAAAATTATATGGTATGTGTATCATGAAAAAAACCCAATTGCCATATTTGTGAATATTCCTGACCTTAACCAATGGTTTAAATACCTGCATGGGAAATTCGGGCTGATACAGAAATTAAAGTTTTTATGGTTAAAAAAATATAAAGCAAATAAAAAATTTACAGGTATTGTATTTGGTATAATACCAGAGTGGCAAGGGCAGGGTGTAGATGCTTACCTGATTGCCGAAGCTGCTAAAGTTATTCAGAGTCCGCAGGTAAAATATACAGAATACGAAATGCAGTGGATTGGTGATTTCAATCCAAAAATGTTGAATATTGCCGGCAGCCTTGGAGATGTAAAAAGAAGTAGAAATCTTACGACTTTCCGATATCTTTTTGACAGAACAAAAGTTTTTAAAAGACATCCTTTTTTAAACTAAAGTAATGTTGTTCTATTAAGCCGCATAATTTTCAATTATGACGTGCTTATTAAGAAAAAAATCAGTCTCCTTACTACATCTGCATACTGGCATCTTCATCTAATGTTTGTAATTTGCACTTATGGAGAAATTCATTGTTTCGGCAAGAAAATACCGGCCTCATAATTTTAATACGGTAGTTGGGCAGTCTCATATTACCACCACTTTAAAAAATGCCATCAATAACAATCAGCTGGCACATGCTTTCTTATTTTGTGGCCCCCGGGGCGTAGGCAAAACAACCTGTGCACGCATCCTGGCAAAAACAATTAATTGCGAGCACCGCACCCCTGAAGGTGAAGCCTGTAATACTTGTAACAGCTGTGTTTCTTTTGACAATGGCACTTCCTTGAATATACATGAATTGGATGCTGCCAGCAATAATTCTGTAGATGATATAAGAACCCTGGTGGAGCAGGTTCGCTTTGCACCCCAGGCCGGTGATTATAAAGTATACATAGTAGATGAGGTGCACATGCTCAGTGCTGCAGCTTTTAATGCTTTTTTAAAAACGCTGGAAGAACCTCCTCCCTTCGCCATTTTTATTTTGGCAACAACAGAAAAACATAAAATTCTACCAACTATATTAAGCCGTTGCCAAATATTTGACTTTAAGCGCATAACCATTAACGATACTGTAGGGCATCTCCAGGAAATTTGCGAAAAAGAACATATTACTGCAGAAAAAACTGCTTTACATGTGATAGCCCAAAAGAGCGAAGGTGCAATGAGGGATTCCCTAAGTATATTAGACAAAATTGTAAGTTTTACAGGAGGCCATTTAACTTATGCAAATACCCTGGAGCATTTAAATATACTTGATGAAGATTATTATTTTAAGATGATAGATTTTATGAGTAATCAGCAATTGACGAACGCTTTATTACTTTTTGACAACATCATACAAAAGGGGTTTGAGGGTGATACTTTTTTAGAAGGATATACTGAATTTATAAGAAATCTCCTTGTAAGCAAGGATCCCAAGGCTGCAGGTTTACTGGAAGTAGCAGAGGATTTCAAAGACAAATATTTAGTTGTTTCCCAACAGGTGACTGCCGGCTGGATATTGGCGGCTTTGAATATTTTAAACGATACCGGGATTGGGTATAAGATGGCCAGAAATAAAAAATTGTACGTGGAAATAGCCCTCATCAAACTCTGCTATCTTAACCAGGCAATTGATTTATCGGTGACAGATGCTGGTATAAATAAAAAAAGAAAAACAGATGAAATCAAACCCGTTGCTTTTAAAATTTTAAACATCATAAAAGTAAAAGAAGAAAATATTTTTCCTTCTTTTACAATGCCTGTTTTAGAAAAGCAGGAAGCGAAATTATTTGTAGAAGAACCGGAACCTGGGTCTAACAACATAAAACCTTTACAGCAAACTTCAGAAAACAACAGCACCCTTGTAAAACAAGAGGCGACATTTGGATCTTTGCAAAAAATTCGTGCCGAGTTAACTGCTAAGAATAAAATTATTAGCGGTGCCAAATTTTTAACCCCTGGGGATTTGCAGGCCTGCATTAATATTTATATTGAAACCTTGATATTCAATAAAAATAATGTTGGTGCAAATAATTTAAAATCTTCAGATCTGAAAGTTGTGGATAATAACAGTTTTACAATAATAACATCCAGCAAGCTGCAGCAAAAAATTATTGAAGCAGAGCGTTCAGGATTAATTCATCACCTCCAGGAATATTTCAACAACCGGCAGTTAAAATATACAATAACTATAGAAGTCAATGAACCGGTCCTGGCGCCGGAAGAAAAAAAATTAAACCGCAAGGAGCAATACCAAATGCTGGCTGAGCAATATCCAAATATTAAAATTTTAAAAGACCGCTTAAAGTTGGAAATTGATTAATTATACAGCCGGTGATAAATACAGTAGAATTTCATCACAGATCTTGGAAATTCCCCTGGATAAAAATCAATTTCTCAATAAAAGGAATACCTGTAAAAGTGGGGATAAAACTTTCCTCTTTTTGACTTAATTTCGGGGATAAATTTTTACTAAGAAAAATTAATATGGCAGAAGTAATACGCATGCCGCTTTTAAGTGACACGATGACGGAAGGCAAAATAATTACGTGGAATAAAAAAGTGGGTGATAAGGTTAAGGCTGATGATGTTCTTGCTGATGTGGAAACTGATAAAGCCACTATGGAAGTGAATGGTTATGTAGATGGAACTTTACTTTATATTGGAGTAGAGGCAGGGAAAGCCGCAAAGGTAAACCAGGTGATTGCAATAGTGGGTAAAGAAGGGGAAGAATATAAAACCTTGCTTGAGCCTGAAAATTCCGGAGCGGGGGTATCAAAAGAAAAACCTGAAGCAACTACAAAAGATAGTTTAAAAAAAGAGACACCGGCCGAAGTAGATCACACTTCTAAAGTTACTTTACCTGAGGGCGCAAAGGAAATAAGGATGCCCTTATTAAGCGATACAATGACGGAAGGGAAAATTGTAACCTGGAATAAAAAAATAGGCGATAAAGTTAAAGCTGATGATGTGTTGGCAGACGTAGAAACTGATAAGGCAACAATGGAGGTGGTTGGCTACGAAGAAGGAACCTTATTATATGTTGGTGTAGAGGCTGGGAAAGCTGCAAAAATAAATGAGATTATCGCTATCGTTGGCAAGCCAGGTACTGATGTAAGTGCTTATGTGGCTGCGGAAAAAAGCGGAGCTAATTCTGCCGGAGAAAAAGGGACAGAACAAGCGGCTGAAATTAAACCTTCCGCAGAGCCGGATGCTTCATCAGTTAACGGTTCAGCAAATGGAACTTCTTCTGAGGAAAGAATTAAAGCTTCTCCCCTTGCAAAAAAAATGGCTGCAGAAAAAGGTATAGACCTGTCTCAAATAAATGGCAGTGGCGATGGTGGAAGGGTTACCAAAAAAGACGTTGCGGGGTACACTCCCAAAAAGGAAGACAAGCCTGAAAATGTTTCTTCTAAAGGAGAAAATATAAATACTGGTGCAGTTGCAGCTTTTGCAGCCAACGGGCAGGAAGGCCACACCGATGTGGAACTTACACAAATGCGTAAAGTAATTGCAAGGCGCCTGGCGGAAAGTAAATACAGTGCACCGCATTTTTATCTAACCATGGAAATAAACATGGACAATGCCATAACTGCACGGAATACGATGAACGAAGTGAGTCCGGTAAAAATTTCTTTTAATGATATGCTCATAAAAGCCTGTGCAGCTGCATTGCGCCAGCATCCTGATGTAAACAGCAGCTGGATGGGTGACTTTATACGCCAGAATCATCATATACATGTTGGCTCTGCCTTAGCATTGCCCGAAGGCCTTATTGTACCTGTAATTAAATTTGCTGATCAAAAATCTTTATCACAGATAGCTGCCGATGCAAAACAGCTATACGCAAAAGCAAAAGAAAAGAAATTACAACCGGTAGAATTTAGTGGAAATACATTTACCATAAGCAACCTGGGCATGATGGATATAGATGAGTTTACAGCAATCATAAACCCACCAGATAGCGCCATTTTAGCCGTTGGCAGAATTAAAGAAATGGTAGTAAAAAAAGGGGAAGGCTTTACTGTTATGAACATTATGAAAGTTACCCTCAGCTGCGACCACCGCAGTGTTGATGGCGCCGTAGGTGCTGCATTTTTACAAACTTTAAAAAAATACATTGAGAACCCGGTAACTATGCTGGTTTAAATTTTGATGACTATTTTTTCTCAGGGTGAGTCTCCCTGAGAATCCTTTTTATTTTCTTAAAGAAATATCACAGCATTTTTTATTTTAAGATACTTTTGTCCAACCACCCTATCATATTATTTGATGGTATCTGTAACCTTTGCAACGGAGCAGTACAATATGTTATAAAAAAAGATCCTTCTGCAAAATTTAAATTTTCTTCCCTACAAAGTGAAACGGGGCAAAAATTATTGAGCGATTATCAGGTTGAAACCAACAATTTTAATTCTTTTGTATTGATACAGAATGGGAAAGTATATTTTAAATCTACCGCAGCACTTAAGGTAGCAAGGCAGCTTAACGGAGCCATGAAATTGTTATATGGCTTTATTATTGTACCTGCTTTTATTAGAGATTCAATTTATAATGTCATCTCAAATAACCGGTATAAATGGTTCGGCAAAAAAGAAGAGTGTATGCTACCGGGCCCAGCTCTTGAAACCAGGTTTGTAAAATAATTTTTGAATGACTTTAAAAAAAACTTTACTGCTGGGGGCCTCATTAAATCCTGCCCGCTATAGCTTTTTAGCCGTTAATAAATTATTATCTCATCATCATGAGGTAGTTGCCATCGGTAGAAGGCCGGGCAAGATTCAAAATATTTCTATCCTTACAAATACTACAGAAATTGAAGATATTGATACAGTAACTTTGTACCTCAATCCCGCCAACCAGGTTCCTTATTATAATTTTCTCCTTTCATTAAAGCCCCGCCGTATCATTTTTAACCCAGGAACAGAAAATCAGGAATTCCAGGATATGGCAGAAAAGGAAGGCATCCTGGTTCAGGAAGCCTGCACGCTTGTTCTTCTTAGTACTAATCAGTATTAATTTAAAGCTAAGTCAAGGCTATTCAGGGCATTTTTAAAAGGTTTGATACTTATCCTCACCCTGTTACGTTTAATTGCTCACCCACTTGTAAAAATATTTATTTGTTTACATACTAAGTATAATTTAAGTGCGTTTCAATAATAAGGTATTATCCATATACCGCTTACTAAAAACCCAGTACCAATGAAAACACCAGGTAAAATCTTACTTATCCTACTGTTATGCGTTTCTGCTACAGTCAGCTATGGTCAACAAAAAATTGACCCCCGCCCAAAACTCTTTAATGATTTACCAGAAATTATGAAAGCTAATGATGCAGCATTAGCTAATGCCTTTAACTATTTTGAAGGGCAGAATGTTTCAGTAGCACTTTCTAATACCCTTACTTTTTCAGGTGTGGTCTTGAGCAACGAAGTAAAGTATAGTAATCTGCAAAATATTATTATTAAGTCTGCAGTTTTAAATAATGCCTTGCTAAGCCTTTCTAAAATTATAAATGAGGATAAATCGATTACGTACACCGGCAGGATATTAAATAATAAAGCGTTTGACGGGTTTGAAATAGTGAAAGATGAAACGGGACAGTATAACCTTCAAAAATTTGAAAACAGCAAAATATTAGTCGATTGCAATTATCAATAGCCTTTTCCTAAGATCCAATACCCCAATTATCCTGATTATTTGCTGGTATTTCCAGCAACTAAATTTAAAATAAAATGAAAAACTACACCAACCGAAGCCTGTTTATTTTTATGTTGTTTATCACATATACAGCCTACAGCCAGTCCGGTCCCAAACTAAATAGTTTTCCAACTGCCGCCGGCACTGTATACCTGGATTTTGATGGTCAAACAGTAAAAGCCGCTGCCTGGAACGGTGGTGCCCAATTTGTTTGTGCTGCCAGTGGGATGAACGATACCCAAATTACAGAGATTTATGAGCGTGTAGCTGAAGACTACCGTCCATTTAATATTAAAGTGACCACAGACCTGGCGGTATTTACAGCGGCTCCGTTAAAACAGCGCATAAGAGTAATTATCACACCAACCAGTTCATGGTATTACGCCGGGGTAGGTGGGGTTGCATATATAGGTTCTTTTACCTGGGGAGATGACACCCCAGCATTTGTTTTTGCAGACCGTCTCTTTTCCGTTCCTAAATATTTGGCGGAATGCTGTTCGCATGAGAGTGGCCATACGGTTGGTCTTTCTCACCAATCAGCTTATGATGGCAGTTGCAATCTTACTCAGACTTATAGTACAGGTGCTGGTACTGGGGAAATAGGTTGGGCCCCAATTATGGGCAATAGTTATGGCGCTAATATGACGGGATGGAACAACGGCCCAACACCTAACGGATGTAACAGCACTCAGGACAACCTTTCTATCATTACTTCACAAAATGGATTTACGTACCGGACCGATGACTACAGTGATTTAATAAATACAAGCAACTTCGATTTAGGCACCAGCTCATTTAACGTTAGCGGGGTAATTAGTACCTTTTCTGATAAAGATGCTTTTAAATTTGTTAATAATCTTACCTCCCAGATTCATCTGGAAGTGAATCCGGCAAGTGTAAACATCAGTAATACGGGTGCAGACCTGGATGTGCAGATGGATTTATATGATGGCAGTAAAACGCTGATACGTTCATACAATCCTCCCACACTTTTAAATGTAGTTGCAGATACAACCCTAAACGCTGGAACGTATTATATTGTAGTAAGCAGCATTGGCAATGTGAATGCTGCGAATTACAGCAGCCTGGGCTCCTATACGCTTTCCGGGGTAAAAGCCCTGTTACCGATACATGATGTTTCATTAAGCGGAAGTTCCGATAAAACAAAGCACAATCTTAGATGGAAAATTATTGCAGACGAGCCCATCAAAACCCAAGTACTGGAGGTTTCCCTGGATGGGGCAACATTCCGACCCTTAACTACAATGAATAGTGCGCCAAGTGCATTCAGTTACGCACCCTACGATAACGCAACGGTTTACTACAGGCTAAAAGTAACTTCAGTAAGAGACCAGGAAATTTATTCCAATATTATAGCCCTGAAAGCTACAGAAAAACAAAATAAATTATTTAATGTTTCTACCTTTGTACGGGAGGAAGTATCTATCAATGCCTCGGAAAATTACCAATATATTCTTAGCGATTTAAGCGGTAGAACATTGAGAGGCGGCCAGGGAATAAAAGGTATAAATAAAATTAATATTCAAAACCAACCCGCAGGAATGTACGTAATTCAAATTATAAACAACAATACCACTCAGACAGAAAGAATTATAAAACAGTAAGGTAGATTCATGTGTAAGTTAGGGGTTAGCGTTAGGGGCTAGCCCCTTTTTTTATTTAAAGAAATTCCCTCAATACTCTATTGAAACTTTCCGTTACTTCATTGTAGCTTTCTCTAGATATTATAGTTTTAGTTTTATTTTTTATTATATTTATTTTAGTGCGCTTCAAAAAGAGTTATCTATTTATCCGTAAATTTAGAAAACGCTTCAGTTATGTTATGGAGAAAATTTAACGGGGATGCCATTAATCTGCCTATAAAAGATGCAGTAACAGAAGCCATTAAAAGAGAAACTTCAGCAGGTTACAAATTAAAAGTATGCATAGGTACCGATAGCCAGGTAAAAGGCAGGGATACTGAATTTGCCACAGTAATTGTTTTCTTGCGTGAAGGCCATGGTGGCTTTATGTTTATCCATAATGAAAAGACCCAACTGAAATATAGTATTAAGGAACGCATGTTGGTAGAGGTGGCCAAAAGTATAGAAATTGCTTACGAATTATGTAACCTTTT
>JBDSDN010000097.1:0-11814 GCA_039920545.1 Ferruginibacter sp. | reverse complement strand
AGTTTGCGACATTTTCTTATATAGATAATGCAGGCACTATCTGGATACCTTCACCCGTAACCGCCTCTGACCTTACCTGCACTATTACTACTCTTACTGCAACCGGTACGGCGGGTACTTTTAGCGGCACGTTAAACCCGGTGACCTCAGGAGGGATAGGAACAGCGACGAAGGTTGTTACAAATGGCTCCTTCAGCATTACTTTTTAAGAATGGGTATATACAAAGAGGCTGCTTCAAGAGCAGCCGTTTATTATATTTTTAAATTTCTCTTTTATTCCATGACCCCTTCTTTAATTTCTATCCATAATTCCCGATAACATTTGGCGGCATAGCTGCTGTTAGCAAATTCCATAATGGGCGCTTTATGTATTCCCATTTTCTCTACGTCGCTCAGGTAAGGGATATAGTTTTGAAAAAAGCGTTTGTCCTTATACAATTCTTCCATTATTTCGTTGTGCATATTTTTACGAAGATCAGTCATGGTAAAGAAGCACATCATTTTGCTTATCTCCAACCCCTTCTCATTAAAATAGTCTTTTACCATGTGGTATGTTCGTATAGATAAAGTGGTTGGTATAACAGGCATCAAGACAATATCGGCGGCATTAAAAATATTTTCTGATAAGGAAGAAAATCCAGGCGGGCAATCGATAAATACAAAATCATACTCTTCGCCTAATTGTTTTATTACACTCTTCAACCTGTTTTTATTCCCTTTCATTTCTTCCTGCATTATATCAAAGCTCCTGGATGAGTTGTCTGCCGGAATTACATCCAACAATTCAAAATCGGTGGAGAGGATGGCGTTTTCTAAATGCGCATCTTTAGTAATCAGTTTTTTTATGCCGGGGTGCACTTTTGGTTTAGCCTTATAATAATATGATGATGAACCCTGGGGATCTATATCCCATAGCAAAGTTTTAAAGCCGTCTGCGGCTGCCAGGTATGCGAAATTTACGCAGGAGGCGGTTTTACCCACCCCACCTTTTAAATTATACAGTGCAATTACGATCATAAAACAATTTAATTTAGAAATTAAAAGAAGTATATGAAAGATAATACATTATTTATAGAATGCAATAGCAGGAAGGAGAGTACGGGAACATAAATGTCTGTAAAATAATCTTTTCTTTAAAAATATAATTAGACACCAATAAGGCCTTTAGGCAATGCAACATTTAAGTCAAGAACCACGGAACAATGGATTATTTTGGCAGACCCCCTGGCTTAACGGTTCTGCTTTATCCCGGTAAAATGCCAGGTAATAATGCCGCTATTTAAATTACTTTTTCTTTTTAAGAGATAAATAATCCAGGTAATATAAAATTTTTAAAGACACATTATTATTTTCGGAAGTGCCGAGCGTATTATTAAGATTTTTAAAATATCCTTTGGCTACTGCATCATCTGAGCCGGCAATAGAATTTTTCCAAACGATATTTACAAAACTACCCGCAGCAAATTGCCAGGTATATATCATATCTATATTAAAAAGGTTTAGGTTAAAGTCCTGATTTTTGTTATAGCTGTTGTTTTGTACAAGATGACCGGTATTGTCTAAGGTGTAAAATTGATTCGGTGTTACTTCGCTCCAGTAATGCCGGGTTACAAAGCTGATGCCCGAGTTTTTATTGAAATTGTATTTTACGTTTAACGAATTTTCTACGGTATTACGTTTGCGTCGGCTAAAAATGATTTCATTTGTTGAAGCAACTATATCAGCAAAACCAACATTATTATAAAACGGGCTGTATGCAATATCCTGGCCCATTGAAAATTTATCATTAAACCGGTAACGGTGAAAAAAATTCAGATTAGAAGAACGGCCATTAAACATTTTTTTAAAAGATACATTCAGGTTGGTGCCATAAGTATATTTTTTTACCCGGTTATTGCTAAACCAAAGACCACCACCGACAGCGCTGCCTTTTTTAAATACCCTCCCCTTGTTTCTCGGTTCATAAAAGTCGTTTCCGGCAGCAGTATAATTCATTTGTATTCCAAAATTCCATAAGTTTTTTAACTGGCCATTTATATTGGTATTAAAGTTAAAACTTTGGTAGGTTCCTCCCTGAAATCGCTGGCTGAGTGAGTTATTAATATTCAGGTACAGGTTATTATACCAGTTTTTTGGCTTAACCCATTTGTAGCCAAGATATACATAGTGGTCTATGTAATTATTATTAAACAGGATACCTAAATCGTTTATATCATACTGTTCATTTGCTAATTCTTCTGCTACCTGAAAATTGAAACGCCCGCCACTTTTACCAAACCCAAGATTATGCGAATACCCTGTTACGTTAGACAACGAAGAACGTTGATTGCTCACAGCTACTTTACCGTTCCAGTTATAAATATTTTTTTTATCGTTGAAGTTGAAAACTGCTGCAGTAACGTTAGCGTCATAATCTTTCCCGCTACGTAAAACATTTGTGTTTATTAAGGATATGGAAGAATTATTTTTTAATGTCTGGTCTAGAACAAGAATGTTATAATTTGTCAGGGCACTTGTTTGATACTTTAGTTTTTCCAGCGTTACATTATTTTCTACGGTTGCATACATAGGTTTTGAAATGGCATTAAAAAGCCCGATGCCAAAGCCTTTTGAATTGCGGCCGGAAATTTTTGTTGCATTTATAAGCTTCGTTTCAGAAGGGTTATCTATCACTGTTTCATTTGGCGCTAAACGATCATATACATCATATTTATGAAGTGGTTCTCCCCCAATTCTACGACTGTAAAACAAATTTCCTTTATTAAAAAGCTCTGTTCCTTCGGTGAAGAAAGGGCGGTTTTCATCATATTTAACTTCAAAGGGAGTAAGATTTAAAACTTTTTTATCGCTTTGCACCTGGCCGAAATCAGGTATCAACGTCATATCCAGCGTATAGTTTTGGTTAATGCCATACTTAACATCTAAACCCCCGTTTACAGATTTTGTAAAATTTTTTGTACCAGCAGTATTGTAGGGATAGTGATTTACATAAGTAGAAAAGTAAGGGGAAAAAGAAAGGCGTAATGGAGGGTTAATATTGTGTAAGCCTGCCCATAAACCTTCCTGGTTTATGAAACCATTTATGGTGGGAGAAATAGGATTCCAGCTGTATTGCTGCCCGGTTTTATTTCTGCGACGGGTAATATTTAACCCCCAGGTAGTTCCCTTACTGCTGAACCTAAGCGCAGAATAAGGAATTCGCATTTCAAACTGCCACCCATCTTTTACGATTTGTGATTCGCTATACCAAACTGCATTCCAGCTTCCATCTTCATTATTGTTCCCGGTGTTAGAATATTTTGCATCATACTGTTCCCCCAACGGGGTTACATAAAAGCCTGAAGCATTTATTTTATCATTATAAGTGTCAAACACCACCCCCACAAAATCGTTAGTGCCTATACGATCCCGCCCAACCAGTTCCCGGGAAACACTATCACCTGATTGTTCATGACAATACCCACCGATATATATAGAAGTATTATCGTACAAAATGTAAACTTCAGTCCGGTTGGTATAGGCTTCTAAAGCAGAAGGATTAGGCCTGAATTCAACAAATCCTGTAGCCAGGGGAGCATCTTTCCAGGCAGCATCATTTATGAAGCCATCTATTTTAAGAGAGGAAGTAAGCCTTTTTGCCACGAGGGTTTTAGGTTGTTCAGGGGGTTGGAGACCAGCCACCAATTTATTGCTCAGGCAGGTGCAGAATAAAATAACCCAAACAAATTTGTCAGTCATGGCGATAACTTTTAATGTATGGCATGTTTTAAAGGGTTACCAATACGAAATTAAACGGGAGACTTTTTAAATAGTTACCGCTTATCAAAACAATATTTTATTAGGAATCCTTTAACAGGAAATTTTTATTCACAGCAACACATTTTGAAGGAAATTAATTTGACTAAAAATGGCAGATGTGTTCATTCTGAAATAATGAACTGGGGTCTTGTTTTTTAATATTAAAGCGAAATAAAATGATTTTGGAAATTAGGCAGGATTATTTATTTTATTCCCAAAACCTTAAATAAATAAATCATTGTACAATTGTGCCCCTGCAATAACAGAATATTTTGAGAGGTCTGTAATGCCTTCTGCAGCCAGCACAGCTTCATCTATGAATGTATTGCCTGTGCATTCTGTGGATGGTTTTGATAGAATGTAATAAGCACAATCGGCAATAATATCGGGCGTGCGGCTCATATTTATAAGCATTTCCCCGCCTAAGAGATTTTGAACCGCTGCCGTAGCGATAGTGGTACGGGGCCACAAGGCATTCGCAGCAATGTTATATTTTTTAAGTTCTGCAGCCAGGCCAAGGGTGATCATGCTCATATTGTATTTGCTCAGCGTATAGGCTATATGGTTAGCAAACCATTTCATATCCATATTTATTGGGGGAGATAGGGTGAGTATATGCGGATTGTTGCCTTTTTTTAAAAACGGGATACAAGCTTTACACATAAAAAAAGTGCCCCGTACATTGATGTCATGCATGAGGTCAAATCTTTTGGGTTCTGTTTTTTCTGTCGGGGTTAGGGAAATTGCTGAGGCATTATTTATTAATACATCGATGCCACCAAATGTCTCCACCGCTTTATCAACGGCTGCCTGAATTTGGTTTTCATCTCTTATGTCACATTGAACAGGGAGCGCTTTGCCGCCTGCATTTTCTATTTCCCGGGCAGCAGAAAAAATAGTCCCCCCCAATTTTGGATTTTCTTCCACTGATTTTGCGGCCACAATAACATTGGCTCCCTCCGCTGCAAAGCGCAAGGCAATGGCTTTGCCAATACCCCTGGAGGCCCCGGTAATGAAGATAGTTTTATTTTTAAAACTCATGAGCCAAAGTGTAAGTGGTTATGAATTAAAGGGCAATAGGCTATAGGCAATGTGCAATAAATTTTTTGAAATTGCCATTTAGCAAACCCATTTCCATAATGTCCGCTTTGATAATTGCCTATTGACAATTCGCTTTATGCCAGCACTGCTTCGTGCGTGATATTTGTTTTATATAATTTAGAAATAATGCAATTTTCTTTAGCATCCGCTAAAGATGTATTAAACTGTTCCTGCGTAATACCGGGTACGGTTGCTTTTACATTTAAATGAGATTCAGTAATAGCTCCATCGGTTAAAGTGATGTCGCACCTTGTCTCAATAATCGTTGCGGTGAAGCCCGCAGCATTTAATAAAAAACTTAATTTCATGGTAAAGCAACCTGCATGGGCTGCTGCCACAAGTTCTTCAGGATTGGTTCCTACACCACTTTCAAAACGACTCAAATAAGAATACTGGGTTTTATCCAGGGTTGTGCTTTGGGTGGTTAAGTGCCCGGTTCCTTCTTTACCGGTACCTTCCCATACCGCTGTTGCGAATCTTTTCATATATTTTTTTTTGATGATGAACGTGATTTTATCTCTAATTTTTGTGGGATCATAAACAGAACCAATACCACAAAATAAATTCCATAGGCAATATACACAGAATATAATGCTGTAAAAATTGCCAGTGCATTTAAAACAATGGCAATGATGTTTTTGTTTAACCCATCATTAATAGAATCTTCTGTAAGTTCTTCATTCACCAGCCGGGCCGTGAAATGGGAATATCGCCTTAACAGCAATGCAGCAAAACTTGTCATCAATAATACAATCCCAAGGCTCATGGCTGCGAGCGGCATTTCTGGATGATCTCCTACAAGAGCTATGGCAAAAGGTAGCATCGTAATCCAAAAAAGTAAGTGCATATTATACCAAAGTAATTTACCATTGGCTTCTTTAATAGAATGGTAAAGCTGGTGGTGGCTTATCCAAAACACCGCAACAAAGGCAAAACTGAAAACAAACCCAATAATATTCGGTGTTATTTTTAGCAGATCATGAAAATTCTGGTGCAGACTGGCATCGGTTGTAAATTTCGGGACTTTAAATTGAAAAGCCATCAGGGTGATCACAATGGCAAAGACACCATCGCTGAATGCTTCTATCCGGCTGGTAGAAATAAAGAAATTTTTATTGGCCATTTTTATGTTACCTCGTTAATAATTGATCCGTGTAAACCTCTTCATCATACCCTATTAATATTGTGCCATTTATTTCTATCACTGGCCGTTTTATAAGGGTTGTATGTTCCTGCATCAATTTTATGGCCTGCCCTTCGGTTGTCACTTCTTTCTTCAAAGATTGGCCAATATTTTTCCAGGTCGTACTTTTTTTATTTAACAGTAATTGCCAGCCTGCTGTTTTACACCAGCTCTTGATTTTTACTGCAGTAATGCCTTCTGTTTTGTAATTATGGAATGTATATTCAATTTTATTTCTCTTGCACCATTCCATCGCTTTTTTTACGCTATCACAATTAGGTATGCCATAAATTATGGGTGAACTATTTCTTAGCATCCGGTGTGTTTATTAATAGAGTGACAAGTTTTAAATTATTAATATATTCCTTCCCAATTTTGACGCCTTCTTTTTTTAGCATATCGTACATTCCGTTATTAAAACTATTGAGGAAATTGCGACGCCGGTACTTTTATAATACCAGTGGAATGAAGGATTGTAAAATCTTTAAAATTTTGGCTGGCTTCCATACCTACTCCATTTAAAATTTGGGTACTGGTTCTTATACGAACCGGTTTATCTGTATAAAACTCACGGCCAGGGCGGTTGCGGTTCCAGTAAAGTTCCATACAATACAGCGTATCACCTTTTGCCATGTTAATCACTTTTACACTGTCTTTTAAAAAAACAATGCTCTGGCTTTCTTTATACTTTGCATAATGAGCGGTAAGCTTACTTTCTGCTACCTGCAGGTCGTTATAAAAATCCACATGAATATCATTAGGAAATTCTACATACGGTACGGTATCCTGAACCCGCAGCATCAGCGTAGAGGTAAGTATGGCTTTTGCTTTTCCGCCGGTGCTGTAATTAATTTTAATATTTTTTGCTTCTTCTATTCCAAGTTTTTTTGAAGAAAGCTGTTTAATATCTTTTTCATCATTTTCACAGGCTGATAAAAAAAAGCAGCCCAGTATAAGGGCTGCGGCAATTAGTTTATATCGTAGAAGAATTTTCAAAAAAAAGTTATATCAACCCATTATAAAAGATGCGTCTTTTTTGCCGTATTTATGTACAGGATTCAAATTAAAACATATTTTTATGCATTTATCCAGCCATGAATTACCAGCCAATCGCTATAAAAATTTGCGTTGAAAAAATGATGCCTGATCAGATTTGTTATTCATAACGTTGTTTTTGAAACCAGCGGGCATTCATAGAAATGCCAA
The DNA here is from genome assembly GCA_039920545.1 of Ferruginibacter sp. GTDB lineage: Bacteria > Bacteroidota > Bacteroidia > Chitinophagales > Chitinophagaceae > Ferruginibacter. The sequence continues at coordinate 4,526 of JBDSDN010000097.1, read as the reverse complement.
AGCTGAACCTGGCGATGTTTTCCCTGAGGCTTTGACTTTTTTTATCACCACGGGCGCCAATTTCTATCCCGGTATTAAGCGTTACAAACTCCCCAAAACGTAACCTTTGAAAAGAGGTAAGCGGAAATCCTGCACCTAACGTTACACCATAGTTAGGCCGGGACTCATTTAATTTTATATAATCAGGCCCATAATAAATACCTGCCCTGTATTTTACAAAATTCCAGTATTTGTTGGCCGGTGTGTTTTCTTTAGCCGGGTAATATTGTCCACCAGCTCGCAACTCCCAGGTATTTTGCACGGCATCTTTTACGCCAAAAAAAGTATAGCTATTCCATTCGGTAATATCAATGTCTGCACCGTAAAGCCAATGCTTACTTACATAAGTAAAGCCACCACTATAAGAAGCAGGGACACTAATATTACCCCTTACGTTACTTTTAAAATCAACTGTATCAATTGCAACAATCCCCCCGTTACCATCAAAGGAAAATGTTTCATTTAAGTTTTCTCTCTTCGCCTTTAACTTCTGTTGCAAATTTGCATAGGCGCCCAGGCGCAGAGATCCATTTTTTATTTTTATATCATACTGTGCGCCCACGTTTACAAAAAAACCAGAGAGACTGGTTTTTACTGCAGAATTAGATTTATAATATAAAACAGAATCATTAATCAACTCCAGAACAGTACTGTAATCCTTGCTGCCGAAACTATAACCACCACTTACACCCAGGCTTAGTTTTTTTATTTTTATCCCTGTACTGATATTAGCCTGGCTAATGCCGCCCGTTCCTTCATAAGTAGTATTCAGGCTATCTATACCAGTAAGCCTTTCATTTTTTTCTATTTTATAATTTATTTGAGTAACCGGCCGTAGCCCAAAGCTTACCCCCCAATTATTTCCTTTTTGTTGCATTTTTTTTGAGGCTATCGGGAAGCCGACCTGCAGGTAAGAAATAAAAGTGTTGGTAGATGTGTACCTAGACGGTGCGCTGTTACTTTTTAAAGTACGCCTGCTTACTTCCCCTGCCAGGTCAAAAATCGTTGTGTTTATTATGCCTAATGAAGCGGGGTTAGAGAGGTTAATACTTTGATAATCGGAATAACCTGCAGCTATGCCACCCATGCCACGGTTTACAACATTTCTATTTGGTACAAGCTCACCTATGCCATAACGGGAATAGGGAGAATTTTCCTGGGCCTGGGAAACTGTATAGATTAAAATGGAAATTAGTAGGGTGATATTTTTTTTAAGACGGGCAGTTGTTAAGTTCGCTGAGTGCATACAGTCCTTTAAATAAAAAATTATAGTCGGCAAATATCTTGTTTTTAAGTTGACTTGCAAAATAGCCAGAATTGCCCCCGGTTAAAACGACGTTAAAGTTGCTGTATTTATTACCGTATTTTTCTATAGTGCCATCTATCTCACTTGCCATACCATTTATAACTCCGCTCTGCATATTTGTTTTAGTATCGTAGCCCACCAATGGAAAATTCCAATCAGCCTGCACCAGGGGCAACAGGGCTGTATGTTCATGCATGCTTTTAAAACGCATGTCCAGGCCAGGTGAAATTCCCCCGCCTAAAAACTGGTGGTACTGGTTTACAAAATTGTAAGTTATACAACTGCCCAACCCAATAATTAAATTATTTTTTCCAGGGAAAAAATGCACTGCTGCAGCTACGAGTGCCAGCCGGTCTGCACCAATCGTTTCGGGTTTTGCGACAGGAGCTGTAAAATTTAATTTAGTGATTGATGATAATTTATGGAAGCTGCTCTTTTTGGATAGCAAATCTTCAATTGCAGGATTATGATTTATTACAGAAGAAAGTATGGTTTTTTTTGGTTGATATTTTACTAATAATGTTTGTATGGTTTCTGTTTTATCATCCGGTAAATAAAACTCTTCTGTAAAAACAGCAGCATTAAAAACAGCGGCTTTTAAAGTAGTATTTCCAAAATCAAAACAAAGCGTAACCATAAAGAGAGAAGAGTTAGTTAGAGTAATAATGAATACAAATTACATACATGGCATACCGATAATCAGTTTATATTGTAGTAAGAGAAATGAGGCTTACCATTGAAAACCCTCGAGGTTTTTAAAATGACCATTCATTTTTATTTTACCTTTCAGGATATCCATTTCCATCATTACCGGCATTACTTTGGCTAAGTGCCGTTTTAAAAATTCCTGGCGGTGCAATTCTTCTTCCAGCTCCAGCAGGTAATATTCGTCCTGGAGACCCATACCCGCATGATGTGCAACATCATAACTAAGCAATTCATTATCCGGTTTTAAAAAATCTTTTACCACGTTCAGGCTTTTATGAATTTCTCTTATACCTGCTAAAACTTTTTTCATCAGGTGTGCGCTCCCGTTAGTAGAAATTTTAGGGTAGGTTACTATAGCACCATTGTATAATTTCTCAGGAACATCTTTTACAACTTCAAGTATTTTAAAAGTTTTCAGCCCACCCGTTTTAATATCCATTTTACCATCAGGGTACCGGGCACTGATCTCAAGCACCTCTACGAGCGTACCCATTTCAGTTACCTGGTTGTCTAATACTGCGGGTATACCAAATGGTTTTTTAGCAGTAAAACAATCCTCAATTAATTGTTTATAACGGGGTTCAAATATATGCAGGTTCAAATGTTCGCCAGGATATACCACAATGCCCAGCGGAAATATCGGTATAAAATTTGTCATAAGATTACAAAGATAAAGCAGGAATTGGATGGTTAAATATTTCTATTTTTAGCCACCGTCACCCTGCATAATTTTTTGATAAAAGGAATTTCTTTCCAGAACAAAAACCCCCTCTCCAAAGTTTTCTGTGGCAACTAAAAAAGCTTTTTCCGAAATTTCTTTGCGGTATACCTGATCCTGTAAAAGCAGGGTAATATTTTCTGCAAACAACTCCGGTCCATCTCCAATTAATACATTTTCTTTATCAACCAGACCGGGTATCCCGGACACGCCAAGGTGAGTAGATACTATGGGTAAGCCTTTGGCAAAACCCGTAAAAACTTTTACCCGTACGCCCGAGCCAATGCGGATAGGGACAATTAAGATTGCAGTTTTTAATATGGCATCAAGATCATTTATAAAACCGGTAAACTGTATATGTTCGTTAGCAAAATCTCCCACAAATTCCGGGCTCCAGCGGCCCGTTATTTTTACTATTACTTCGGGTTCGTTTTTTTGTACGAGGGGTAAAATTGTTTGTAAAAACCACCTTAGCCCTTCCTTATTCGGGTAATGTGTTTCGCCCCCTACAAAAGCCAGGCATGGCTTGGGTGATGGGTTATAGAGGCGAACCAGTTCATCATCAAATAATGCAAATGGTTGTGCCACCAGCTGCGGTATAGCTATGCCTTTGTGCCGCAGGAGCTCCGTATCTTCCGGGTTAAAAGTAATAATGCCATCGTATTTCTCCAGCCAGAAAAGTTCTGCACCTTCTGCTGCAGCAGTAATATAAGCCGCAAAGGGATTACTATACTTCAGCGAAGTCAAATCTTGCTGTACCCTGGTATGATAGATTTCATGGTGTATAAATATTTTCTTCGTCTGCCCGGGTAGAACAGTTATCAAACCGAGGTTTCTTATATGCTCTACCTGGATTAAATCGTATTTTTTTTCGTTTGCAATTTTATGAATACTATTTATTTTTTCCTGGTCATTTAGGATAAACCCATTTATGTGCGATTTGCCCAGTTGGTAGGCCAGGTCAGTGCCAGACCACTTTCTAAATTGTTTTTTAAAAAAAGATTTTATTTTTTTTAAAGGTGGGTGTTTTGAATATTCAACCAGCAGCAATTCTAATCTCGGAAACCTATTTTTAAACGCCGGTATATCTTCCTCCGCTAAATTTTCCGGCGTTACTACCAAACTTATTTTATGTTGATATTGCTGCTTATCAAGAAAAGTTAACTGGCCATGTGCCCCACCGGAATCAACAGGAAAAATTTTGTAGCCCGGTATCACTAATATCTGCAATGGCTCCATAAATTTTTAAAGCAAATGTATAAGTTACCCTTAAATAAAGGCGTCAATCAATATTCTTTTATTTCTTCTCCTGGCATCATCATACAGCAAGACTCTGCCGTAATTGCGGTGCACAATTAATAATTTAGCTTTGTGCAGTATAAAATTCATATACTTAATGAGTATCGGTAACCGTGCATTCTTTGTTTTGGATTACACTGTAACCGGTGGAGTAGAAAGAGTAACCGCCAGCCTGATTTCTCTATTTAATAAAAACGAGTTAATATTTCAGCATTTAATTTCTCTTAATGCAAGTAATGAAAAACCGGCTATAGTTTACCCGGATAACCTCATTGTAACAGTGCTATTTAAAAACGCAAAGGGTGACATCTCTCCGGCATTATCCAGGGTTTTAATAGAAAAAAAAATTACAACACTTATTTTCCAGGGAGATAATATGACGACTGCCTTGCAGGTGCAAAGAGCAGCAGCGAATGCGGGATGTAAAGCAATACTGCATTATCATGGCTCACCCTT